>CALAQT010000389.1 GCA_937888775.1 uncultured Actinomycetes bacterium | reverse complement strand
CGGCGAGGCTGCAGGGCTGGCCGGGCGGGCGGCCAGGACCGGACGGGCGGGCGGGCGGGCCACAGAAGCGGGGGCAGAGACCGCGCGCGGAGCCGGGGCCGCCGCGGGGGTCTGTGCCCTCGTCAGGGCAGCGACGCGCCGCTCAAGTTGGGCCACGCGACCCTCGGCATCGGCCGCCTGATCACGCAGCGAGTGGGTCTCACGGGCCTGGGCGAAATACAGCACGACCAGCAGCGCGAGACCGATGATCGCGGCGAATCCTGCGTCGGCACCCACCGTGTTGATGAAGTGGCTGACCGAAAGGGCAAATGGGACGGCTTCCATCGTCGGGCGGCAGTCTAAGGGGCGAACCCGGCGGCTTCGTCGCCGGCGAGGGTCATCCTCGCTTCTGACAACTTGGCGACGTGCTCGGCCAGGCCGGCAGCGTCACCCTCCAGGACCAGCAGGTTGATCTCAGCGAAGGTGTGTTCCACCCAGCTCGGCTCCAGCCGCTGACGCTCGGCGCGGACGATCTTCTCGGCTGGCGTGGGCTGCGGATATTCGTAGGGATTGAACAGGTCCTCGTGAAACTTCTCCCCCGGCCGGGCACCAATGATCTCGATCGCGATGTCACGCTCGGGTTCAAGCCCCGACAAACGGATCATCTGCTCGGCGAGCTCGATGATCGACACTGGATCGCCCATCTCCAGCACGAACACCTCGCCGCTGGCCTCGCCCAGCGAGCCGGCGCGAATGATCAGCTGCACCGCCTCCGGAATCGTCATGAAATACCGGCTCATGCGCGGGTCGGTGACGGTCACGGGGCCGCCGGCGGCGATCTGGCGGCGGAAGATCGAGACCACGGATCCGGAGGAGGCCAACACGTTGCCAAATCGCACGGTCGAGTAGGTGGTACCCGGGTGCTTGGCGGCGGCGGCCTCTACGGCCCATTCGGCCAGTGCCTTGGAGGCGCCCATCACCGTCGCCGGCTTGACCGCCTTGTCGGTGGAGACGAGTACGAAGGTCCGCACACCGGCGTCACCGGCGATCCTGGCCATCAGCCGGGTCGCCAGCGCATTGTTGCGGATCGCCTCGACCGGATTGAGCTCCATCATCGCCACGTGCTTGTAGGCAGCCGCGTGGAAGATGACCGCCGGGCGGTGCTCGGCGATCACCTCCCGCATCCGTTCCTCCTCCCGGCAGTCGGCCAAGACCGGGATCGCGGTGCGGACGTGACGATCCTCCTCGAGCTCGCGCAGGATCTCGAACAGGTTGTCCTCAGCGTGATCGACCAGGACCAGGCGCCGCGGCCCGACGCGGGCAATCTGCCGGCACAGCTCGGCGCCGATCGAGCCTCCGGCGCCGGTGACGAGCACGACCTGGCCGGCCAGATAGGCACCAACGCGCTCCAGCTCCTCGCGGACGGGCTCGCGCCCGAGCATGTCCTCGACGCGGACCTCGCGCAGCTGCCGCGTCACCCTCAGTTGGCCTGAGCCGTCCCTGAGCAACTCGAACACGGTGGGCGTCGTGCGTACCGGAATGCCGCGGGCCCGGCAGGCGGTCACCACACGTGCGCGCAGCGTACCCGGAGCCGAGGGGATCGCGATCACCACCTCGTCGGGTTCCAGCTCGTCGAGGATCCGGTCCAGATCGGCCGCCGACGTGGTGCCGAGCACCTTGAGGCCGTGCTCATCCTTGATCCCCTGCTTGCGGGGGTCGTCGTCGACGAACCCGACCGGGCGCAGCCTCAACTGCGGGTTGCGCAGCAGCTCACGGACCACCAGCCGACCACCCTGACCGCCGCCGACCACGAGCACCTCGCCCGCTCCCTTGCCGACCCTGAAACTGCGCACGCGTCCCTCCACGATCAGGTGCACGAGGAAGCGGGCAGCCACCAGCAGCGCCATCTGCAGCAGGAAGAACAGCGAGATCACGCTGGCGGGGAGCGCCACCGGACTGGACACCACACTGAAGGTGTTGCCGTGGGTCTCGATCCGCGGAGCGGTCTGAACCGGGTGCAGCAGCGTGATCGCGCCGACGATCACGAGCGTCGAGAGCACCAGCCCCTTGACTACCGCCTCGTAGTCGCGCTGGCCGACATACTTCCACAAGCGCTGGTAGAGGCCAAACGAGGCGAGCACAATCAGCGTGACAACGATAACCCAGGGAATCGTGGCCTCGAACAGGTGCTCGTAGCGCCACGGCACGTGGTCCTCGAACCTCAGCCGGAAGGCGAGGAAGTATGCGAGCGCGACCAAGACACCGTCCACCAGCAGCTGGGGCAGCGCGTGGCGGTGGACGGGAAAGGCCGCGGATCTGATCCGCCGGCGCATTGGCCGGAGATTTTAGTGGGGAGGGCGGAGAACCCTGTACTGAGGGCGCGTTAGCGGCCGGTCGGTCGGGGCGGCGTCGCCCGTTCAGCGGTGGATCAGGACGCCGTTGGGGTGGCGCGCCGTGGGCACGTAGAGGGCATTGGCCAGGTTCGAGCAGGAGGCTCGCAGCGCGGGCCTGACCCGGTATGAGTGCACCGCCCAGCCGTTGGGCAGTGACGTGAACAGGACGATTGGATACTTCTTCTTCAGCTCGAACTGGGGCCGGTAGCCGATGTAGCCCGTATCGAGCTTGATGTACCAGGCCATGATGCTCACGTACTCGACATTCATCACCGGCCGGCCGCAGGCGCGGAGGTGCTTATAGCCCCCGATGGCGTCGATCGTCGCCGCGAGCTTGTTGATCTCGGTCGTCCGGGCGCGCTCGTGATTCAGGTCCCTGTGCTCGGTACGGGCCCGGGCCAGCGCGCCCGGTAGCAGGCTGGCGACCAGAACGACCACGACCGGAATCCCGCTCCAGCCGGACAGCTTCGCCGACAGGCGGGGCGCGTCGACCAGAACCCAACCCACTGCGATACCGGCGAGGGCGGCGGTCACGCCGGCGGGCTCGAACAGGTAGCGCGGCACGCCGGGGAAGCCGTGCAGCGTGAACGCAATCTCGATCAGCACCCACAGCACGGCGGCCGCCGCGAGCATCAGCACTACCAGGTTTCGCTTGAATGCCGCGATCACGACCGCGACCACGGCGGCAAGCTCGATCGGGAAGTAGCTGAGGGCGGTGAAGCGATCGATCGTGCCGATCACCTTGTTGCTGTGCAACTCCCGCGGCGACTTGAGTGCCAGCTGCCCGGCGATGTTGGGGCGATGATTGGTGATCTCCGGGACGCCGAACCACAGCGCCGCGATCGCCAGCAGGCAGACGCCGATCAGCCATCGCATCGCGGGGATCGTTCGCCACGCCCAGATCGCGTACAGCCCCGTGAACGGCCATGCCTCCGGGCGCCCCAGCGACGCGAGCGCCAGCAGCACGAACGCCCAGCGGGGATGCCCGGACAGATGGCAGTCGATCGCCGCCAGGCAAACCGTGACCAGCATCGGATCCGACTGGACGCTCAGCACGTAGTGCATGTAGTCCTGGATCCCCAGCAGCGCCAGCCCGGCGAAGATCGCGGCGGCGATCGCCGCCGAGCGTCGCTCCGGGCCGGTGGCGGACGACGAGCCCCGGACCGAGCCACTTAAGGATGAAGAGCCGCCGGCCGGGCTCGTCGCGACAACTCGGTAGGCGATCCGTCCGGCGAAGATGCTGCCCGCCAGCGAGGACGCGACGGCGGTCGTCATCCACAGCCACAGCGCGTAGTGCCCGAACAGCGAGTATGGGACGGTGAACAGGAACGTGAACGGCTTCCACGACGGCGCACCGCCCAGGTTCAGCGACGCGTGCCACGCCTGATAGCCCCACACCAGCCAGCCGTAGGGGTCATAGCCGGGCCTGGTACCGGCCACGAGCACGACTACGGCCGAGAAGATGACCAGCGCGACGGCGACGATCCACCATGCGTAGCGACCGGCCAGGGCCCGGGTGCCGGTCGGTCGAGTCGCCCGTGAGGATCCTGTCTCCGGCTGGCGGCCGGCTGGCGGATGCTGAACTGCGGTATCAGACACGGGCAGCGACAGTACCAGCCGCTCAGCCGGCGGCGGCTCATGGATCGGATCCGAAAACCTACAGCTAACGCACGCGCCGTCTCCTGGCCGGGCCGGCTAGCAGCGCGGCGAGCACCGCGGGATCGCGACGAACGCGGGCGGCGGCGGCTGTACCCGTGCGCTTGACCAGCTCCACCTGATCTGCGCGCTCCAGGCGTCGCAGCCGTCCTTCCGCGATCAGGCGTTCGTCAACGGCCCCCAACCGGCCCTCGAACAGGGTGTAGACGGGCGTCCCGAGCGCCACCGCCTCACGGTTCATGGTTCCGCCCGCACTGACGACGAGATCCGCGTAGGCGATCAGCGACTGCGCGTCGATAGGGCGCTCGGGCACGATGAACCCGCCCGCTGAGGCGAGCTCGGCGCGCTGCTGGTCGGTGCGCGGCATGACGATCGTCTGGGTCCCCCGCAACCGGGCCAGCAGCCGCGCGAACTGCTCATTCTCGAACCGGTGATATAGCGACACGGCGGGCGGGGTCCGCACCACGACAATCGGCTGGGACCGGTCGAGCTCAAGCTCGTCCAACACCGCCGGGTCGGGCTCGAAGTCGGACAGGTAGTACTCCTCCTTGAGGCCCGCGTAGGCATGCAGCTTGCCGCGCGCGCCATAGCGATACAGGCGCTCGGCCGGGATCGCGTCGGGCACCACGACGGCTTGGGCCAGGCGACAGTTGACGTTGTGCTGCACGGTCGCCCACTCGTAATCGAAAGTCGTGCTACAGGGGATGCGCAGCAGCGCGGCAGCCACTGTGACGTCGTTTGATCCGTGTCCGATCGCCAGGTCGAAGTCCCGGCGCCGGGCCCAGCGGACCAGCTGCGACGAGCGGGACGCCAGCCCGCGGGCCTTGGCGGCCAGGCCGGCCCCGCGATGGTGTCCGATCGCGGTATAGCCGATTCCAAAGCGATCGCACAAGCCGAGCGTCTGGGCGAAGTCCCGCGCAGTGACCTCGACCTGGTGACCCCCGGCGCGAAATTCGGCGATCATCGGCCGCATCACCAGCACGTGCGGGGAGTTGGTCAGGTCAATCCAGACCCTCAACCCAGCGCACCAGTGATGGCCGACACCACTTCGCGAGCCTGCCCAGGGCCAAAGACGGGGCTGATCGGCAGCGCGATGTTGGTCGCCGCCAGCTCATCCGTCGCCGGGAGACTGGGCGTGTCACGAGCGTAGGGCACCATCGCCGGCTGCTTGTGCAAGGGGATGCGGTAGTAGCCGCGCGCCTGCACTCCGGCCTGGTTGAGCGCGCCGATCAGCTGATCGGCGCGCGGATGCGTGACCACGAACAGATGCCAGGCCGGGACGGCGCCGGCGGGGGTCACCGGGAGCGTCACGTGACGATCGAGTCCCTCCGCCGCGTAAGCGCGGGCACCGGCGCGTCGCCCGTCACACCAGGAATCCAGCTGGGCGAGCAGGATCCGCAGGACGGCGGCCTGCAGCTCATCGAGCCGGGAGTTGTAGCCCACGTACTCGAACGTCCGCTTGTCGCGAGAGCCGTGAAACCGAAGCGCTCGCGCCAGCTCGGCGACCTCTGCGTCGTCGGTGGCGATCGCGCCGCCGTCGCCAAAGCAACCGAGGTTCTTAGACGGGTAGAAGGAGAACGTGGCGGCCTCCGACAGCGACCCTGCACGGCGCCCGTCCTGGCTCGCCCCAGCGGCCTGAGCGGCGTCCTCGAGCACCGGCAGACCCAGGCTGCGCAGTTCCGCCAGGGGAGCGGGACAGCCGAACAGGTCTACGGCCACGATCGCCGCGGTGCGGGGGGTCAGGGCGGCGCGCACCGTGTCGAGGCTGACATTGCGCGTCGCCAGGTCGACGTCGCAGAAGATCGGCCGAGCGCCGGCGTCGACGACCGCCTCGGCGGTCGCGTAGAAGGTGAACGACGGCACGACGACCTCGTCGCCCGGTCCGATCCCCAGCGCCCGGAGCGCGATCGTGATCGCGTCGGTCCCGTTGGCGACCCCGACCACGTGTCGCACGCCGAGGTAGGCAGCGAACTCGTTTTCAAAGGCCTGCACCTCAGGTCCCAGCACGAACCTCCCGCCCGCCACCACCTCGGCGATCTTGCTCATGATCGCCTCGCGCAGCGGCGCTAGCGCCGTCGCGGTATCGAACAGCGCAATTGTCATCTCGCCCAACCCTACCGGCGCGGCCTCATGAGGCGGTTGGCTGGCGCTCGTGCACTACCCTTGACGGCCTTGTTGTTAGCGCACGCTTCAATCACCGACTCGCTGGTGACGCTCGCCACGAACCTGATCGGGAGCCTCGGGCTGGCCGGCGTCGGATTGCTGACGCTGACCAGCGGCGTGGTCGGTGTGCCCGGCACCGAGCCGACGATGCTGTTCGCCGGCTTCAACGTCTTTGAGGGCAATCTCACTCTCCCCGGGATCATCATCGCCGGTCTGATCGGCGATCTCGCCGGCGCCACGATCGCCTACTCGATCGGCTACTACGGTCGGCGCGAGCTGCTCGAGCGCCAGGGCGGCAAGCTCCACATGAGCCAGGCGCGGCTTGATCGCTCGCATCGATGGTTCGAGCGCTACGGCGCACCGGCAATCGTCATCTCGCGCCTGATCCCGTTCGTGCGCGCCGCCTTCCCCTACGCCGCGGGGGTGGCCAAGATGCCGTTCTGGCGTTTCATCGCTTTGGCCACGCTCGGCTCGATCGTCTGGATCGCGGGTCTCGGCGTGCTCGGCCGGGAGGTCGGGAGCAACTGGCAAGCCTGGCGCCATCACCTGGAGTACGTGGACTATGCCGGCGCGGCGCTGGTGGTAGTGGTGATCGTTTACCTGATTCGCCGCGCGCGGCGGGGCGGCGACGGCCCCGGCCCGCCGGTAGCCAGCCGGACGGCAGCGCCGTCGGAGCGAGAGCCCGCCGCGGATGCCGTTCCTGACTAGGTGGGAACGACCACGAAGGTCCGGTCCCCGGACGATCTGTCGGGCAGCGATTTCACAATCGGACAGGCGCTGGCGCTGGGAGCACTGCACGGGCCGGCTGAGCTGCTGCCAATCTCCTCGTCAGGCCACATCGCGCTGATCCCCTGGCTGCTGGACTGGGACTACGATCGCCTCGACGGAGAGCTGCGCAAATCATTCGAGGTTGTCCTGCATGCCGGCACCGCCGCCGCCCTGCTGATCACGCTGCGCGGCGAGGTGGACGACGCGCTGCGGGGAATGGACTTCCGCCTAGCGGCCCTGATCGCGCTGTCGTTCGCACCACCGGCACTGATCGGCTATCGGCTGGAGCGCCAGATTGAACGTCACCTCGGAACGCCGCCGACGATCGCGGCAGGGCTGATCGCCGGCGCTGTGGTGATGGCCTGGGCGGATCGCAGGCCCCAGACGCGGCGCTCACCTCAGGCTGGGCCGATCGACGCGCTGTGCCTGGGGTTGGCCCAGTCGTGCGCGTTGATCCCGGGCGTGTCGCGCAACGGCGCCACGCTCGCGGCCGCCCGCCTGCGCGGGTTCACGCGGGAGGACGCCAACAGACTCTCGCGCCACGTCGCCCTGCCGGTGATCGCGGGCGCGACGGTGCTCAAGAGCGTGCGCTTGGCACGGCGCGGACTGCCGCCGCACACCGCCGTGCCGTTCATGGCCGGAGCCGTCGCGTCGTTCGGCTCAACGCTGGGCTCCACCTGGTTGATCCGCCAGGTGGAACGTGACCGCTCGCTGCTTCCCTATGCCGCCTACCGGGTCTGTCTGGGGCTCGCCGTCGCCGGGCGCCTACGCCGGAGACGGGCGCGCACGGCCAGACCGGAAGGGTCCGGCTGATGCAGGACAATGCCGGCGTGAGCAGCACGCAAACTTACGCTGCGGCCGGGGTGGACACGCACCAGGCCGACCGTGGCGTCAACGCCCTGGTCGAGGTGCTGCGCGCGATCGAGCCCGGCCGGGCGTCGCTGACGGTCCCGCTGCCCGGTCATTACGCCAGCGTGCTGCGGGTGACGCCGAACCTCGGGATCGCACTGGCGACCGACAGCGTCGGATCCAAGGTGATCGTCGCCGAGCAGACGAGGCGCTTCGGCACGATCGGGATCGATTGCATCGCGATGAACGTCAATGACCTGATCTGCGTCGGTGCGCAGCCGCTGGCGCTGCTCGACTACCTGGCCGTAGAGCAGGCCGACCCGGAGATTTTGAAGCAGATCGGAGTCGGTCTGCGGATCGGTGCCGAGGCAGCCGGGATCGAGATCCCGGGCGGCGAGGTCTGCCAACTGCCGGAGCTGATCCGCGGTCATCCCTCTCCCTACGGCTTTGACCTTGTCGGCTCGGCGTTCGGAACGGTGGCGCTAGACCGGATTATCGACGGCGCGGCCTGCGCCCCGGACGACGCCCTGATCGGACTGCCGGCCAGTGGGGTGCACTCGAACGGACTCACGCTGGCCCGCAAGGTGCTGCTCGAACGGGCCGGCCTGTCGCTGGAGGCCACTCCATCCGAGCTGTGCGGGGCCAGCGTGGCCGACGCACTGCTGGAGCCCACGGCGATCTACGTCCGTGCGGTCCTGGCCTTGCTGGCCGGCGAGATTCCTGTGCACGGCCTTGCCCACATCACCGGCGGAGGCTTGCTCAACCTGCTGCGGCTCGGCTCAGGGGTGGGTTATGAGATCACCGCGCCGCTCCCGGTTACGCCGGTGTTCGGTCTGATCGCCAGGCTCGGCGAGATCGGAGCGGCGGAGATGTGGGAGGTCTTCAACATGGGCTGTGGCTTCTGCGTGATCGTGGCCGCGGCGGACGCCGACGACGCGGTGGAGTTGCTCGCCTCCCATCATCCGGGAACCGTCATCATCGGTCGGCTGACCGATGATGACGGCGTCGTCGCGATGCCCGACGCGGGGTTGCGGGGCGACGCTTCAGGTCTGAGGCAGACCTAGGGCTCTTGGCTCTTACGCCAACGACCACAGCTCGCCGCTGCCGGTGCGCTCGGCCTGGAACCGGAGCGCGCGCGCAAAGCCGGCCATCGGATCGCTGAGCTCGCGCGCCGCGCCGGCCATCAAGTACGTGAACTTGAGCCCCTCGCCTAGCTCTGAGGCGAGCGTACACGGCGCAGGCTCCGGCCCCAGGACCAAGGGCAGGCCGGATCGGTGTAGTAGTAGGCATGAACGACGGCCATGTGGCGCAAAATAGAGAGCTAGAGATGAGCACGCTGCTCGGCACCACCCTCAACGGGCGCTACCGATTGGAAGCACGGATCGGTGCCGGCGGCATGTCGACCGTCTACCGGGCGTTCGATTCGACGCTGGAGCGTCAGGTCGCGGTGAAGCTGATGAACCGCGAAGTGACCAGCGACTCCGAGGAGCTGGAGCGCTTCCGGCGGGAGGCGCGCGCGGTCGCCCAGCTGTCGCATCCCCACGTGGTGGGAGTCATCGACGCAGGCGAGGACGACGGCCGGCCGTACATCGTATTCGAGTACGTGGAAGGCGAGACGCTCAAAGAGCGCATCCGCCGGTTGGGACGGCTGCCGATCACCGAGGCGGTGGCCTACGCGATCGAGATCGCGCGAGCCCTGGGCGCCGCGCACGCCCGCCACATCGTCCACCGCGACGTCAAGCCCCAGAACGTCCTGATCGACGAGGAGGGGTCGGCGAAGGTCACCGACTTCGGGATCGCTCGCACGCTGGAGGAGGAGGGCCTGACCGTCGACGGCCGCGTGCTCGGCACCACCGATTACGTCTCCCCCGAGCAGGCCCTCGGCCAACACGTCACCGGTCAGTCAGATCTGTACTCGCTCGGCATCGTGCTGTACGAGATGCTGACAGGAGAGGTCCCGTTCAAGGGCGAGAACCAGGTCGCAGTCGCGATGAAGCACGTCCGGGAGGCGATCCCCGACGTTCAGACCAAGCGCCCCGAGATCTCGGCCGCGCTGGCGGCGGTACTCGACACCGCTACCGCCAAGCACCAGGACGACCGTTATGCCGACGATGCCGAGCTGATCGCCGACCTGGAGGAGGTGCTGGGGATCGAGACGGCTCGTGCCGGCAGCGCCACGGGAGAGGTCACAACCGTCCTGCGGACGCTGCCGTCACACGCGCAGCGACGCGTCCCCTTCCGCCTGCGCCATCCAGTGGCAGTGGTGGTCGTGGCGCTGGTGGTCGTGGCGCTGGTGGGCGGCGGTGCGGCCTGGCTGGCCACGCGCACGCACCACGGGACCGGCAAGCTGCCGCAGCCGGCGCCGAGGGCGACTCCCACCGCGGTGCAGCTCTGCGATTCGTGCGCGCACGACTACAACCCTCTCGCTCCGGTCGGGCCCAAGGACCAGAACCCCGGGGAGGTCGGGCTGGCGATCGACAGGAATCGCAACACGGCTTGGACGACTGAGCAGTACTACAACGGCCTGCAGAAACCTGGCGTCGGCATCTACGTGACCGTAAGCCCGGGCGTCGCCGCGGGCTCGATGATCATCGACACCGACACCCCGGGATATACGGTGGTGATCTATGCCCGCCGCCTGGCGCCCAACCCCGATGTGTTCGACGTCGGACCCACCGGCTGGGTCAAGGTCGGCGCCGCACGCTTCGTGCACTCGACGCAGACGATCCGGCTCGACACCGCCGGCGTCGATTACCACTACTACCTGGTGTGGATCACAAGTCTCGGCACGGGCGAGTCCGTCGCCGTCAACGAGATCGCTCTTTACACTTAAGGGCCCGCGACGATCGGCAAATGATCAGAACTGGTGGCGCCGCTGGACCTCGTAGCGCTCCAGCGCCAGCTTCACCAGCCGGTCCATGAGCTCCGGATACGCGATCCCGCTGGCGGCGAACAATGACCCGAAGACGCTCGTCTGCGTGAACCCCGGCATCGTGTTGAGCTCGTTGACGAGCACGTCATCGCCGTCGACGAAGAAGTCGACGCGGGCGAGCCCGCAACAACCGGCCCGCCGGAACGTGGTCACCGCCAGCTCACGCACCCGCTCACGCGCCCGCGGCGTGATCCGCGCCGGCACGATCAGCTGCATACCGCCGGGCGAGTACTTTGCCTCGTAGTCATACCAACCCTGTTCCCCGGCGGCCAGCAGGATCTGCCCCGGCTCGGACGCGATCGGCTCCTCGTTGCCGATCACCGAGCACTCGACCTCGAGTCCGGCAGCGGCAGCCTCGACGATCACCAACGGGTCGTGCGCGAACGCGCCGCGCAGCGCCGCGGACAGCTCACCGGCCGCCGCCACGCGTGAGATCCCGACCGATGATCCGAGCCGGGCGGGCTTGACGAACACCGGCAGGCCAAGCTCCGAGAGCTCGCGTTCCACGGCATCGGGCGCGTCGGTCCAGTCCTCGATCGCGGCCGACCGGTAGGCAACCTGGGGCAGTCCGGCATGGGCCATCAGGTCTTTGAAGCACACCTTGTCCATGCAAAGCGCCGAGGCCAGCACGCCGGCGCCCACGTATGCGATGTCGAGACATTCCAACAGCCCCTGCACGGTTCCGTCCTCGCCGAAGGGTCCGTGCAGCACCGGGAAGACGACGTCTGACCCGGCCAGTCCCCGGCCGGGGGCGAGCGCCAGCTCGTCGCCGTCTCGCCGCCAGACACCGTCGCGGCCGATCTCGATCATCTGCACCGCATAGCCGGCCTCGCCGAGACCGGCGCCGACCGATGCGCCGGAGGCGAGGGAGACCTCGTGTTCCGAAGAGCGCCCCCCGGCCAACACCGCGACACGCAGCTCGCTCATCCCTTGGTCGTGCTGGTCGTCGAGCTGGTCGTGCTGTTTGTCGTGCTCGTGGTGGGCGTGGTGGTGGTTGGGGTGGTGGTGGTGCTCGTGGTGGTGGTGTTGGGCGGCGTGTAGTGCCCAACGACGATCGTCACCGTGCTGTTGGTCTTGGCGTTCGTGCCGCCCCCCGGTCTCTGGGAGATCACGAGCCCGTCCTGGTTTGCCTTACTCACGTCCCTGGTCTGCTGGATCACCCTAAACCCGGCCGCGGTCAGGGTGCCGCTGGCCGCGCCGGCCGTCTCGCCCTGTACGCCCGGGACCGAAGCGGTGGTCGGCGCCGTCGCAATCACCAGCTTGACGGTTGATCCCGGCGCCGCCGTCGTGTTGCCGTCGGGCGTTTGGGTGATCACGGTGCCGGGAGTGTCCGACTTCGACGTCTGGGAGGACGTGGTCACGCTGAAGCCCAGCTTCTGCAACGTGTTGGTGGCGCTTGACTGCGTCTGCCCGCGCACGTCGGGCACCGACGCCTGCGCTTTTCCGGAGGAGATGAACAGCGTCACCGGCGATCCGACCGGCAGCGGCGTCCCCGCCCCGGGATCGGTTCGCGTGGCATCTCCCGCCGGGACGGTGTTGGAGGATTCGGTATCGAAGCGAACCTTCAGGTTCTGGGCTTTGATCGCTCGCACCGCCGCGGCACGGGTCAGGCCTACGACCGAAGGCACGACCATGTTCCCGAGCCCCTGGGAGACCGTCAGCGTGACGGTGGTGCCCGAGTCGGCCTTGGTGCCAGGCTGCGGATCCTGGTGGAACACGATCCCCGGCGTGTGCGTGCTCGCCTCTTCGAGGATGTTGACCGAGAAGCCCGCGTTCTGGACCTGTGCGGTGGCGTTGTTGACGCTCTCGTTGATCACCGCCGGCACGACATCCTTGGTCGGGCGGGTGAGCAGGTACGCGGCCACTCCAGCGCCGGCCAGCAGCAGTGCTGCCAGCAGCGCCCACAGCCACGGGCTCGGTCCGCGCCGGCGATCGTCGACCGGTGGCGAGATGAAGCTTCCGGTCCCGTTGCCGGTCGGTTGGTGGTAGACCGTCGGCGACGCCTCAGGTACGACCCCGGCGGCGACCGGCAGCGGATCAGGTCCCGTTCCGGCGAAGGCGACCGCGGCCATGCTGGCGGTGTGCTGGCCCCCGCCGCCGGACAGGATCGCCCGGCATTGCTCCAGCGCGGTGATCAGCTGACCGGCATCGGCCGGGCGGTCGGAGGGGTCCTTGTTCATCGACCAGAGCACCACCTGCTCGAGCTCCGGCGGGATCGCCGGGTTGATCGACCGCGGCGGCGGCGGCGATTCCGACACGTGCTTGAGCGCAATCGTGACCGCAGCCTCACCATCGAAGGGAACACGCCCGGTCAGCAACTCGTAGAGCACGACGCCCACCGAGTACAAGTCAGAACCGGCGCTGACGGGATGACCCTGCGCCTGCTCGGGCGACAGGTACTGCGCGGTTCCCATGATCGACCCGGTCTCGGTCATGTCCGAGGCGCCCGCGCGGGCGATCCCGAAGTCGGTCACCTTGGCATGCCCAGAATCGTCGACGATCACGTTGTGGGGCTTGAGGTCGCGGTGGATCACCCCGCGGCGGTGCGCGAACCGGGCCGCCTTGAGGATCTGAATCGTGATGTCGATCGCGCGGATCGGATCCAGTGGCGCCTCCTCGCGGATCACCTGCTTGAGCGAGCGTCCGGGCAGGTATTCCATCGCGATGTAGTAGGTGCCGTCGAAGCTGCCGCGGTCATACACGCTGACTACGTTGGGGTGTTGAAGACCGGCGGCCGCCTGAGCCTCACGCCGGAAGCGCTCGACGAACCCCGGATCCTCGGCGAACCGCCGGTGCAACAGCTTCACCGCGACTTGACGACCCAGCTGTTGATCCTGGGCCAGGAAGACATCGGCCATCCCGCCCGTCCCCAGTCGCGAGATCACGCGGTAGCGCCCGTCGATCAGCGTGTTCGGCGCGACTTCGGGCATCCGCTACTGCCCTTCAGCCAGCAGCGTCTGCACCACGGCCTTGGCGATCGGCGCGGCGACCGTCCCGCCAAAGCCTCCCTGCGTCTGCTCGATCGTCACCGCGATCGCGACCTTGGGGTTCTGGATCGGGGCGAAGCCTATAAACCAGGGCTCGGTCAGATTCGAGCCGCTGGCGCCGATCGAGGCCGTCCCGGTCTTGCCGGCAAACGGGATGTTGTTGCCGAGCTGAGCCGGGGTTCCGGTTCCCTCGTCCACCACGGTCTTCATCATCTGCCCCACCTCCTGGGCGGTGGAGGGCTTCATCACCTGGCTGTAGACAGTCGGGTTGACCGTCTCCACCGTGCGGCCGTCCTGGTCCACGACCCGGCTGGTGAAATGCGGCGTCATAAGCCTGCCGCCGTTGGCTACGGCCGCCGCGACCATCGCCATCTGCAGCGGCGTCACCTGCAGGCCGCCCTGTCCAATGGCGATCCGCCCGATGTCCTCGTTGGGGCTGCCGGGGGGATAGGAATGGCCGATGCTGGAGAACGGGCGGCTCGGATTGATCTCGTTGGAGGGGTAGTCGAGCGGAGGCTTGGAGTAGAAGCCGAACCGCTTCATATACTCGGTCATCGTTCCGCGCCCCAGCGCCTCGCCTACCTGGGCCCAGACCGTATTGACCGAGTAGGTCAGCGCCGTGGTCAGGCTGATCAGACCGAAGCCCTGGTTGTTGTCGTTGGACAATGGCACCCCGGAGACGATGATCGGCGATTTGCCGTTGACGACCGAGTTGGGGGTGTACTTGCCGCTGTCGATCGCGGCGGTCGCTGTGACGATCTTGAAGGTCGACCCCGGCGGGTAGCCGGCCTGGGTGGCCCGGTTGAAGGTCGAGAGGTTGGCGCCCCTGGCGTCGACGTTGTTGTCGTCGTAGGTCGGGTTTGAGTACATGACCTGGACCGCACCGGTCTGCGGATTGAGCGCCACTACGGACCCCGCCCGGCCGGCCAGCTCCGCCTCCGCCACGCGCTGGGCCTTGGGATCGAGCGACGTGTAGACGTCATCGCCGACCGGATTGGGGCTGAGCTGACCAAAGATCGAGCCCAACCCGGTCTGCAGGCCGCGCAGCGCCGCTCCCCGGGATAGCTCCAGCCCGGCGGCCCGTCCCTGCGAGGCGATCAGGTAGCCGACCGGCTGGCTGAACAGCGAACCGGTCGGATAGGTGCGGCTCCAGGTGTTGTCGGACGCCGGCACGGACCTGGCCAGCACAGTCCCGTCGTCGGCGAGGATCCGTCCGCGCTTGATCCGCAGATCGTCGACCAGCGTGCGTCGATTGAGGGTGTTGCTGTCAAGCGAGGACGCCTCGAACACCGTCCAGCGCGAGGTCCAGGCGATCAGCAGCGCGAACAGCAGCACCACGAGCCCGAACAGCCTGACGATCGCGCCGTTCATGCCGGTCTGCGGGCACGATCGGAGACCAGCAGTAGCAGCGCCAGCAGGACGAAGTTGGCGACGATCGACGAACCGCCGTAGGAGATGAAAGGCAGCGTCACGCCGGTGAGCGGGATCACGCGTGTCACTCCCCCGACGATCACGAACACCTGCAGGCCAACGATCGCGGTCAATCCGGTCGCCATCAGCTTGGAGAACGAGTCGCGGGCCAGCAGCGCGGTCTTGAAACCGCGCCAGACGAAGATCAGGTAGGTCAGAAGTACCGCGGTGGCTCCGAACAACCCCAGCTCGTCGGTGATGACCGCATAGATCATGTCGGTCTGCGGGAAGGGCAGCAGCGTCGCGTGAAGCGGCCCCGGCATGCTCAGCACCGCCTCTCCGAAGCCCTGCCCGAACAGCCCGCCCGCCGCCTGGGCGAACAGCGAGTTGGCGATCTGATAACTGCCCAGCGGCGCGTTATAGAGCTTGGGGTCAAACGGATGCAGCCACGACTCCACCCGAGCGTGTATGTGCGGTATGTGGGTGCCCAGGTACCAGAACCCGATCGCGGCGGCGATCAGCCCCACCACCACGAACGACAGTCGATTGGTCGCCACGTAGAGCATCGCCAGCAGCGCGCCGTAGAACATGACCGACGAGCCGACGTCGCTGAGCACGACCAGGATTCCCATCGCCAGTCCCCAGATCACCACCACCGGGCCGAAGTGCTTCAGCGGCGGGATCGTCACGCCGAGCACGCGGCGGGCGCCGACCACCATCACCTCGCGCGTATCACGCAGATAGCTGGCGAGGAAAATGACCAGCCCGATCTTGGCGAACTCCGGCGGCTGGAAAACGAACAGGCCCGGGATGCGAACGCCGAGATAGGCGCCGTTGGCCTGGTAGCCGACGACCGGTAGGCGCGGGAGGATCATCAGCCCCAGTGAGACGGCCACGATCACGTAGCGGTACTGCTCCAGCTTGCGGTAGTCACGGAAGATCACGATCGTGGCGGCGAACAGGACCAGCCCCAGCACGAACCACTGCGCCTGCTGGCGGGCTAGCGTGCTGTCCAGTCGATAGACCATGACCAGCCCAAAGCTCGCCAGCACGGCGACGAGCGGAAACAGGTACGGATCAGCGTTCGGAAGGGTCACGCGGATGAAGATATGGCCCGCTACGCACAGCGCCAGGAAGATCGCCCCGTAGGTGAGTGAGACGTTGGAGAGCGCGTTGGAGCGCTGGATGAACACTCCGGCGAAGCCGGCCGTGACCAACAGCGACGCCGGGATCAGGCCGACCAGCTCTCGGTTGCGAGCGCTCATTTGACGATCTGGCCCAGCTCGATCTCGTTGACGAGATTGGACGCATCCGACTGAGAGCGCAGCTGATGGTTGAGCAGCTGGCTGCGGCGATCGGCCGGGATCGCCGAGGCGGGAACGCCGGAGACGTAGTAGGTCTCATACAGGCGAATTCCGCCGACGATGTCGTACGGCAGGCCTCGGAAGACCGTCACGATCCCCTGCTGGTTGGTGCCGAGGAAGTACAGCTGCCGGCTCGCCAGATATCCACCGGCGCCGAACAGGAACAGGACGATCACCGTGGCCAGCAACGCCGCGCCCGGCCTCGCCCAACGCCGCCTGCGGGCCGATGTCCTGCGGGTGCCGGGGGCGGACCGGCGCTGCCGGCGCACACGCTCGGGCCGGGACCGCTGGGTCGGAGCTGTCAGGGGCGCCGGGGCCGGGCTCCCCGCGGCGGAGCTCGTGGCGGGTGGGTTCGACGACCGAGCTTCGGGCGCCAGCGCCGTGCCGGACTTGGCCCCGACCGAGCCGCGGCGAGCTGTGGATGAGTCGTCAGCCAACACGTACGGAGCCTCAATCCCGACGACCGTGGGCTGATCGGTAAGCCCGTCTCCGCCGACCTCCTCGAGTCTGAACAGGATCACGGTGATGTTGTCGCGCCCGCCGGCATCGTTGGCCGCGGCGATCAGACGCTGGGCCGCGCGCTCCAGACTGGGGGCCGATGCCAGGATCTGCATGATCTGCTCCTCGCTGATCATCGAGGTCAGCCCGTCGCTGCAAAGCAGCAGCACGTCTCCGGCCCACACCGGATATGTCCAGGTATCGACCTCAACGTCAGGTTCAGGGCCAAGCGCCCGGGTGATGATCGAGCGCTGCGGGTGCTCAGCCGCCTGCTCCTCGGTCAGCTTGCCTTTCCGCACGAGTTCCTCCACCAGCGAGTGATCCTGTGTCAGGCGCGTCAGCGCCTGGTCTCGGAACAGATAGGCCCGGCTGTCGCCGACGTGCGCTATCGCCAGGTCGCCATCGTCGAGATAGGCAGCAGTGAGGGTGGTCCCCATGCCCGCTCGCTCGTTCTCGCTGCGCGACATCTCATAGATCGTGCGATTGGCGGCGCGGACGCACTCGGCCAGGCGCTCCTCCGGCGTCCCAGACTCCGGCAGCTCACGCTCAAAGGCCTCGATGGCCAGCCGCGAGGCGACCTCACCGGCCTGTGCGCCCCCCATGCCGTCGGCCACGACGAACACGGGGGCTCGCGCGAAGGCGTTGTCCTCGTTGTCCCGGCGCTGACGCCCGGTGTCGGTCTTCCAGATGGTCTCTGCAGCGCGGAGCATGGCTGTGGCTTACGAACCGATCACCGTCATTGGAGGTAGGAGAATTCGCAATCGCCGATCCGGATTCGGTCTCCGTCGTGCAACGGCTGCGGACCGGTCAATGGCTCATCGTTCAGATAGGTCCCGTTGGTGGATCCCAAATCCTCGATCACCACGGCGTGGCCCTCGCGAGAGATGCGGGCGTGGCGTGAGGATGCGAATGGATCGTCTAGTTGAATCTCGACGTCGCCGCGCCCGAGGGTAGCGCCCTCGGCCAGATCGTAAGCCACTCCGCTCTCGTGTCCCGCAGCGCGCTCCACCAGCAACCGGGGCTCCAAGCCATCCAGCTCCGACTGGCCCGCAACCGCCTCGTACATCCCGGTCGCATCAGAGGGTTCCAGGCGCTGTGACGAAGCCAGGCCGCCGCTGCCGCGGCGCAGATCCCGCGCGGCACTCCAGGCGACCCACATCAGGAACAGGTACAGGACGGCCAGGAAGCCGAACTTCAGGCCCACGGAGACAGGTTGCAGCACGATCTGCCGCCTCCTACTCCAACTCGAACGTGATCACCGACGTGCCAACCTCGATCTCGTCTCCGGGCTTGAGCACCTCCGGCCGCTCGATCCGGCGACGGTTGAGGCTTGAGCCGTTGGTCGAGCCGAGATCGCTGAGCACCCAGGAGCCGCCGCGCGGGCGGATCTCGGCGTGGGTGCGCGAGATGTTGGGGTCTTCGAGCACGACGTCACATTGGCGGCTGCGGCCGATTGTCGCGCCGGCGGGGCCGACCACCAGCCGCTTGCCGTCCACCAGCAGCAGTGCGGTCTCGTGTCGTGTGCGGGCGCGCTCTTCCAGCGGCTCGGCTACGCGACCGGCGGTGCTGTAGATCATCGTTCGCCCGGACTCCTCAACCGCGGCTTCCGGCTGCTGCTCAGGAGACGGGTTGACCACCCGGGTCTGGATGCCGAACTCGCCGAGGCCGAGACGGTCATCCGTCTCGAACTCGATCACCGGGCGCGAGACCAGCGCCAGCCGCTCACGGCGCGCGTACTCCAGCAGATAGCCGACCAACTCGCCGACCAACGCGTCCTCGTAGTCGGCGAACCGCTCACGATCCCGCGGTGAGAGAAAGACCCTGTACTCGTTGGGGACGTAGGTGCGCGAGACCGAGAGGGATTTGTGCTCCTCCATCTCCCGCGCGAGCTTGCGCGCGATCTCCACCGGGCGCACCTCGGAGCGGAAGGCACGACTGAACGTGCCTTCGACTAGGCCGGCGATCTTGCTCTCGAGGCTCCTGAGCACACTCATGACACGCCCTCTCGGGCTGGTCCATGCTACGCAAGTCCAGCCTTGGGGCCAGGTGACCGGTGGAGCGCCAGCCCTACTGCGATCACGCTGGGAGCCAGGGCAACCGCGGCACTGGCGAATGTGCCCACCAGGGCGGTGGGCGGCGTTCCGAGTCCCTGCCCTCCGTCAAGGAGCCTCAGGCTGAGCATCGTGGCGCTGACCACAATCGCCGCCCAAGCGATCACCCGGACCGTGTCGCCGATCAGAGAGCGGCGTCTGATCAGCCAGGGCGCCACAACGGCGGCCAGTCCCCAGACCGGCGCGCCGACCAGCGCCCCCGTACTGACCAGGGGGAGCAGCACATGGTGGAGGCTTGCGCCCAGCGATCCGCTCCAGGAGCGCAGCGCCCACGTGCCGGGAACATGGATGAGGTACATCGCGTGACCGCCGATCGGACCTGCCAGCGCTAGCCAGACCCATCCCGTCGCTCCGAGCGCCGCCCGCCGCCAGGGGGTTCGGGCGCGAGCGGCCAGCGCCGGCCAGGCGCCGGCCAGGCCGATCAGCCCCAGCGCCG
>CALAQT010000388.1 GCA_937888775.1 uncultured Actinomycetes bacterium | reverse complement strand
TCAAAGCTGAACCGGCCGCCAAGCTGGACTCACCTACGATCATCCACGGAGCCCCACAAATCTTTGACCATCAGGTATCGTGCTGTGCTCCGAGCGGGGCAACTAGAAAGAGGTGCTGGATGCGAAGGTTTGTCCTTCTGGCCGCCGTGGCGTGCTTCACCTTCGGCATGGCTGGCTCTACCGTCGTCGCGGCGTCTGCTCGTCCGACGGCGCACGTCGCGTCTTGCACGTACGGTCGAATCGGCGGTGTGGTCAAATGCCTGAGGCGCGGGGAGTACTGCGCGCGGCGATATCAGCGCCAGTACGAACACTACGGGTTCATATGCAACAAGCTTGATTACCGCGGAAGATGGCACCTCGAGTACTACTAGGACGCTGGGGAGACGCGGATGGTCTGTCGAGCGCGTGTTGGCTGGGGCCAGTCTCAGACCTCCGGTAGTGGGACCGATTTGGCCCGGTTTTGTTGAGGCGAGAAGCGTTCGTAGCACTCCTCACCGCGCTCGGGATCGACACAGCCTGGTTTGACTCGGGTGTATGGAAAGGCTCCAACCAATTCGACGGATTGCTCGAGCAGGATGAGGAACGCAGCCTCGAGACTCAGCCCATCCGTGCGGTCGATCTGTCCTAAGACCGGCGTCGAGTTCGTGGAGCTGGTCGGCGTAGGCCATCGACCCCGCCTACGACGACGCTCGCCATGAGCGACGCGTATGAGCGGTCGCCCGAGGCCTCCGGTCTTGGTCCCCAAGGTTGGGACTGGTCAAGCCGCCTGCGTGCCGACGCGCTGCGTCTCGACCGCGAGCTCGTCCTCGGCCTGCAGGTCAAAGGCGCTGGGTCGGTAGCGGGCCATGGTCAGCGCGTCGATCGCGGCAGCGATGCGGTCCAGCAGACCGGGATGAGCGGCATCGAGGTCGTATCGCCGCGTAGTTAGCCGCGGCCGCGGGAAGCGCACCGGCGTGCCGTCGGGAAATTGCTGGCCGGCGTATTCGGCCTCGATGAACGCCCGGTCCCGGCGCACGCTTACGGCGTCGGCGAGGGGGAAGAGGACATCAGGGTCCAGGTTCTCGGGATCGCGCTCATTTGCGCCGGCGGCGAGGAACAAGTCGCGCACGGAGTCGATGCCGCTCGCTGCGAATGCCTTGGGGTTCGCGCAACGGCGGCAACGCGCTGCTGCAGGGTCGTGTCGCCAACAACGAGCGACTGGCCGCCCGGACGTGGCTTTCGTGCCTTGGCGAGCGCCTCGGGCGTGGCCGGGCAGGGGCGCTCATCCGCGCCGGTGGGGTGAACTGGTCGAAGCTCGCGCCCTTCCAAAGCGGACGACCCTCAGTGGCGCCCTCCCAGAGTGCGCGGTTCCGCCCCTTCCCTATCGGAACGCGGAAGCCGTCGCTGGCCACGGCTGCGCTTTCGCATCTGGGGAACCGCAGCAGCCAGCTCAGGCGAGCGCCTCTCTCTTCTGCTCCGCGTCGAAGCGGTAGTGATCGCCGGCGCGGCCGTCAGCGCCGCTCCGGCGAGCCGCAACGAGCCGTCCGCGGGGCGCTGTCATTCGACCGTCGTTCTACACGGAAGGCATCCGCGCCCTCTCTTACCGTTCGAGATCTATGTCGGCAGATGAAGACCACCTAGATCCCGCGACCGGACCAAATTCGCTGGCGCTGCTGGCCGCGATCGTCAAGGCCCACGCGGTGCCGGTTGGACAGGCAGGGCAGCGTGAACCCATCTACTGCTTCAAGACCCAGGGCGGCTCTCACCTGCAGCATCCCTCTCTGAAAGAGATCCCGGACTACGACGAGGCTGTGATCGATGAACTCCACGCCGGCGGGCTGGTGTCGGTCGAGTACACCGGCCCCGGGTCGACCGCGATCACTCCGACGCCGCAAGGCCGCAGCACGGTAGATGTCTACGAGCGCACCCAGAGCGACGATCCTGTCGCCGACACCGCTCCGCTGCTAGCCGCGATCTCCGCTCAGGCAGACGCCGCGAACAAACTTGCTTGGCCAGCGGTCCGGCCTGTGCTTTCGGCACTGCGCGACTACTGGATCGAGGGAGGCTTCTCGATCCACGGCATCCAGATGCGCGCGCTCTTGGTTGCCTGCCCGGAAGCGCACGGAGCATTGTTCATCGCGACGATCCGCGCGCTGACGAAAGGCGGCTATCTGGAGCCCGTGAGCGGCGTGAGGATGAACAACATCCCCGCCGAAGTTGCGCTGACAGATCGAGCGCGAGCGGTGCTCGACGGCTGGCCAGGAGCAGAACCCAAGGACCTTGCCGAGAACCTGCTCGCAGTCCTCGCGGAGCGGGCAGACAACGAGTCCGATCCCGTGCGCAAGCGCCGATTGGTGCAGGTCGGCGAAACCGTGAAGGAGCTAGGCATGAGTCTCACGAGTGAGGTCCTCGCGAAGGTCATCACCGGCGGGATGTAGCCGAGCGCGCGGGCAGCCTTGGGCCGGAACCGGTGGGCCTTCAGCTCGCGGCGACTGGGTTGACCCGAGGTCCAGTCGCATGCCTGCACAACGACTGCGGCTGCCGCCGTCGCGGGGCCTATCTTGACCCAATGCGCGAAGGCACCGGGCCACCGTGCGCGAGTTGGCTTGAGAGCAGCACTCGTCCGCCAGCCGCTCTCGGCTCCTGGTCCTCGCCAGATCCGGTCGCTCGACGCCGGCGCCAGGGCCGAGCCGGCCGACGGCACGTCCGGCGCCTGCATGCCGCGCCGAGCAGGATGGTCGCACCCGAGCTGCTGGACAAGCGCGTTGAGCATCTGCCGGACTGTTGCGGTTGCGGGCACGTGTTTGATGGCAGCGAGGAGCAGGTCGATGATCCGGTGTGCCATCAGCAGTTCGAGCTGCCGCTGATCCGCCCGTTGGTGTTCGAGCACGCGCGGTTGCGGCTGCGTTGCCCGGCGTGTCAGAAGGCGGTCGGCGGGTGCGCTGTCGGGGTTCGGGCCGCGTATCGATGCGCATATCGCGATGCTCGCCGGCGTGTTCCGGCTCTCGCGTGACCAGGTCCGCCAGACGGTCGTTGAGGTGTTCCGCGTCCCGGCATCGACGGGGTCGATCGACAACGCGATCATGCGGATGAGCGTGCTGCTGGCCGACCCGTGGGCCGAGTTGCGCGACGCGATCCGCAAGGCCGAGGCCGTGCATATGGACGAGACGACGTGGCGCCTTCAGGGAGCTCAGCAGTGGCTGTGGGTCGCTGCGTCGGCGCTGGTGGCGTGTTTTCGGATCGACCCGACCCGAAGCCAGCAGGCCGCGAAAGCGCTTCTGGGCGAGGAGTTCGGCGGGTTCGTGATCAGCGACCGGTACACCGGCTATCACTTCCTCGACGTCCTCCAACAACAACTTTGCTGGTGCCACGTCATTCGCCAACTGGTCGATGTCTCCCAGCGCACCGGGGCGGCGGGCCGCCGCGGCACACAGCTCGTCAAGCTCGCGCGCCAAGTGATCGCCGTCCACCGGGAGTTCCTGACCGCCGGCCACGACCCGCACTGGCTCAGCGACCAGCTGGCGCCGCTGCGCCAGCAGATCCGTGTGCTGCTCGAGCAATGCGCCACCGGCCACCACACCAAGACAGCGAACTTCGCCGCGGGACTGTTAGAGGAATACGAAGCGCTGTGGACGTTCTGCGACGTTCCCGACATCCAGATCGACCCGACGAACAACGCCGCGGAGCGGGCTGTCCGTCACGCCGTGCTGATGCGAAAACTCCAAGGCGGAACCCAATCCCACCACGGCAGCCGCTGGATCGAACGCATCCAATCCGTCCGCGAAACCTGCCGCCTGCAACACCGCTCACCGCTGGCCTACCTGACCCAGGTCGCGACCGCCGGCCACCACCGGCTCCCAGTCCCCTCGCTCGTCCCGACATAACTCACGCAGGAACCCCGGCCATCACGGCGACACCCCGTGAACGCCTACGGTTGCTCGGTGCCAGCGCATACGCCACCAGCCTTCTGCGGAGAGTCGGCGACGATCAGACGGAGGTCACAACCGCGCCGCCCCCGCCCGGCTACGCCACGACCTTCGGACAGACGCCGTGGACCCCAACCGCGGAAGTGAGGTTCTTCCGAGCGCTGGCGCTGGGCTGCATCCTCCCGCTACCCGACACAGATTTCGAACTCGGGCTGATGCGCAACATCGAGCCCTCAGAGAGTTTCGGCCTTGGATCAGCCGGGTTCCGACAGGTCGCTTTCAAGGGAGGCTGGGGCCCCGAGCCCGAGGATCAATACGGCGTTCGGCAAACCGGGATCATCGGCGCCGGTGACTCCGGGCTCGTCGTATCGCTCATTGCGGACCCGGTCAGCACATTCGCAGTCGGCCAATCGGTGCTCGACCAGGTCGCCCAATGGCTGCGCGGGGAAGTGCGATTGACCCGGTACCCGCCGGGCTCTTGCCCGGCATGAACTCCAGCGGCCGGCACCTGAGCACCGCCGGTGCCGCGGCGGCGGGCACGTTGGTCGACGGGGCGACGCTCGCTTTGGCCCACCGGCATGCGACGCTCGGCGACGAGCGGGACGCGTGCAAGGTTGCGATCACGTGCTCGCAGTCGACCACATCGCTGCCCGTGCGACGCGGCAGCTTGCGTGCTCGCGGCGCAGCCGCCGAACGCGAGGTCCTCGACCTCGCCGCGCGGGCACCAGACGGGTGGTACATGCTCTCCAGAATCGCAGGCAACAGACGGAAGGCAGACCAGCGCGCGCCCGCCGCCTTGCTCGCCGGACTCACGTGCGCGACTGATATGCCGGTTGTCGGGTCTTCGTTGTCGCTGGTTGGGCAGGAGGTGACAGCTGGTCCTCCTCCCGGTATGTATCCGTTGGCGTTGATCTGGGCGATGCAGGCATCAAGGCTGCTTCCCCAGTTGCGCGGCGTGAGCTGGCGGACCCGCTCCATCGCGTTGCGCTTGGTGCGCTCGGACAGGAGCACCTCCACGGCGCCGGTGTGCGGGTCTAACCGCAGCCGGAAGCCGAGAAAGTGGCGTTCATCGGGGCGGGCAACGGCGGACTTGGCGTCGTTCACCTTCAGGCGCAGACGGCCCTCGATGAACTCGGTCAGGCTGGCCATCACCCGTCGCCCCGCCCGCTCGCTACGCACGTAGACGTTTCCATCATCGGCATAGCGAACGAACCTGTGGCCACGCCGGTCGAGCTCTTGGTCAAGCTCGTCCAGCACGATGTTGGACAGCAACGGCGACAGCGGCGAGCCTTGCGGAACGCCCTGCTCGGTGTTGATCACAACCCCGTCCGGCAGCACCACCTTGGCCTTGAGCATCCGTCCGATCAGCACGAGCAGCCGCCGGTCGCTAACTTGCTCAGCGAGCTTGGCGGCCAGCCGCTGGTGGCAGACGAGATCGAAGAACTTCTCCAGATCAAGATCCACGCACCACTCGCAGCCGTCCTCGAGATGCCCCTTGGCCTCGGTGATCGCCGTATGGCAACTTCGGCCGGGTCGAAACCCGTGACTTGAGGGGTGAAACGTCGGCTCCCACAGCGGTTCGAGCACCTGCCGCACAGCCTCTTGGACCACCCGGTCGATCACGTCGGGAATCCCGAGTCCGCGCTGCCCGCCCCCTGCCTTGGGAATGTACGCCCGGCGGATCACGCCCGGCTGATACACGCCGCTCAGCAGGTCGGCCTGCAGCCTGGGCGCCACGACCGGCCACTGCTCAAGCAGCGCCTCGATCGTCTGCCCGTCCGGACCGGGAGCGCCCTTGTTCGACGCCACCTTCAACAACGCGTCCGTCAATCGCTCGGCAACCTCCTCCATCGTCGCAGGCACTGCACTCCCGGCATTGCCGATCGCCTTCGGCGCTCCCGCCCGGATGGCTCCAAGCCGGCCCCGGGTCTTCCTGCGGGTAGCCCCTTGCGGGTTTTCTGCTGTCGCGATCGCCAAGCTGAGCTGCACCGCCGTTTCTTCGACCGGGATCGCCTTCCCTTGCCCACCGGGACTCGACCCGGCGCGCTCAGCGGGCATTACACCCGCCTTCCGGTAGTACGCGATCCTCCGACTTCTGCTGGGCCATCAGCCGTTGTCCTTTCGTCCTTCGGCCTACCGATACCTCGGAACCCAGCAGATCTCCCTGGGTGAAACGCTGAGATTTCGCCGTGATCGCGTCGCCAATACGCCCTCGAACCCAGCGACAGGAATCGGGCATCACCGCCGGAGGCCGGCTCGCCCATCCGAGGAACGCCTTACGGCGCTTCACTTTCGTTCGCCACCACGACGCATCTATGGCCTCCTTCAGACCCGCCCTCACGGAAGCCCCGCAGCGCCAACAGGCGCACTGGGACCGCCCGGTGAACTCCGGGCCGCGCCCTTGCCTCTTCAATGTTGGATTCCCCCTGTCAGGGCTCCAGGACAGGATTCACACCTCCGATCTCAACGTCCGTGCCAGGCACACCTCCGCTCGCCTACGGCTCGCTGCGCAAAGCGCCGGCCGGCGCTGTCCAGACACCACGTGGTCCACCTTTCAACGGGCGCGAACCCCAGCGGGGTCAATTCTCAACCGGCGCGACGGGGTCAATTCTCGACTGGCCTGGACAGCTCGAGCCCGCGCGACCTCGGTGCCTGCCTTCGAGGTTGCGACGCGTCGCCTATCGGAACCGCACACGCGGATCCGCCGAATTCCGTGGTAAGGCACCGCGTGACCGATTTGTCAAGCGCAAGGATCTGTCGGCTGCGCGCACCGATCAGCGTCGCGAACACCGGCGTGTCGGAAGGGTCGCCCACCAAGAGGCCAATGACCGAACCAACTTCATCCGACTCGGGTTAACCCCGAAGCAAGGGCGGTTAGCCTTGCGTTGCCATTGCGGCCACGACGGAGGCCGATTTGAGTCCGGTGAGGGCTTCGGGACATTTGCAGGAAAACAGCCAACCTCAATCTACGTGAAGGCCCGGCGAGACATCCGAGGAGGCGGCCGCCGGGGACATTCACGGGCACCTCGGGCCCGGCAGGTCAAGGTTCGGTTGATGCGGGCGCTCGGGTGTCGGCTCGTCCTCTCTCTGGCCGTCGCGCTGGCTGCCACTGGAATCGCAGAGGCGCAGGGGCTCGCATACGCTCCTCAGCCTCCGACGGCAGGTGCGCTCTACCGGGATGGCCAGACGGGTCGCTACCTGCTCGGCGGCACTTGGCTGTACCGAGCCGACCTCGGCGACGTGGGCGTCACCGAGGGGTGGTGGCGCAACCTCGCCGCGACCGACGGATGGTCGCCCGTGACGATTCCGAACGCTTACAACGCGGGCGACTTTTCGACCACCAGCGCACAGGGCTACGTTGGCTGGTACCGCAAGGATTTCACGCTGCCGAGCGGAGCGTTCGCGCGGTACGTGCCGGCGAGCGAGCGCCGCTGGATCATCCGCTTTGAGGCGGTCAACTACCGCGCCACGGTTTGGCTCAACGGCCGTCTCATCGGCAGCCACGTCGGGGAGAATCTGCCGTTCGAACTCGAACTGAACGGAGTGCGCAGCGGCGTCAATCGTCTGATCGTGCGCGTCGACGACCGACGCTCGCCATCCGACTTTCCGCCGGGACCGGGCGTCGGCTGGTGGGACTTCGGCGGGATTCTCCGGGAGGTGTACCTGCGCACGGCGCAGGTCGCCGACCTGTCGCAGGTGCAGGTCCGGCCGCTGCTGCCATGCCCGGTGTGCGCGGCGACGGTCTCCGAGCAGGTGCTCGTCCGTAACGTGACCGGCGTGCCGCAGACGGTGCGGCTACGCGGCCACTACGGAAGTGCACCACTCGATTTCGGCTCGGCCACGATCGCACCACACGCAACCTGGACGGCGCGAGCGGCTGTTCGGATCGCTCACCCGCGCCTCTGGTCGATCGATCACCCAGTGCTGTATCACGCAACCCTGTCGCTCTCCGACGAGCACGGCCGGCGCCTCGGCGGGTACGTCACGTACAGCGGGATCCGAAGCATCACCGTGACGCCTGAGGGCCGCCTCGCGCTCAACGGCCGGCTCTTGAATCTCCGCGGCGTCGAGGTTCACGAACAGAACATCGCGACCGGGGGGGCGCTCGCCCCCGCTCAAATCGCTCAGCTGATCGGCTGGGTCAGAGCGCTCGGCGCGACCGTGATCCGCACAGACCCGCCGAGCCCCGAGCTTGCGGAGATGGCCGACCGGGACGGGATCCTGATCTGGACGGAGATTCCGGTCAACCAGTATGTGGGCAAGCAGTACCTGGGCCAGCCCGCGTGGGTTGCGCGCGCACACGCGTTGCTCGAGGACAACATCCTGGCCAACCAGAACCATCCGTCGGTGATGCTGTGGAGCATCGGCAACGAGCTGCCGACTCCGGCCACCGCCGCGGAGACCTCGTACATCGCCGGCGCAGCGTCGCTCGCTCACCGTCTGGACCCCACCCGCCCGGTCGGGATGTCGGTCAGCGACTGGCCGGGGGTACCTTGCCAGCGGGCGTACGCGCCGCTCGACGTGATCGGCGTCAACGAATATTTCGGGTGGTTCGACGCCGGCGGGGGCGCGACGGACGACGAGGACGCCCTCAGCCCGTTCCTGGACGGCTTCCGGGCCTGCTACCCCACAAAGGGCTTGTTTGTGAGCGAGTTCGGGTTCGACGCCAACCGCAACGGGCCGGTCGAGGAGCGCGGCACGTATCAGTTCCAATCCGCCGCGACCGCTTATCACCTCGGCGTGTTCGCGTCCAAGCCATGGCTGTCGGGCGCGATGTACTTCATGCTTCAGGACGACGCCACCTCCCTCAGCTATTCGGGCGGCAATCCATGGCCGGACCCGCCGTTCGACCAGAAGGGCCTCGTCGATCTGTACGGGAACCTCAAGCCGGCGTTCGGGGTCGTCGCCTCGATCTACAAGGCGACGGTGCAGATCGCGCCGCCATAGAGTCACGGGCGTCGCGCTTCGACATAAACGGTCCCGCCGGCTTGGGCGGCGATTTCGCCCGCGGCCAGGACGCTTGCGACGGGCGCGAGCGCTGCCCCAGCCGCGACCGTCATCCCCCTGCGCGAGCGGCTCATTGCTGTTGCTCGCGCTTCGGTTTGCCGAATTGCGTCGTACAGACTGGGCCGGCTCGGCAGCATCGAGACGAGCCCGTCAAGCCAACCGAACATCACCTGGCCCCCACGCCAGTAACTGACGCGGTCGATCTTCAAGCCGCTCTCTCGCACACCCTCCACCAGCGCCTCGGCCGGCAGGTGCACGAGGTGGCGCGGGAGGTCAAGCGCGAGCCAGCGGTCTCCAAACCACCTGGCCTGCCAACTGGAGCGATTCGGAACCGCGATCACCAGCAGCCCCGAGGTAGCCAACAGGGCGCTGGCACGGCGCAGCGCGGCGCGCGGGTCGCGCAGATGCTCGAGCGAATGCCAGAAGACAACCGCCGCCCACTCTCCCGGCCGCTCGTCGAAGTCGACAATCTCCACCTCCCGCACATCCAACCGGGCATGCGCCGCCTGGTCGCCTTGCTCGAGGCCGACCGCGACCCGCCCCGTCGACTCCAGCGCGTCGAGTAGCGCGCCCTCGCCGCAGCCAACGTCGAGGATCGGTCCTGGCGGCGCCAGTCGATCGAGCCGTCCGGCGAGCAGCCCCCGTGTACGGCGCAGCACGCGGTCGCCCCCGCCGGAGAAGCGCCCCGATGGGGGGCGGTAGAAGCCCGCGTACGCCGACCGGAGCTCGGCGTCGTCCGGCGGCGGATACGTCGTTGCGGCGTGGCAGGCGTCACACACCACAAGCCGGACGCCCGAGGGCCGCGCGGGAGCGCCGCACCACGCGCAACGCGGCTCCACCTCCGCGTTCACGATGCGTCGATAGCGGCCGGGGCCGGCGGGCGCGCGTCCTGCTTGAGCGAAGAGACCGCGAGATAGGGGAACGATCGGAGTCCGTTCTTCTGCAGGCGGTACTGGGCGGCGGTGCGTAGCACGCCCACGCCGTAGCGGATGCTTCGTGCAGGACCGATCGACGAAGCTTGGGCGTGGTATCTGGTCGGGCAGGAGAGCTCACCGATCCTGGCTCCGGCCGCGAATGCCTGAGCGATGACCTGGTTGTCGAAGACGAAGTCGTCGGAATTGCGATCGAGCGGGAGGGCGGCGAGCAGGTCGCGGCTGTAGGCGCGAAGCCCGGTGTGATACTCGGAGAGCTTCTCGTGCATCAGCAGGTTCTCGACGACGGTGAGTGCCCGGTTGGCGACGTACTTGTACTTCGGCATCCCCCTTGCAACCGCGTTCTGGGCGAGGATTCGGGAGCCAAGCACCAGGTCGTACTCACCGTAGGCGATCATCGCCGCCATCGCCGGGACGAGTAGAGGCGAGTACTGGTAGTCCGGATGCACCATGACAACGATCTCCGCACCAAGATCCAGTGCGGCCCGATAGCACGTCTTCTGGTTGGCCCCATAACCCCGGTTGGTGAAGTGAACGATGGCTTTGACCCCGAGCGCCTCGGCCGCTTCGATGGTGGCATCAGTGCTGCCATCGTCAACGAGGACCAGGTCATCGACGATCGCACGGTCGAGCTCGTCCACGGTGAGCTTGAGCGTTGATTCCGCGTTGTACGCCGGGAGCACGACTATGACCTGTTTGCCGTTGAGCACGGCGCGATGATAGTCCGCCACCGGGTGCCGGAGACGGACGACCAGGCGGTGCATCCCGAGTCCAAGCGGCGTCTCCCACGCAGCCACGCCGCTCTTGGAAATGCGCGCATCAAGTAGGTTCTGAACGCCAGAGCGGCTCCGAGCTTGCGGCCAGCTCGTTCTGCCTACGTTACGCTCGCGCCGTGATGGCCACGCTGCAAGACACAACGACGTCTCTTCAGTCCTGGGGCGCAGCGTTGTCCAGCCGGATGGCTGCGGTGCTCGAAGCCGTGGCGGTCCTCGCTTCGCCGGGGGTTCTGTATGTGGTCCTGCGGCTGAGGGGAATGGCGCCGGCCCAGCTGCCGGACCCGAGCATGCACACGACGTTCATCATCGACCCGCAGGACATCTTCTCCCGCTACCAGGAGCTGTTCACTCCCTCGTCCCGGCTTCGTGAGGCCGCCAGGGTGGGGTTTCTCGTACCCGCACGGGTCGCGTACCTCCTGTTCGGGGCCCCACCGGGTTTCTTCGTGTTCCGTTACGTGCTGGTCCTGATCGCGATTGTCCCTCTGTACGTGCTGCTGAAGAAGCTCTACGGCCGGGGGGCGGGGTTTGTCTCAATTGCGGTCGTGATGAGCAGCCCTGTCGTACTCACCGCGTGGGGAACCGACTATCCGGACTCGGCGGCGGTCTCCTACCTCACGGGGGGACTCGCAGCGCTCGCACTGTCGTGGGAAGGCACACGGTGGCGGTTGGGCTGGCTGGTGGGCGGTGGCGTTCTGCTCACGATGGCGGTCTGGTCCCATGGGGTTTCGGTGCCGCTCGTCGCGGTCCTGGTTGTCGTCTATTTAGGGGTGCGGCTGCGGCGCGAGCGGGCTCATCTCTGGCGTGACCTGGCGCTGCTCGTGGCGTCAGCCCTCGTGGCCACCGGCCTGCTGGCGATTTGCTCCAAGCTCCTCCTCGGCCAGTTCAACTTCATCACGCCAACGGTGAGGTCGGCGAGGTCGCTGTCGACGGGGGCCGAGTTACGTGCCAATCGCTCGGCAAGCTGGAGCTGGGCTCCCTACGCGCCCTATCTGCTCGTCCCGCCGGCGATCGTTCTCTCGTTCTGCGTGGTAGTCACTCGCCGGCGGTCGCGGAACGTCGGCACGACCCAGCTGTTCGTCGGTCTCACCGGTGCCCTGCAACTAGCGACGTTCGTGTACTTGCAGTTCATCGGCAGCGTCCAGGCTCTGGAGATGCACTACTTCTCATCTCTGCTCTGGTCGTCAGTCAACGTCATGCTTGCCATGACCGTGGCCGAGGTGACACGATCGTTCCTGGCGCGCGGCGACGCGGCGCGCGCAGATCACGCCCGACCCGAGCATCGACCTGCCAGACCCGCGCGGCTCCCGCCATGGATCGTCGTCGCTGTGCCGGGGTTCCTTGTGCTGGCGGTCGCGCTGATCTACGAGGGCGCCGCGCGGGTGGGTCTGGCCGTGCCCGCGTTCACCTGGGCTCCCTGGGGAGGCGTCCTGGCCGCGGTCGTCCTCGCTGGTGCGGCGCTCGGGAGGCTGACGATCGCGTTCACGAAGCCCGCGAGCGATCCGCGCGCGGCAACGACGGTCGCAGCTCGCCGTCTTGCCTCGGCGACCGCGGTGGTGCTCATCGTCGCCGGCGCGCTCGTCCTGACAGTGGCTCCGCGTGAACCACACGGACCGCTGGCGAACACGGTCTACGATCCCCCACCCGCATACGCCAAGGCGCTCGGTGGAAACGACACCATCTTCGAGGCCAAGTACACGGTCCTCTCGGAGCTGCCCGGGTTCGTGGGGCACCCGGCATATCGAGGCGAGGTCCTGCTCACGTGGGAGCCACAAGGGCAGTTCGGTGATCTCCTGGGTCCGATGGGCATCTACCACGACGCGTTCACCTGGGTATCCAGGTCGTTCCCGGTGCTCAACCGGGCCGGCGTACAGGAGATTAGGGGCCGACGCGCAGCCCAGGTGCTGCTCATGAGCCTGACTGGCCGCCACTTCGCGCAAGCCGTGCGATCGCTACATCGCTTCCGGCCTGTCGTCGTCCGCCGAACGATCCTGAGCGACGGGCCCTCTCACCTCCACGCGTGGCTGGTCGACCTCCGGCGTTACCTCCGTGGAACTCCGCGCCGACGGACGCGGTCATCGACCACCGCTTCGACCGCATCGATCGCGGGACCGACCGGACTAGGCGACCTCGGCGTTGCCAACCCAACGCACCGCTCCCACGACCGCCGATCCTGAGCTGGCCGGGTCGGGCCGCCGCGAGCAGGGGACCGCTGATCCGCCGGTACGCTTCGGACGACTGGATCACACACCGGACTGCGTCAGGCCGCCGCCGAGCTTGTGCGTGCTCGAGGTCACGATTTCCGAGCAATGGGCGAGCGCGTTGGCCGGCTGATCCGGGTGAAAGCCGAAGTGCGGCCCCTCGTCCAGAACGAGCACGACCCCGCGCGCGTGCGCGATCTTGGCGATCGCTTGCACGTACGGTGCCGCCGCCTGGTCATCATTCCCCGCCGCCCGGCCGGGCTCGCTCCGCGCCGTTGACATTAGGTTCGTCCGCCGCCAGGCCAGAGCCGCCATAGTCCCCCGTCGTGCCGGGCGAGGCAACATCAAACCCGACGTAACGGGATCGGACGACGCACCCGCAGCAGTGCGCGTGCCGGATGCTCTTTTCAACTCGTTACCGCATGAGCGGTACGAGAAAGTCGTGCGACGTGCGGTCTTCCGCTCCGCCGGGCAGATGCAGCGGTCTCGGGGCGCGCCGCGACAGCGCTGCTGCTCGTCCCACTCGACAACGCCGCCGACGGACGGCAGGGCTGCTCCTCCGCCCGGTATTAGCGGCAGTCTTCTGAGAGGGCGTCCCGAAATCTGTGTAGGCGGCTTGGGGTGAAGATTAACTGCCGTGGGTCGATTGTCTAGTCATGGGTGTCAGGTTGCGTCCGGCAGCCGGTCGCCCAAGTGGATCTTGAACGCCAGTAGCGCCACGGTCCAGTTGCGCGTCGTCGTCCATGCCGGCACGGCGTTGGTGACCGCGAGGTAGATGAGCTTGCGGGCGGCGTCCTCGTTGGGGAAATGCCCCTTGGCGAGCTGGCGTGGACCGAGCCGACCAGGATCCGCAAAGGCCCGCGCACCGGCGAGCTGGCGTGGACCGAGCTGAGTCACTGGCGGGTGCTGCGAACCCTTCACAACCCACGCTATGCCGGCGCGTTCGCTTATGGTCGGCGGCGGACACGCAAGGCCCCCGACGGACGCACCACCACTCACGAGCTTCCGCGCGAGCAGTGGACCGCGCTGATCCGCGAGGCGCACCCGGGCTATCTCACCTGGGAGCAGTTCGAGATCAACCAGCGACTGCTCGCCCACAACGCTCAAGCGCACGGCACCGAGCGCACCGCCGGACCCGCCCGCGAGGGACCCGCGCTGCTGCAAGGCCTCGCGGTCTGCGGACGCTGCGGGCATCGGATGAGCGTCCGCTATCACCAGCGGCGCGGCACGCTCGTGCCCGACTATCAATGCGTCGCAGAAGCTCTCGCCGCTCTACGGTTCCAGACAATCGCTCACACAGCAAACAGCTAAGACCACAAAACCCGGTCTCCGTGGAACCCGGTCTCCGTGGAACAGGTCTCCGTGGAACCCGGTCCAGCTCATTGCGATCGGTCGTGGTTTTGTGACGAACGATGGCCTGGCGTTCGGAGTTGACGTTAGACGTACGTCATTGCGCGTTCGGCGAGCGCGGTGATTGTGAGGCTGGGGTTGGCTCCGATGTTTGCGGGGATCGCGGCGCCGTCGCAGACGAGCAGATTCTCGTAGCCGAATACGCGTTGGCGGGCATCGATCACGCCGGTGGTGGGGGTGGCGCCGATCACGGCGCCACCGAGAATGTGTGCGGTCGAGGGGATCCCGAGCACCGCTTCGGTGCTGATCGATTGGGCGGTGCCATTGATCCGCTCCGCGAACCATTTCGTGGCTGTATAGGCGGCGGGCAGCCCGACCGGGTTTGGGTTGTTCGGATCCTGCTCGGTGGTGAGGATCACGGATCCGCCGGGGAGTCTGCGCTTGACCTTGATCCGCATCGAGTTCTCACTGGACTGCATGACGAGCAGGATGATCGTGCGCCGCGACCACTCACGGATCCGTGCAGCGTTGAGCGCTGTCCGGGGGTGGCGTGCGGCGCTGGCGAGAAAATGCAGCGGTTGGGTGCCGCGCGTGGCCGCTTGCACCATCATCGCGAACAGCAGCGATTGCGAGTCCCCGCCTTGTCGGTAGGTGACGACCTCGATGTGCGTCTCGGGGTCGACGTAGATGCTGGAGGTGATCGCGATCGATTTCGTGAAGTCCTCGGGGAAGTCCGCGGGCGCGGTTACCGCCATGTTCGATTCGCTGTTGGTCCGCACCAGGTATCCGAGACGATCGGCAACGTTGGGCAGCGAGCCGTTTAGCTTGCACCGCTGCAGGAGCCGGTTGGTGCCCAGCGCGCCGGCGGCGACGACCACCCCGCGCGCTCGGAGGGTACTCGGGTCGCGCCGTACCCAAGCTCCGGAGCGGACGGAGGTGATGGCGTACCCGGCATGGCCGGTAGTGCCGTTGACGGGTTTGATGTCGGTCACGGTCCGCTCCGCCATTATCGTGACGCCGGCCCGCTCGGCGAACCACAGGTAGTTCTTACGCAGCGTGTTCTTCGCCCCGTGACGGCAGCCGATCATGCACGAACCGCACCTAATGCACCCAGTCCGATCGGGACCATCGCCTCCGAAGAACGGATCGGGGACGGTCCTGCCCGGCTCTCCGAGGAACACTCCCACCCGAGTGCGGCGGTAGCTGTCGCCGACCCCGAGCGTCTCGCCGTATTGCTTGAGCAGCAGGTCGGCGGGGCCGTCATTGTCGTAGTCGACGACGCCGAGCATCCGTTCGGCGGTGTCATAGTGCGGTGCGAGCTCGCTCTCCCAGTCAGCCAGGTCGGCCCATTGGGGGTTGGCGTAGAAGCCGGGGAGCGCCCGGTAGAGCGTGTTCGCGTACCCGAGACTGCCGCCGCCGACACCGCAGCCCGAGCCGATGAAGATGTCCTTGAACAGCGTCAGTCGGAAGATCCCCTTGCACCCCAGGTACGGCATCCAGTAGTAGCGCCTAGCGTCGGCCGTGCGCTCGGCGAAGTCGTGATCCTCGAACCGTGCGCCACAATCGAGCACCGAGACGCGATGCCCTTTCTGCGCCAGACGCAGCGCGCACACGCTCCCACCGAAGCCAGACCCGATCACCAGCCAGTCGTAGTCATATGCCATGCGGTCCCCCGGGTAACGTCCCATGGTCTTGCCTCCGCGCCACGCGATCAACCCAGCGAGACGCTCACGCGAAGGCTACCGCTGCCCGTCACAAGATCACCGTCCTCAGCGGCCGACGACGAACCGCAAGACCCCAAGGCCGCGACCGCTGGAATGGGCTAACTGGTCATCCTTTGGGGGTCGGCGGATGTCGGGAGAGCGCCTCTTTGGGCTACACGCACGTGTCTCGGGCGAGGCTTCCGTCGCCGTGGATGCGGTAGCGCCGAGCCCGCTACCAGGTCGGACTACCGCGTTCGGAGGCGACGCGGCAGCTCCGAGCGCGCGGAGAATCTCTGCTGCTGCGGACGAGGACCATGCGTCCGACCCGCGCGTCGATTCAGTGCCGCTCCCGTGTGAAGCGGAAGCCCACGGCCGACGATTTCAGGGCGTCCGAGGCTGTCGCAAAGCAACCAACAGCCACGCCGACCAACACGTCCACGGCTGCCCGTCCGCCCCGGCGATGCAGCAGTCTGGCGGCGCCGACCTGGCGGCCGTCCTCCACCGTCGGCCACGAACTCCTGAATCGCAAGCACAAGAGCAGGAGCCTCGCCGGCATTACCCGGACTGCTGCATCAGGCGTCAAGCGGCTCTGAGCGCCGACCGAGTGGCCACTGGGGAGCGGCACCGGGCCAGGCACAGCGAGGTTGCCTATGCGTCGCCCGGGTTCTGCACCAGCTATGACGCAGCCCTGCTTCTGGCGACCGATGAAAGTCAAGGGGGCTGGGCAGAACATTTCGGGGGGTGTTATCGGTCGGGTGGCCGGTGTCGGGGGGCTGAGATCGCCTCCTGTGAGCTCGGTTCGGCGCGCCGGGGCGATCTCGGCCCGGTTTTTGCCCGAATTTGCGCAGGAGTGATCGTCGCCGGTGTGGTCGACGTCGAGTCCAGCGGTTAGGTTGTCGGGTGGGCGCGGGTGACTGACGTAGCGAAGTGCAGACGTCAGGAGCTTTGAGTCTGCCGCGCGGCTATGCCCTCTCGGGGGCCTGATCTATGCGCGCTCCGGTGTCGCGCTCGCGCCCACTTTTCTTGATGGTCGTCCGGCTTGCTGGTCGGTGACCATCCGCTTGTAGGACACTTCGGCTTGTTCGGCGAGGGCGCGTTCGGCGTGCAGGATCGCGCGGTTGGTGCTCCAGATCCCAGCAGCGGCCTTCGTCCGGGCGGGGGCGCCGGCGGTCAGCTCGAGCTGACGCTGTTTCTTGTTGGTCAGCGCGGGGCGCTGGTGGGCGTAGTCCTCGCCGCGGGTGAGCATGCACCAGAACAGGACGGTGAGCTTGCGGGCGGTCGCGACGATCGCTTTGCCGTGACCGCGCCGGGCGCGGAGGCGCTCGTAGAACGCGCGCAGCGGGCCGGGTTGCTTGACCACGCTCCACGCCGCTTCGACCAGCGCCCACCGCGCGGACGCCGACCCGCGCTTGGAGATCCGACCTGACCGCGCCGGCGCCTCGCCGGACTGGCGGACCTTCGGATCCAGACCGAGGTACGCCACCATCTTGCGGCTCGTCAAGAACCGTGAGGGCTCGCCGATCGCGGCGAGAAACGACGCGGCGCAGACCAGGTTCACGCCCGACACCGTCATCAACCGCCGGATCTCCGGCCACAGCAGCGCCTGCTGGGCGATCAACCGGTCAACCGCGGCGATCTCAGTGTCCATGAACGCGACGTGCCGCAGACCCGCGTCGACTGACTCGCGCTCCTCGACGGGCAGCTTTAGGCCGGCGAGCCATTGACGGCCTTTGACCCCGAACAGGTCAGCCAACGGCGGCCTTTCCTGCAGCCGGCGCTGGAGCACCGCCTGGATCTCGTTCTTTGCGCGCGTGCGCGTTCGCATCAGCTGCTCGCGGCGCGCGAGCCGACGACGCAAGATCCGGCAGCGCTCATCGGGCATCCACACCGCGTCAAGCTCGCCCTTCCACAACAGGCTCGCGAGCGTCCGCGAGTCGAGCTTGTCGGTCTTCGCGCGGGCGCTCGAGATGCCGGTGTCATCCGGACTGACCACGATCACCCGCTGCACGTGCGGCTCGAGGAGCCGCGCGACCTCCCAACAGGAACCCGTCACCTCCAACGCCACCCGGTCGGTCGCCAGCAGACTCTCCGCCAGCGCTCCTAGCCCATCGGGTGTGCTCGGCACCCGCCCCGCGGAGCGAACCTTCCCGTCCTCGCAGATCGCGACCACACAGAAATCGCGGTGCACATCCAGGCCGATCGCTCGACCCACCCATCTGACCAACGCCATCCCTTCACCTCCACAGCATGGTGGTTGACACAAGGTGGGAGAACCAGCGGGAAAAACGACACAGACCGATACGAGCTCGAACGCTCAATCCAGGCAAGTCGCAGGGGCGGCCGAAAGAAAAGCACGGGCTCGAAGCCCATCGCCAAAAACGGCCTACCCGTCTGCGTTCTCCCAATGAAGGCCCCTGTCCCGGATGAACCAAACGTTCGGCCCCGACCGGACGGACCCTGGTTGCTGAGGGCCTCTGGTTTCGACGCCGCAGCGTCGCACATTCCCATCGAGCCGCGGACGCCGCAGAGCGGCGTCCGCGGTCAAGGACCTCGGGAGCCGAGAAGGCTGCGGCGGAGGCGACCTGAGACGCCGACTTGGGCGTCCGCCTACCAACCCTGAGCGGGCGGGAGCTCGTAGACGCGCTTGTGGCGAATACGGGGTCCCTCGGATCGCGCGTTGCGAGACCTGCCTTCGTGCTGGCGCAGGCATTTGCCGTCCACGGCGTTCGCGTGGCTTCCTATATCCGATTGCGGTAGCCCGCGACAGCAGCAACGGCGTCGTTGTCGTGGCTGGTTTCTCCATGGAGCAGCCGCGCGTCGACGGCGAGCTCGTGATCGCGATCGTCGCGGAGCACTCGTCCGGAACTGGGGCTCGTTGCCGCTCGTTCCACGATTGCGAGAGGCGGGAGCACAGCGTCGGCGAGCTGCTGCGGACTCTGCTTCCTTGTGTCGGCCCGGGTTGTCAAGGCGGGTCATGGTCGTCGGTGTGGTCCCGCTGTGGCGGTGGGGACACCAACCCCCCCAACGGCAGCAACGAGGGGAGCATGAAAGCTGCTCACTTGACAGACGCTCCTCCATATGAGTAGGAGGGCACAAGCCGCGACCCGCCGCCATCACGTTTGCCCGCATCAATCGCGGGAGGATACAGCCAGCTCGGCGAGCTGAGCGCGTTCCGCCAGCGCTCGCGCGATACTGCGGGCCGTAAGTGATGCGCACCTCCTCGCACGCCGTTCTCCGGTTCTTGGTCCTAGCGCTACTGGCTCTCGTGCTCGGGGCGCCGGTCGCAGCTTGTGGCAGCTCGGCAGCTCGTGGCACGGGCACGAGCACGAGAACGCTCGTCGTCGGCAGCACGCCGGTGACGCAGGCGATCCCGCCCGGGTTCGTCGGGCTCTCGTTCGGCTACAAGGCGTTCCCGCTGTACGCGGGCACGGATCCGAACGCGATCGATCCGGTGTTCGAGCAGCTGATCCGCAATCTCGCGCCCGGGCAGAGCCCGGTGTTGCGGGTCGCCGGCACCGATCAGGCCTGGTGGCCGATCCCGCACACGCGACGCCCGGCCGGCGTCAACTACACCCTGACGAGCGGCTTCCTGCGGGTTGCGCGGGCGCTCGCGCGGGCGGTCGATGCGCGCCTGATCCTCGGGGTCAACTTCGAGGCGGACAGCGCAAGGCTCGCCGGGGTCGAGGGGCAGGCGCTGGTCGACCAGATCGGGAGCAAGTGGATCGATGGACTTGAGCTCGGGAACGAGCCTGAGCTCTACGCCGGCTACCCCTGGTACGTGCCGCCCGGAGGCCACGGCGTGTACGGGCGCCCGCGTTCTTGGAGCTTCAGCGATTTCGTGCAGGATTTCGCCACCATCTCTCGCGCGCTCCCGCGCACGGTCACGCTCGCTGGACCGGCGATCGGCTCCCTGGGCTGGATTTCAAGGCTGGGACAGTTCCTGGCGGGCAATCCCCGGCTCGGGACGGTCACGCTGCACCGCTATCCGCTCAAGCACTGCTCCGCGACACCGGAGACGGTGGCCGAGCTGCTCTCGAGCGCGTCGACGACCGGCCTCGCGCAATCGGTCGCGCACGACGTGGTGATCTCGCACGCGCGCCACATCCCGCTGCGAATCGGCGAGATGAACTCGGTCTCCTGCGGCGGGATGCCGGGCGTCAGCAACTCGTTCGCGTCGGCGTTGTGGTCGCTGGACGCCCTGTTCGCGATGGCGCGCGTGAACGTGGACGGCGTGAACATGCAGACGGCGCGCGACTCGCTCAACGAGCTCTTCTACATCAGCCGGGTCCGCGGCCGCTGGGAGGCGCAGGTCCACCCCATCTACTACGGATTGATGATGTTCGCGCAGGCCGTGCCCGCCGGATCGCGCCTGCTGGCCCTGTCCGGGACGGCCGGAACGAACGTCAACGCGTGGGCCGCGCGCGCGCCCGACGGCGAGCTGCACGTCGTGTTGATCAACGACGACACCCACGCGCACACCGTGAGCGTACGAATCCCGGGGCGCGGCAGCTCGACCGCCGGGCCGGCGACACTCACGCGGCTGCAGGCAACCAGCGTCCATGCCGAGTCGGGTGTCACATTCGGTGGCGAGAGCTTCGGCTCGGAGACCGATTCGGGACTGCTCGCCGGGACGCCGAGCACCACCTCGCTCACGCCGGCCGGCGACGACTACGTGATCACCCTGCCCGAGGCGAGCGCCGCGACGCTGACGCTGCCGGCGGCGTAGTCCCCAGCACGCCAACGCGCGCCTCGCGCTGAGCGGAGTGCGCCGCAGCTCACCTCGACGCCGGGCGCAGGAAGCGGCCGAGGTCGATCAGCCCGACGTGGAGGTGATAGCACCCGCTGCCGGCACGGCGCGGCGGACGACCGTCGGATCGAACCGAGCGAGCGACCTCACCGCTACGGCAAGCGCCGCACGATCGTCGCTGTGGCCCTCGCCCGCGAGCTCGCCGGCTTCTGCACCAGCCGCTGCTGCTGCGCGGCCACGGTCGGATCGTGATCGGTCACGACGTCGGGTTCGGCTGGCGGAACTCCGATGGCTTCTACACCGGCTATTGCCACGTCGAGGCAGCCGCGCCCGAATCGGTGATCGAGTTCGGCGATGGCGCGATGCTCAACAACAACCTCCTCGTCAAGAGCGAGGGACCGGGCGTCCTGATCGGGCCCGGCGCGCTGCTCGGCTCGCGGATCTGCATCTACGACAGCGACTTCCACGAGCTTGCCGCGCGGCGTCGGGCCGGGGGGTAGACCGGCGATGGGGCACGTCGAGCTCGGCCCGAACGTATTCGTCGGCGACCGCGTCCTGATCCTGAAGGGCGTCGTGATCGGCGCCGACTCGGTGATCGGCGCCGGGAGCGTCGTCGCGGCGTCGATCCCGCCCGGAGTGATCGCCGCCGGCAACCCCGCGCGCGTGATACGCGAGTTGGAAGACGCCGACATCCCCGCGGAAGCCGAGCGCGTTGCCGCCCGTTTCTCTGCTAACAATGGATCTGGCTAGGAAGCGATGCGACCGCCCTCGGTTGGGCACAGCCGCAGATACGGAGTAGCGACAGCCTCCGTACTCGCGCTCGCCCTCGTGCTCGCGCTGGGGGGGATTTGGCCTGGCGCCTCCCGGGGCGCCGGCGGTTCCTGCGGCCCTCCAGTCACGAGCGTGATCGCGTGCGAGAACAGCCAGCCCGGCGACCCGCAGAGCGACTGGCAAGTCGATGGTGCGGGCGACACGGCGATTCAAGGCTTCGCGACGTCCCAGAGCGTCAACGTCGGCCAGACAATCAGCTTCAAGGTCAATACGCCGTCGACCAACTACCACATCGACATCCTGCGGCTGGGCTACTACCAGGACAACGGCGCTCGCAAGATCGCAGCGGGCATCAAGCCGAGCGCGACCCTGCCGCAGTCGCAGCCCGCGTGTCTGACGCAGGCGACCACGGGCCTGATCGACTGCGGCAACTGGGGGGTGTCGGCGTCGTGGAGCGTGCCGAGCACGGCCGTGTCCGGTCTGTACGTTGCCCACCTGGTGCGCGACGACGCTTCCAATCCCTCAAACGGGAGCCTGATCCCGTTCGTCGTGCGCAACGACTCGAGCAAATCGGCAGTCCTGGTCCAGACCTCGGACGAAACCTGGGCGGCGTACAACAACTACGGCGGCAACAGTCTCTATCAGTGCACCACGGCGGCCTGCCCCCCTGACACCAACGGCGGCCCGCAGGGCTACAAGGCCGCCTACGCGGTCTCCTACAACCGACCGCTCAACGATTGCGACGGCGGCGACGACTCGGGCAGGGACTGCTTCCTTTACGCCGAGTGGCCGATGATCATGTTCCTCGAGCAGAACGGCTACGACGTCTCCTATACCAGTGGGTCCGACGTCGCCTCGAACGGCTCGGCGCTCCTGAGCCACAAGCTGTTCATCTCGAGCGCTCACGACGAGTACTGGTCGGGGACCCAGCGGGCCAACGTCCTCGCCGCCCGCGACCACGGTGTCAACCTCGCGTTCTTCAGTGGCAACGAGATGTTCTGGAAGACCCGCTGGGCAGCCAGCATCGACGGCTCGAACACGGCGAATCGCACGCTTATCACCTACAAGGAGACGCACTTCACTTCATGGCCGGTGGACCCGTCCGATCCCCCGGTCTGGACCGGGAGCTGGCGCGACCCCCGGTTCAGCCCGCCGGCCGACGGCGGCAACCCGGAGAATGCCCTCACCGGGCAGTTCTTCATGGTCAACGCGGGCACGTCCGACATCACGGTTCCCTCGACCTACAGCAAGCTCCGCTTGTGGCGCAACACGCCGGTTGCGTCGCTGGGCGCCGGCCAGAGCCGCACCCTCGGCGCGGGGCTGGGCACGCTCGGATACGAATGGGACGAGGACGCCGACAACGGATTCCGCCCGGCCGGCCTATTCGACATGTCGTCGACGACCGTGTCTGGTGCTCAGGTCTTCGCCGACTACGGGACCTCGGTCGTCAACAACCAGACCGCGACCCACCACCTGACGCTGTACCGCGCCCCGAGCGGAGCGCTCGTGTTCGGCGCGGGAACCGTCCAGTGGGCCTGGGGCCTGTCCGACCAGAACCCGTCCAACTCTCCGCCCGACCCCGTGATGCAGCAGGCGACCGTGAACCTGTTCGCCGACATGGGGGTCCAACCCGCATCGCTAATTACCGGTCTGACGGCCGCGTCGCAGTCCACCGACACGACGCCGCCCACGTCGACCATCACCTCCCCCACATCGAACTCGACCGTGCAGGACGGCAACCAGATCACGATCTCGGGCACCGCGTCCGACTCCGGCGGCGTCGTGGCGGGGGTCGAGGTCTCGACCGACGGCGGCAAGACGTGGCACCCGGTGCAGCTGGGGGGCGCAGCCGCGGCGAACGTAAACTGGTCCTACACATGGGTGGCTCACGGAAACCCGTCCACCACGATCCAGTCGCGGGCCGTCGATGACAGCGGCAACATCGAGACGCCGTCCGCCGGCGTGACCCTGAACGTTGGATGTCCGTGCTCGATCTTCGGCTCGACCGCTCCGGCGGTCGCCGACAGCGGCGACCCCACTCCCGTCGAGGTCGGCGTGAAGTTCACCTCCGACAAGTTCGGGTCGATCTCGGGGATCCGGTTCTACAAGGCGAGCGCCAACACGGGCACGCACGTCGGCAACCTGTGGAGCTCGAGCGGACAGAAGCTGGCGTCGGCGACGTTCACGAACGAGAGCTCCTCGGGTTGGCAGACCGTGACGTTCTCCAGTCCGGTGCAGATCAACGCCAATACGACCTACATCGCGTCGTACTACGCGCCGAACGGTCACTACTCGGGGACCTCCGAGTACTTCTATCCGCCTCCGTCGCCACCGCCGCTCGGCGGCGGCAACGTCGACAGCCCGCCCTTGCACGCCCTCCGCAACGTCAGTGGCACCACCAACGGCGTCTACGCCTACAGCGGTTCGAGCACGTTCCCGACCTCCACGTCTGACGCCGCCAACTACTGGGTCGACGTGCTGTTCACGCCCGGCGCAGCCCCCGGAGCGGTCACCAACGTGTCCGCGACGGCCGGCTACAAGTCCGCGCAGGTCTCCTGGACAGCGCCTTCGACCGGTGGAGCGGTGACGACCTACACGATCACCCCGTACATCGGATCTACAGCGCAGGCGGCGACCATGGTGACAGGCTCGCCGCCCGCGACCACTGCCACGATCCCGAACCTCGATCCAGCGTCGACGTATACGTTCACCGTCCAGGCCTCGAACCCGAACGGAGTCGGCCCAGTCTCGGCCCCCTCGAATTCGGTCACGCCGTCGGCGACGCCCGTGGCGCCAGGTCCGCCGACTGGTGTGTCTGCGTCGCCGGCGACGGGTCAGGCGTTGGTGAGTTGGACGGCTCCGGGGAGTAATGGTGGGAGTGCGATCACCGGTTATACGGTGACGCCGTACATCGGTTCGACGGCGCAGACGCCGGTGCAGGTGAACAATGGGTCGGCGACGTCGGCGACGGTGACGGGGCTGACGAACGGCACTAGCTACACGTTCACGGTCGCGGCGACCAATACGGCGGGGCCGGGAGCGGCGTCGGCTGCTTCGAACGCGGTCACGCCGCAGAACACGATCTTCGACTTCGGGACGCCCGCGACGGTCGATTCGGGCGACGGGTCATCGGTCGAGCTAGGGGTCAAGTTCACCGCCGACACGAGCGGCTCGATCACTGGGATCAGGTTCTACAAGGCGAGCACGAACACGGGCACACACGTGGGGAGCTTGTGGAGCTCGACCGGGACGCTGCTCGCGTCGGCGACGTCCAGCGGCGAGACCGCCTCCGGATGGCAGACCGCGACGTTCTCCACCCCCGTCTCGATCACCGCCGGCACCACCTACGTCGCCGGCTACCTAGCGCCGAGCGGCCACTACTCCTCCACCGCCGCAGGGCTCTCCGGCGCCGTCGACAACCCGCCGCTGCATTCCGTCGCGAACAGCACCAGCGTCAACGGCGTCTACGCCTACAGCCCCACCAGCACCTTCCCCACCAACAGTCACAACGCCACCAACTACTGGGTCGACGTCCTCTTCGCAGCCGCGGCACCCGGCCAGCCGACGAACGTGACCGCGACGGCGGGAGCAGGGTCGGCGACGGTGAGCTGGACAGCGCCGTCGACCGGGGGGCAGCCGACCTCCTACACCGTCACCCCCTACGTCGGCTCGACGGCGCAGACGGCGACGACCGTGAAGGGCACACCGCCCGCGACCACCGTGACTATCAACGGGCTGACTCCCGGGACCGCCTACACGTTCAAGGTGCAGGCGTCGAACTCCGTCGGCAGCGGCCCGGTGTCCGCCGCGTCGAACTCGGTGACGCCCACGGCCGGGCCCCCAGGTCCGCCGACTGGTGTGTCTGCGTCGCCGGCGACGGGTCAGGCGTTGGTGAGTTGGACGGCTCCGGGGAGTAATGGTGGGAGTGCGATCACCGGTTATACGGTGACGCCGTACATCGGTTCGACGGCGCAGACGCCGGTGCAGGTGAACAATGGGTCGGCGACGTCGGCGACGGTGACGGGGCTGACGAACGGCACTAGCTACACGTTCACGGTCGCGGCGACCAATACGGCGGGGCCGGGAGCGGCGTCGGCTGCTTCGAACGCGGTCACGCCGCAGAACACGATCTTCGACTTCGGGACGCCCGCGACGGTCGATTCGGGCGACGGGTCATCGGTCGAGCTAGGGGTCAAGTTCACCGCCGACACGAGCGGCTCGATCACTGGGATCAGGTTCTACAAGGCGAGCACGAACACGGGCACACACGTGGGGAGCTTGTGGAGCTCGACCGGGACGCTGCTCGCGTCGGCGACGTCCAGCGGCGAGACCGCCTCCGGATGGCAGACCGCGACGTTCTCCACCCCCGTCTCGATCACCGCCGGCACCACCTACGTCGCCGGCTACCTAGCGCCGAGCGGCCACTACTCCTCCACCGCCGCAGGGCTCTCCGGCGCCGTCGACAACCCGCCGCTGCATTCCGTCGCGAACAGCACCAGCGTCAACGGCGTCTACGCCTACGGCCCCACCAGCACCTTCCCCACCAACAGTTACAACGCCACCAACTACTGGGTCGACGTTCTCTTCGCAGCCTCAGGGTCCTCGCAGTCGCAGCCACCGGGCCAGGTCACCGGCGTCACAGCCACCGCGGGCGACAGCTCCGCGGCCGTCAGCTGGACCGCGCCATCGAGCGGCGCCCCGACCTCGTACGCCGTCACCCCGTACATCGGCTCGACCGCCCAGACCGCGACCACTCTGAACGGCTCGCCGCCCGCGACCAGCGCGACCATCAACGGGCTGACGAACGGCACCGCGTATACCTTCACCGTGACGGCGAGCAACGCGAAGGGCACCGGCCCGGCCTCGGCGCAATCGAACTCGGTCACCCCAGCGCCTACCGGACCCAAGCCCACTTTCGTCCAGCAGGTTGCAGCCCACGCCGCAGGAGTCCCGACCCTGCCTCTGACTCCCGGATCCAACATCACGGCCGGCAACCGGTTGATCGTCCTCGTCAGCATCTGGAGCGACTCGGGAGCCACCGCCAAGATTGTGACCGATTCCGCCGGCAACAACTACACCGAGGTACAGCACTTCACGGCCTCTGACAACACCGAGCTGAGCGTGTGGACCGCGCCGATCACGGCGGGCGGCGGAACCAAGCCGACCATCACCGTCGGTGGGATCATGCCCGCCGACACCGCGGCTGTGGCGCTCGAATATTCCGGGCTATCGAACGCGTCGGGTTCCGGCATAGTCGATCAGAGCGCGCACGCCACCGGCACGACCAGTGGTGCCGCCACCGTCAGTTCGGGGGCGACCGCGGCCACGGCGTCCGCCAACGAGCTCGCACTCGGGTTCTATGCTGACTCGGGCTTTGGCAACACGTTGACCGCCGGCAACGGCTGGACGTCCCGAGCGAACGTCTCTCCGACTTCGGACATCGAGCTCCTCGCCGAGGAGCAGATCCTCGCCCTGGGCGCGACGCCGAACGCGGGCGTGGGCATCGGCGCGAACACGACCTGGCTGATGTCAACGATCGATTTCAAGCACGCATAACCGCCGATCACCGAGGGACACCAATGAAGATCACCCGTGAAATGACTCCGCTCAAGCTCGCCGCGGTCGCAGGCGTTGTGATCGCCGCAGGCGGTGCCTTCGCGGTCGTCGAACTTGCCGGTTCGTCGTCGAGCGGTTCATCCACCGTGCAACGCGCCACTGCCGCGCCCGGAGGCGTCTACGACGTCGGGTCCGCGCCGCAGCAGGTGAGGAGCGGCGCGACACACGGGAGCCCACGGTCCAGCAACGCTCGGACGAGGGGCGCTGCCGCCACCACCGGCCCGGTCCAGCGAGCGCGTGGCGTAGCCAAGAGCGCCAGCAGCGAGCAGACCACGCCCGGGGTCAAGGGGCCGAACCCGTGCACATACGTCCCGACCGTAAGAGCTCAGTCGATCGCCGGCGGCGTGATCAGCACTCAGGTAGCGCCTCTCGGACCGACCTGTATCTACGCGCAGGGAGGCGCCAAGCCCCCCATCACGGTCGCGATCGAGTCAATGAGCTTCACGCAGATCACCCGGCAACTCCATCAGGCGCAGCAGCTGACGATCGGAGGCCACTCGGCTTACTGCGGGACGCTGGGCAGGGAGATGCTCTTCCTCTCGCTCTCGGGCGGCAGGGTGCTCAACGTGACCGCTCCGTGCTCCGAGGCTCGACAGTTCGCCGCGGCGGCAATCGGCCACATCACCGCGTGAGCGCCTGACGGGCCGCGAGCCGCGAGCCGCGACACGGAAGATCAAACCCGACGCAGCCGTTCATTCAACTATGAGCCCAGATCGAATGCAAGGCCAGCGCGTCCTCATCACAGGTGGGGCCGGCGCTGTCGGATCCAACCTCGCCGATTTGGTGGTCCGCGCGGGGGCGCGCGACGTGATCGTGCTCGACAACTTCGTGCGCGGACGCCGCGAGAACCTCGCCTGGGCGGTCGCCAACGGCCCGGTGCAAGTGGTCGACGGGGACATCCGCGACCGCGAACTGGTGCGGCGCCTGACCCGCGGGGTCGACGTCGTGTTCCATCAAGCGGCGCTGCGGATCACGCAGTGCGCGGAGGAACCTCGGCTGGCGCTCGAGGTCACTCGCCAGCAATCATCCCTTCCCGCTGCTGCTGGAGAGTGCTCGACGCAGTCGAGGTGGCCGACGTCGTCTTCCCAACTGAACTATTGACGGTGCTCGTCTTCGTCCCGCCGCCACATCCTGCGACCGCGAGCGCCGTGACGCCCGCTACAACGCCGACTGAGTGCTTGAACATGACGGCATGAGGAGGGTAGCTACTTGTGTCGAGGGCCTAGTCGGTTTTCAGAGAATCGGGCTAGGCCCGCTTGTTTGTTGAACAACACACGTTACCCCACCCGCAGCGCAACCGTAGAAGTCCACACGGGCGCGCCAAACCTACGCGCTAGACCTCGCGTGAGCGATCCTCAGCCCGTTTGCCGCCATCCGGCCAGGCGGGTAGGGCGCTTCTACCACCTGAGCCCGAAATGCCACTCTGAGGGGTGGAAAAGACCAGCAGGGACGGACTCGAAATCAGGGCTCCGAGTGGCCCAAAACGCTCAGGGTCGCGGGAGGGCGAAAAACGCACTCAGCGCACGTCGATGCGTTCGATCCAGCCCTTATAAACACTAGGGATTTTTGCGTTTTCAGGCGTTGGCAAGGGGAGATTGCCTAATCCCCGTTTCGTGGCGAAAATCCCCAGTGTTTACGGGAGATTTGAATTCTAAGGCGTTCTAAGGCCCCCTGGCTCAAAAAAGGAACCTACTGACGCATCCGTGGGTTGTGTCACCGTCCGGGTAGGGGTGGGCAG
>CALAQT010000387.1 GCA_937888775.1 uncultured Actinomycetes bacterium | reverse complement strand
CCGACGCGATCCGCCACGAAGCTGTCGAACTGTGCGCGCGACTCCCAGAAGTCAAGCACGCCCCAGCCGCCGTCGATCGGACCGGATGCGTGAAAGATCAGCCCGTCGGGGTAATTGCCGCGAGCGTCGAGTGTCGTTTCGAGCTTATCGAACTGCTCAGCGCCCAGCCCGTCGAACTTGACCCGGATTCCTACGGCCATCGTTCCTCCCTTGGTTTGGATCAGGCGACTGTACGCCGAATCAGGCAGCGGCCATGGGTTTCGTCGTGCTGCGCGACTGCTTTCGCGTGGAAGGAAGGGCTGGCGCCCCGCACGGAGACAGCCGCTTCGCCGCTCGAGGGGTCGCGCGGCCACGTAGCCGCTATCGGTGACCGCGGCCCAAGAGCAGCCGTCAGCGGATAGGACCGGTCGAGGACTCGGCCTCGCCCTGGGGCTTAATCGAGGTGGGGCAGGCGAGCGCGAGATCGGTCTGTGTCCGCTACGTGAGGCGGCTCGCGAGAACGGAGGCTCGAGTTTCGCCGAACCGCGGTCAGGTGATCGCACTCGAGGTTGCGTTACGAGGTCGCGTCGTTGATCGCATTCGCTCAGAGCTCGATCGGGGTCCGGCTCCGAATCGACGGTGTCTCACATCCCATCGATCTCCGCATCCGGCTCTACTGTCCACTTCGGTAGGCCTGGACGCTCGCGGCGGCGCTATCCGCCCAGCTCGGGCTGGTGCCGTAGGCGATCTTCGTCGGTCTGCCGCCGCCGAACGGCACCGTCTCGATCACGCTGCGCTTCCCGCCGCAGTCGCGCGACGGTGGCGATCCTGCGATCAGCAGAGCACCGCCGGTAGGGGAGATGCCGAATGGGGCAAAGCCGTTGCCGAACTGGCGTACGACTCTGCGGGTGGCGAGGTTGACGCTCAACGGCCAGACGACGCCACAGGCCGCGCCCTCGGCGGCGAGATGGAGGCCGTCGCTCGAAAGCGCCACCGGCCAGCCGTTCAGGCGCATCAGCTTGGTCGAGTGACCGCTGGAGATCAGCTCGAGCTCCGGCGCGCCGGAGTTGAGCACGTGGTCGTAGAGGATTCCCTTTGGCCCCCAGAGCGGATACTCGTTGTAGCCACCATGGGTCAGCTGCACGCTGGGCTGGCCGATCGCAGCCGACCACACGTTCGGGTTGGTGTTCGACCTCACAACGATGTCGTAGGCGAGTTGATGCGGCGATGTCGGGGAGAAGCTCGGCCCGCCCCAGCCGTTGAGAAACCCGGTCGCGACGGTCGTCACGTGCCCGGTCGCGACGTCGATGACTACGAGCCGCTGCCCGAACGCGGATCCATTCGGATGCGGATCCACGACCACGGCGACCAAGCTCGAATCGGGGGACCACACGATCCCGCTGATCCCGTCGTGTGCGCTGAAGTACTCGCCGACCCGCCCGCCGCAGACGGTGAAGATGCCGAGTCCGGCAGAGTGACCGAACTCCGTCACGGCGACCATGGTCCCGTCTGGCGAGAGCTCGGGCGTCGCCGCGCGGAAGAGCCGCCGACGTTCCCCTCCGTTCGCAGCGGCGAACCAGACCATGCCCTTCTCCCCCGGGAAGTTGGTCGCGACGTAGGCGAGTTGCTGCGTGCGTGAGCACTGGGCGGCGGTCACGGCGGCCCTCGCCCGCGGCGTGCCCTGCGCCCCGACCGCGAGGAGGAGGGCCGCGGAGAGCGACGCCCCCGCCAGAAACGTGGCCATCCACAGTCGTGCGAGCATCGTTCACTTCTCCTGATCCGCGATTGCGCGCTCACCCTATCGGGCGGTGAACACGCCACCAGCGCTCGCGGCGGGCTCGCCTCGTTCGGGAGCGCCACCGCCGCTGCGGCCCTAAGGCTGCAGAACGAGCACGGCCGCCGGCGCGCCGTTGCGGCAGGCTACTGCTTCGCCGCTGATCCGGTCGTCTGGCGCGCCAGCGTCAGACTGCTGGTGCCGACGGAAGGCAGCCACCAGGTTCGCGCCGAACAGATGGCCGGGATTGGTGCGCACCAGTCATGTCGTCTTTGGCCGCTGGCGAGCAGCGCTCTATATGGCGCCTCGGCACCAACAGCGAGCATCTCGGCGACGCCGCCCACACTGCTCCTCTTGTGCTTGCTGGCGTGATGCGGTCCAGCTAACGCCTCGCCGCGGTCCTCGGATCGTTTCCGCCGCTTGCGCCATCTGCAAGGCGTGACGCGGATGCCCGGTATTGGCGAATTGGAGGGCCAGCCAGTGCCGGGACTCTGCGCCCTGCTTTGGCGCTGGGGCAGGCATCGGACTTGACTGCTGCCTGCGGCGGCTGACGGACAGGAACCAGTCGTCCATGACGAGCGCTGGATCAGCGGCAAAGGAGTGACGGTCCCCAGGGTTCGCCCGCAGCGGCTGAATGCCTGTCGTCAACGTTTGGCGCGGGCCTCGGCGACGATCGCGCGGGGTGCTTGCGTGGATGGGTCGCCGTGGCCGAAGTACAGGGTGCGAGCGTCTAGTTCCTCGATCTTGGACAGCGATTCGTATGCCTGGTTTGTGGAGGTGTTGGCGACCTGGGGAGCGACGTGCGCGCCGGGCTTTCCGGTGACGATGTCGACGTTGTTGACGGCGTCTCCGATGAACAGTGCGTCCTCGAATGGGGCGTAGAGGACGCAGTGGCCCTCGGTATGCCCGGGGGTGTGAATGACTCGCAGTCGTCCTGGCACGTCGAGCTCGTCGCCGTCGTCGAAAGGGATGACTTCTGGGACCTTGGGTTGCTTGGCGCCTCCGTTGGCGATCATGTGTCGGAGCGCGCGGCGGCTGTGGGCGTGCTTGAGCATGCCGAGCATGGCCAGCGGTGATCGGTCGGTTTGCTTGGTCTTGCCCTGCCGGGTGCGCTCGCTGTCTGCTCGGTGGACGTAGACGGGGATCCCGTGCGTTTGTTGCAGCTCGCCGGCGAATCCGACGTGGTCGGGGTCGGCGTGGGTCAGGACGATCGCTTTGACGTCGTCGATCGAGCGGCCCATTTCGGCCAGGGCGGGCTCCAGGGTGTCGCGGTATCCGCTTACGCCGGCGTCGATGAGGGTGACCTCGCCGTCTTGCTCAAGCAGGAAGAAGTGCACGAATTCCGTTCCCAGCATGCGGATCATCGGCGGGGCCTCCTGGGTGAGCCGGAACGGGTCGTGGTTGTTGATCTCATAGCGGTCTCCTGTTGGTCTGGAGTCGGGTGAGGATCTCGTCGAGCCGGGCGAGGTCATCGGAGTCCAGGTTGGTCAGTGCGGGCGGTGGCTCGTTGAGGATCGCCTGGCCGCGTTGGGCCGCGTCGCGTCCGGCGTCGGTGAGGTGCACGAGCTTGCGGCGGTTGTCGTCGGGGTGGGGGGTGCGATGGACCAGGCCTCGCGCTTCGAGCCGGTCGACGCCGACGGTCGCGGCTGGTGGGTCGATTTCGGCGGCGCGTGCGATCTCTCGCAGGGTCATCGGACCGTCGGCGAGCTTGATCAGCACCTCGACCTTGCCGGGGCCGAGATCGAGGGCGCCGCGGAGGGCACGCCGGCGGTCCTGTCCGGCGACGAACTCGTGCAGGGCGATCCAAACGCGGGATGCGGTGTCTGGCGGCGTAGTGGCTCGGGTGGTCATCGGGCTCCTTCCGGGGCGGGGTTCATGTCAGTGGCCAGGCGTGCGCCGTTTCGCTCGGCGGTAGCCAGGGCCCAGCGTCCGGTCGAGACCATGCCCAGCAGCATGACCATCACTCCACAGCCGGCGACCACCGCCCACGCCGCGTGGCTGGCGTGCACGAAGCCGGCCGAGCTGGCGGCGATGATCGCACCGGTGACCGCGACGCCGACGGCCGCGCCGGTCTGGCGACAGGTGGAGGCGATCGCGCCGGCGACACCGGCTTGGTCTCGGGGCATGCCCGAGAGTGCGGTGTTGGTAATCGGAGCCGTGACCAGACCCGCCCCTGCACCGTAGACGAGGTAGGCGAGGATCAGATACCACACAGCGGTGTGGGCGCTGAGGCCGATCAATAGGATCGCGCCCACGGCGATCAGCCCGCCGGACACGATCAGCGCGAGCCTCGGCCCGCGGCTGGCCACCAACCGGCCTGAGACGGTGGCGAACACGCCGAGCATCGCGGCCATCGGGATCGTGAGCAATCCGGCGTGCAACGCGCTGTACCCGCGAACGTCCTGCAGATACAGCGTGTTGAGGAACAGAAAGCCTCCTAGGGTCGCGAGCGCGACCACCCCGATCAGCGCCGCGCCCGAGAACGGCGCGCTGCGGAAATACCGCATGTCGACCAGCGGCTCACGCCGCCGGGACTCGAGCACGACCAGCGCGATCGCCGCGAGCACG
>CALAQT010000386.1 GCA_937888775.1 uncultured Actinomycetes bacterium | reverse complement strand
GGGACGAGCGCGACCGGGACGAGCGCGACCGGGACGAGGACGACCGGGACGAGGACGACGAGGACGAGCGCGATGCGGACGAGGACGAGAACGGCAAGGCTGGGTCGGTCGAAGCCAAGGCTGAGCCCGCGCCCGCCCGGACCAGGCGGCGCCGCAAGCCCGCCAGCGAGCACGACGCCGAGGCCGCGGCGTAGATTTTGCGTCCCTGCCGGCGCACGGCAGGTGAGGGCAATCACCGGCGCCGGCACCACCAATCACTAGAAGGAGAGCTCACACGTCCCGACTCGTCGCCGTCACGGCCCTGGGCCTGGCGCTGATCGCGGCCGTACCCGCCACCGCCGCCGCAGGTACCACGATCTCAACCACGCAACTGTTTCAGCCCAAGCGCCAGACGGCCGGCTGCGGGGCCACGAACCCGATCGTGAGCCGCAAGGAAGTGCTGTGCAGCGCCAAGGGTATCCCGCGTCCTGCGCACTCCTCGCCCAGCGTGGGCGACCCGTTCGTCGAGCTCACCGCCACGGGTAAGCCCCAGCTGGTACTGATCAGCCAGGACAGCTTCATCCCTGGCAGCAAGGTGAAGACGCTGGCCCAGGGCTCGCTGTGGAGCTCACGCGGAGTGACCTGCAGCGTAGGCTCCAGCACGATCCTGTGCTTCAACGCCGACAACCACGGCTTCCTGATCGGGAACGGGCACTACACGTCTTTCTAGGCCAATCGGCTGGCACCGATTGGCTTCAGGGAATCGGCTGGCGCCAATTCCCTGAAGTCTGGCTAATTACAGACCAAGGTGAACCTCGCCGGCGTCGAGCGCCAAGCGACCGTCGCTCGTATCGATGAGCAGGCGGCCGTCGGGGTCGATGCCGGCGCCGGTTCCCGCCCCGGCGGCCCAGCTCACCGGCCGGCCGAGCAGCGCGTCGCGCGCCCGCACCGCTCCGAGCACCGCGGCCGGCGGGGCGGCGATCCATTGCTGGAGGTGAGTCAGCAGACGCGCCAGCACCGGCTCGATCGCCTCCGGCTCCAGCCCCAGGGTCGCCGCGCGCTCACGTAGCTCGGGCGGGAAATCCCTGGCTCGCAGGGCGACGTTGAGGCCAATCCCCAGCACTGCCCAGCGCTCCTGCGGGCGGCCCTCGACGAGGATCCCGGCGACCTTGCGATCGCCGATCAGCACATCGTTGGGCCATTTGACGCGTGCGTCGGCGCCCACAAGCTCGGCCACCGACACCCCGGCAGCCAAGGGCAGCAGGCGCGGCGGGTCACGCAGGATGATCGAGCACAGCAGCGCTCGGCCCGGCGGCGCGGTCCAGGTCCGGCCCTGACGCCCGCGACCGGCGGTCTGCTCACGCGCGGTGACGACGGTGCCGTGGGGAGCGCCGCCGCCGGCGAGCTCACGCGCGCGCCGGTTGGTGGAGTCGGTCACGCGCAGATGAAGCCTTGGCGAGCCGAGCTGCTTCACGCCGGGCGGATCCACAGCTCGTCGCCGATCCCCAGGCCCAGGTCCGCGGCGGCGTTGCCGTGGCTGATCGCGACCGACAGCCGCCGCTGGGCGTCCTCGTAGAGCAGCAGCTCACCCTCGCCGACGTCGGCGAACGTGCGCACGTACTCGGTCTGATGAGAGCGCTGGGCAGCGGTCTGAAGCCGAGCCGCGCGTCCCAGCTTCAGCCCGAAATCTGAGACGTCCTCGTGCCCGGCGTCGAGCTGCAGGTTGCCGAAACGGTCGATCTGACGAACGTGCGCCACCAGCGCCCCATCGCGGCGCTGTGCGCGGGAGAGCTTGAGCTTGATCAGCTGTTCGGGGTCCAGCGGATCGCCGGCCTCGGCCAGGGGCGCTCCAGCGGCCAGCCGGGCCGCGACGGGGGCGAAGATGTCCCGGCCGTGGAAGGTCGCCGAGACCGGCTCCAGCCGAAACGCCGAGTGGGCGATGTCCACGGCCTGCACGACACCCCCCCCGATCTCGGCGGCGGGCGACAGCAGGCCGTTGTCGGGTCCCACCAGCAGCCGATCGTCTGAGAGGAGCAGCGCCACCGCCCGGCGGTCGGCGCCGACGTCTGGGTCGACTACCGCCAGGTGCACGCCCACCGGCATGTACGCCAGCGACTCGCTGAGCATCACCGCCCCGGCTCTGACGTCATGGCGCCCGATGCCGTGGGAGATATCGATCACGCGCGCCCGCGGGCAGATTCTCGCGATCACGCCGTGGCAGACCCCCACGAAGTCGTCCCCCAGCCCGTAGTCGGAGAGAAAGGTGATCACCGGTTCGTTCACGCAATCGCACACCGTACCCTGCCGGAGCCGGGCGGACCGGGGCTAGTGCCGTGCGTCGGACGCCAGGCGCGCCGCATCGTCGACCAGCGCGGCCACCACCCCGTCGATGTCGTGGCGCCCGGCCTCCACGTCGGGCTCCAGACCATGCTCGCGCAGCGCGTCGCTGGTGACCGGACCGATGCTCAGCAGGCGCGTTGAGGGCGACAGATGATCGCCCGCGGCGCCCAGGAAGAAGCGGACGGTCGAAGAGGAAGTGAAGGTCACATAATCGGCACCTGCGACGGCCCTGAGCTGCTCCTCGCTCAGCGGCTCGGCGACCGTCTCATACAGCGCCACCACGTCGACCTCGGCTCCCCGCTCGCGCAGCGCGTCAGGCAGCACGTCGCGGGCCTCGGCGGCACGGGCCACGAGTGCCCGCGTCACGGGTACGCCGGCCAGCGCCTCGACCAGGCCCTCGGCGACAAACCGCTCGGGCACGATCTCGGCGATCACGCCATGCTCGCGCAGCGCCCTGGCCGTACCGGGGCCGATCGCGGCGACCTGCGCCCCGGCCAGCGCGCGGGCGTCACGCCCCGCGGCAGCGAGGCGATCGAACAGGAATCTCACCCCGTTGGGACTGGTCAGGCAGATCAGGTCATAGCCTTGCAGCTCGGGCGCGGCCCCCTCCAGAGGCGAGATCCTGATCGCCGGCGCCTCCACCACGCCGGCTCCCAGCTCGCGTAGGTGGGCCGCCAGCCCGCTCGCCTGCGCTCGGGCGCGAGTCACAGCGACGGTCAGCCCGGCCAGCGGGCGCCGCTCAAACCAGGCCAGGCGCTCGTGCAGCGCCGCGACGGCTCCGATGATCGCGATCGCGGGCGCGCGCACGCCCTCCCGCTGGGCCGCCGAGGCGATCGACTCAAGCGTGGCGGTGACCACCCGCTGGTCGGCAAACGTTCCCCGCTGCACCAGTGCCGCGGGCTCGCTCGCCGGGCGTCCGGCGGCGATCAGACGCTGCGCGATCGCGCCCAGCTGGCGGACGCCCATGTAGATCACCAGCGTGCCCGGAAACGAGGCCAGCGCGTCCCAGTCAAGCGCCGACTCCGGCTTGGCCGGATCCTCGTGACCGGTGAGGAAGGCCACCGCGCTGGCGGCGTCACGGTGGGTGACGGGGATCCCGGCGTAAGCCGACGCGGCCACCCCGGCGGTCACTCCGGGCACGACCTCAAACGGGATCCCGGCCTCGCGCAGCGACTCGGCCTCCTCCCCGCCACGGCCGAAGACGAACGGATCGCCGCCCTTGAGGCGCACCACCTCGCGTCCAGCGCCACCGTGCTCCACCAGCAGCCGCTCGATCTCGGCCTGGGAGACCGACGGGCCGCCCCCCTCCTTGCCGGCGTAGACCAGCTCGGCGTCCGCGTGGGCCCCGTCGAGTGCGCCGGCGGGGATCAGGCGGTCATAGACGATCACGTCGGCCGCGGCGATCAGCGCCAGCGCGCGCGCCGTCAGCAGCCCCGGGTCACCGGGACCCGCGCCGACCAGATACACGGTCACGCCGCCAGCTCCCGCTCGGCCTGGGCCAGCAGCGCGTCGGCTCCGGCCGCGCGCAACCGCTCCGCGCAGGCGCCGCCGACAGTGCCCGGCTTGCCCTGCACGCTGTCCCGCAGCCAGGCCGACCCGTCGGGCAGTCCGATCCAGGCGGCCAGCTCCAACCGTCCGTCTTGCCGCGCGCGCGCATGCGCGCCGACGGGCGTGTTGCACGAGGCCCCCAGCGCGTGGACCAGGTCTCGCTCCGCGTTCACGCAGGCCATCGACTCGGGGTGGATCAGGCGCGCGAGCCGCTCCGGGCTCAGCGTGCCGACTCTGGCCTCGATCGCCAGCGCCCCCTGGCCGGCGGCGGGCACGAACTCGTCGATCGCCCCGCCCACCTGCGATTCGCGTCCGAGCCGCTGCAGACCGGCGAGCGCCAGCACCAGCGCGTCCACCTCCCCCCCCGCGAGCTTGCGCAGCCGGGTGTCGACGTTCCCGCGCAGGTCGACGACCTCCAGATCGTCGCGCTCGGCGCGGATCTGGGCAGCGCGGCGCAGGCTGCTGGTCCCGACTCGCGCCCCGGGGAGCAGCGCCCGCAGCGAAGACGCCCCGCAGATCGCGTCACGCGGATCGGCGCGCTCAGGGACGGCCACAAGTTCGAGGCCCTCGGTGAGATCGGTGGGCACGTCCTTGGCCGAATGCACGGCCAGGTCGATCCGGCCGTCGAGCAGCGCCCGCTCCAGCTCTGACACCCAGCGCGACTTGTCCCCCACCGGTGCGCCGCGGTCACCGGCCGCGGTGATCGTGACGATCTCGGCGTCTGACCCCAGCCGGGCCGCGACCCACTGCGCCTGGGCCAGCGCGAGCGCGCTGCCGCGCGTGCCGATCCGCATCAGGTGCGCCGGGTGCCGCGCGCGCCCGCCCGGGCGACGAGCTCGCGGACCTCGGCCAGCTCCGCCACCGGCTCAGGTTGCTGCTGGGTTGGTGAAGACTGCAGCTCCGCTTCGGCCACCGCCAGCCCGAACAGCTCCCGCACGAGCGCCATCCGGGCGTGGACGCGGTCGTCGCGCATCACCTTCATCTGCAAGGTCGGCTCATGCAGCAGACGGTTGACCACGGCGCGGGCAACGGCATCGACGCGCTCCAGGTCCCGCGGTGAGGCCGACTCCCACTTGCCGGTGTTCTCCCGCACCACCTGCTCGGCGATCTCCACCGCGTGGCCGCGCAGCGCCGCCAGGGTCGGGAGCACCTCCAGCGAGCCCAGCCAGGCGGCAAAGTGCTGGATCTCCTCCTCGATGATCCCCTCGGCCCGCC
>CALAQT010000385.1 GCA_937888775.1 uncultured Actinomycetes bacterium | reverse complement strand
ACCGATTGGACCCCGGGAATTATTTTGCCCAGCCCCTTGACTTTCATCGGTCGCCAGCAGCAGGGCCGCCGTAGCCGGGAGACGATGTTCGTAGGGCGTTGGCTGCTGAGACCCGCAGAGCTCCGGCTCCGGACGCCTTCAGCGAACGCTCGAATGTTCGCTGGTCGATGGGCTTCTGCGACGTAGGCCTCCTATTCGCGCTAAGCAAGACTCGGGCTCGCGCAGCGCGAAGTACCGCCGCCGCCGGAAATCGGGGCGTCCTAGATCAGCACCGTGACGTGTGGCGCGACCCAGGTCCCGCCGCTTCTCCGCGCGCGGCGCGAGAGCTCGCGACCGGTAAGCAGCTGCAGCAGCTCCGCGGGGCGCGGGCCGTCCCGGCGAGGGAGGCGCTGCCGGCGGCGAGGAGCTTCGCGTCCGGGACGGCCTCTACGTTGCGGGTATGGCGGAAGGCCTGACCGCGCGGCGCTACGGCAAGGTCTTTGATGAGGTGGCGGCTGAGTATGACCGCAACCGTCCGACGTATCCCGGCGAGCTGGTCGATCATGCGTGTCAGGTCGCGGGAATCGGGAGTGGCGATCGGGTGCTCGAGGTTGGGTGCGGTAGCGGTCAGCTGACGCGCAGTCTTGTAGCGCAGGGCCTTCACGTAACGGGACTCGAGCCCGGGGCGCAGCTGATATCGCTCGCCGAGCAAAACCTGGAAGGCCCTGGAGGGGTGGAGTTTGTGAACGCGCGGTTTGAGGACGCGCAGCTTCCCCGCAGGCACTTCCAAGCCGTGTTCTCGGCGTCCGCGTTTCATTGGGTCGATCCCGAGGTCAGTTGGCAGAAAGCCGCTGACGTGCTTGTTCCCGATGGAACGCTCGCTCTCATCCAATACTGCGGACTCCAAGAGCAGCGCAGCATCCGCGATCAAGAAGCGCTCCTATCGGCCCTCACAAGGATCGCGCCCGAGATCGCCGCAAATTGGCCCGCTTATCGGGATCTCGGCACCACCGTCGCGGGAGCGGAGGAGCGCCGCGAGAATGTCTCCGAGGTGTGGGCGTGGCTCGGAAGCCACGACGTGGCGGGACCCCAGGCCAGCAGTCTGTTCAGCGACGTGCAGACAGCAGCCGTGCCGACGCTCATGGAGCAAACCGCCGACGAGCTCAACGCGTTGCTTCGCACGGCGTCGTTCTACCACCGGATCTCATCGAGCCAGCGTCAAGCCCTTGAGAGCGAGCACGTCGCGATCTATGAGCGACTCGGTCGGCCAATCCGGTCGAGCACGGTCGCTGTCCTGGTCACGGCACGACGCAGTACCGAGGTCTGAGCCGAGCAAGGGATCGACATCGCGTCGATCGAGCACCTGGTGAACCAGCGTCATGCCAGGCGAGTCATCCTTCGCCAGCAAGCGAAACAGTTCATGCTCGCGCGACGCCGATGAGGTTCGGTTGCCCGTGCCCGGCTCGGAGCGGGTCCCGGGCTTCCCGCAGCAGTCATCGCTTGGTTGACCCGTGGCCGGTTGCTCCGCGCGTCATGCAGGGTCGTTCGGCGTTTATCGCACGACGAACGTGGACCGTCCAACGATGGTCGAGTGGTCGCGTATCGGAGCGTCCCAGTTGAGCGTGTCGTTGCCTGGGCCGCCGTTGGGCTGGTAGGTGACGAGGCCCTCGTATCTGCCGGGGCACGGGGATTCGTTGTCTTGGAGCACGACGTGTTGCCCGGCGTGGATCGGGGTAATCGTTGTGGCAGACACGCTGGCCGATCCTCGGCAGTTCGGGCCTGTGGCTCGCCCAAGTGAGAACTCGTAAACGCTGCGATGATTGTCCGCCGCGACGCGTGCCACAAAGCGGACATGGATGACGAGTGAGGTTTGGGAGAACCCGACCTTGAAACCCCGCGGGATGCGATAGTCGATGGGGTTGAAGACGCCCTTCTTGGGCCGGTAGCAGAACCGGGTTCCAACCACGAAGCTGGGCGTGACTGGTGTGCTCACCTGGGCCACTGTGATGTGCGGTGGGTGGAACGGGGGATACTTTGCGTAGCCGATATTCGGACAGCTGGCCGCTCTGGCCGCTGCGACCCCGCCCTGGGTGGGCGTCGGGAGACGGCAGACGTGCCCGTCGCGATAGGTGACGGCGGTGATGACTCACGATTGCAGCGAGGAGGTTGTGATCTCGCCGCCGCCGAAGCAGCGTTCGCCACCGCCAGAGCCAAAGGTGCATGACTGATTGGTGGCCGGCACAACGACGATGTAGGCCCCGTCGGGTCCAGTGCGCTCGGTCAGGCTGTAGTGGTTGACGGAGTAGGTGATGCTGACGGCGTTCGGGTCCGAGAACGCCGTAGGCGACGTTTCGGAGGTCACGTGCGGGGCAGGTGGGGAGCCTGCGGGGCTGCGGCCCGTGGAGCTGGGGTCGCGGGGGCGGCTGGTTGATCCGGCATCCTGCTGTGGTTAGCGAGGCTCGCGCTTGCTGGTGTCTCTTGCTCGAAGACGTTGAGGAAGAGATAGCCGTGGGCGTCGGTCTGGCCGCACGGGAAGTTGGTGTGAAGCGGGATCGGACGAAAGCGCCCGTCATTGGCGAACGCGCCGTCTTGACCGAGCGCGCCGATCTGGTCCGATTGGAGCCGGCCGATCTGCAGACATGCCTGTAGGCGGTGGGTCTGGATCGTGCGCAGTCCCCACGGGAGGCCGCCCTGGCGTGGCTGCACGAGCCTGATGGTCTTGTCGCCGCTGCTCGGGCTGAAAGTCTCCGGACTTATGATTTCTCGCGTGCCGGTCATGCTCCGTCTTCGATGCCAGCGTGAGCGGGAGCGGCCGTGGTCTCGAGTGCCCTGCTCGAAGCGGTTGTCCCTGACCTGATGGCCGAGACGCCGAAGCGACCCGTCGCGCGTGGCGGAGATCGCTCCCCTGAGCCGGACGGCGATCCGGACCCGCCTCGCGCAGCGTCTGGCTCGGCCGATGACGGGAGCGGCGGACCGGACGCGACTATCACAGCGGGTGCACAGCTGCCCGAGTTCGATGAGAGCTCGCTTGTCGCGCTGCGCGAGGTGGGTCGCCGCTGGGATGGGTGCATGCCCGCGCGGGAGATCTGGGAGCGCGCGCTGCCCGTCGATGCAGGGCTCGATTTCGCCGATCCGCAGCGCTTCCGCGCAGGACGCTTCGTCCATATCCGAAGTGCTGGGGCTGAGACGACGGAAGACGACGAGCTCGAAGCGACGGTCCGGGCGGGGCAAGGCGATTCGCTGACGGGCCGGGTGGCGTATGCGTTGCGCCGTGTGCTGATTGGTCCGGCACTGCGCAGCACGGCGATCGCTGAGGAGCGCATGGGCAGGCTGCTCGCGCTCGCCGTCCTTTCGCCCGACGCTCTCTCCTCGGTGGCCTACGGCCCCGAGGCGATGATGGCGATCCTCGTACTCGCCGGAGCCGGCGAGCTGAAGCTCTCGCTGCCGATCGGAGCGGCGCTGGCGGTGCTGATGCTCTCGGTCGGCCTCGGCTACCGCCAGGTGGTCAGAGCCTATCCGCACGGTGGTGGCTCTTACATCGTTGCGAGCGACAGCCTGGGGCGACAGTGGGGCCTACTCGCGGGTGCGGGGCTAATCGTCGACTACATCCTCACGGTCGCCGTCTCGGTCGCCTCTGGCGTGGCCGCGGTGACCTCGGCGATACCTTCGGTCGCTTCGGCGACTGTCCCGATCGGCTTGGTAGTGATCGTGCTGCTGGTCGCGGGCAACCTGCGCGGGGTGCGCGACGCCGGCGCCGCGTTCGCCGCCCCCACCTACCTGTTCGTGGCCGCGATCGCGCTGATCGTGATCGCCGGTCTGATCAAGGCCGGCTCGCACGGCTTTCATCCCGTGCCCGCGGCGCCTCACCGGGCCACCGAGGCGCTCGGCGTGCTGCTCGTGCTACGCGCGTTCGCCTCGGGAGCGACCGCGATGACCGGGATCGAGGTGATCTCCAACGCAGTCCCGGTGTTCCGCCCGCCGGAGGCGCAGCACGCCCGCCAGACGCTTGGTGTCATGGTGGGACTGCTGATCTCGATGTTCGTGGGTGTCGTGCTCGTCGCTCACTTCGACGGCGCCTCCCCGGGCGGCGGCCAGACGGTCCTCTCCCAGATCGCCCACCGAAGCGTCGGGGGCGGCATTCCGTACGGGTTCGTGCAGGTGGCGACCACGCTCGTGCTGCTGGTCGCGGCCAACTCGGCGTTCAACGGCTTTCCGCGGCTGCTGTACTTCATGGCCCGCGACGGCTTCGCCCCGCGAGTGTTTCTGCGCATGGGAGATCGCCTCGCATTCACCAACGGCATCCTCGTGCTCGCCGTGCCGGCGGCCATCATCTACGCGGCGTTCGGTGGTCAGACCGACCCGCTGATCCCGCTGTTCGCGATCGGGGTGTTCCTCGCCTTCACGTTCGCTCAGAGCGGGATGGTCGCGCACTGGTGGCGCCACCGCGAGCGGGGGTGGCGCGCGGCGCTCGCCACCAACCTCCTCGGCGCCGTCCTCTCGGCCGTGGTCGTGGTGATCGCTGCGATCACCAAGCTCACGCAGGGCGCGTGGGTCGTGGTCGTGCTGATCCCCCTCATCGTCTTGGCGTCCAGGCGCGTCCACGATCATTATCGGCGCGCCCACGAGGCGCTCATGCCACGACCTGAGACCGGGGAGCAGACGCGGCAGGTTCGTCTGGCGCCTCCCCGGCTCGCGCCCGAGGTCTCCGAGCGTCTGGCTGAGGCACAGGACAATCCGGACGAGGTGCACAGCTTCGCCGTCGTCCCGATCGCGGCGCTCGACCTGGCTGCACTGCACGCGCTTGCGTACGCCGTCTCCCTTGGGCAACCCGTGCTCGCAGTCCACGTGAGCCCCACCGAGGCGGAGGCCGAACGCTTCAACCGCTCATGGCAGGCGTGGGGTGACCACCTGCCGCTCGAAGTCGTCGTCTCCCCCTATCGCGCGACAGTTGCGCCGCTGGCCAACTACATCGCTGCGCTGCACCGCCAACGCCCTGACGTGACGCTCACGCTCGTCGTGCCCGAGATCGTGGTCGCCAAGCGCTGGCAGCGGCTCCTTCACAACCGCATCGGCGCACGCCTGCGCGCATCGCTCATCGCCTACGAGGGAATCATCATCACCACGGTGCCATTCCACCTGCCCCGGTGAACGAGTTACGCGAGCGGCCCAGTCGCGTGGCGAGCGTTGGGTATTGAGACGCGCTCGCCGCTGGTGCCCGATGCCCCGGCGGACGCGCACGGCGTGCGGTGGTGGATCGCTGACCGGACCTTTTGCCGGGGATTTCGTAATGCGGCAGAGCCGGGAGCCTGTCTCAATTGCTGAAGGTCTGTGTCTGCTCTTGGCGGCCTGATCTGGGGACCCGCATAGGGACTCGGTCGATCGTGAACTCAGTCCCGGGCTGCTCGGGTCGCTGCCTAGAGGGGTGGATCGTTGGTTCGGGTGGGAATGCCGAGGTGCCGGCAGATCTCCTGGATCACTTCAGGCGCCACGACTGCATCGGCGCGCGCCTGCTGGGTGAGTTCCCGCTCCTGGTCGCGCATCCGAGCGGCGGTCTGGAACTTTGCGACTCGATCGCCAGCTCCTCCGCGTTTACCCCGAGCTCGCGGAGCGTCTGGGCAGCCAGCGTGTTCGGCGCGCATGCGAGCGCGAGCAGTAGATCCCCGGTGTCGGGCTCTCGCTCCAGCTCACGCCGGATCTCACGCGCCAAGCCATTCAGCACCCCGCCAAGCCCGTCGAACCATGCCTGATCCATCGAGTCCCGGGTTCCCCGGTCGCCGACCGGCTTGACCTCAGCATATTTTCGTGCTTCCGGGCCCGAGAGCATCCGGATGGCTGAACGCGCTTTTGAGGAGGCTCGTCAGCCGAGGGGTGCCGTGGCGGCGGATGAGCTTGAGATACGGGTGGAGGATCATGGTCCAGGAGTTGGTCCGTTACCGCCAGTGGCCACCCCAGACCAGAGTCAAGATCGTTGCGTCGCTCGGGATTCTGTACAGCACGACAGCGTTCCCGTGCACGGTCGTCGGGTACGTGTTGTGGCTCTTCACCGGACGAGGACCGTGGCGCCGCTTGGGTCACCGCACCCCACCCATGACCCTGATCCCGCCCGGACTGCGCTTGCGAGGCCGGATGGCGCCCGTCGACCAGGACTTCCACTCGTGGGTCACCGACCACAGCGACGCCCGTACAGCTGACATGCTGTCCTCGGCGGCCGGCGTCTACACCTTCCACCACGACCCTGGCGAGCTCTCTACGGCCTTCGTGTGGGAGCGCAGCCAGCGCCTGCTGCTCAGCGCCACCCCCCGGCGCGGTTCATCGTCGGCGGCTGGAGCAGCCTGGTCGACGGGCTCGAGCGCTGCGCCCGAGCATTGGGGGTGGCGATCGTCACCGGCGAGCGCGTCGACGCGCTTCCGGCCGGCCCAGTGATCGTCGCGCTGGAGTTGCGCGACGCGCGCCGGCTCCTGGGCGACGACAGCTTGCAATGGCTCAGCGGCCACACCGTGTGCCTGGACCTCGGCCTGCGCGAGCACCGCGGCGACCCCTGGATCATCTCTGACCTGGCGAGCTCCGGCTGGGCCGAGCGCTACAACGCGCAGGACGCCACGCTCGCGCCCGCCGGCGAGCAGCTGATCCAGGCACAGATGCCGATCCGCCCCGGCGAGCGCGTCGATGACGCCAGCATGCGCCTGGAGCGCATGCTCGACCTCTCGTTCGAGGACTGGCGCGACCGTGTCACCTGGCGCCGGCGTCAGGTCATGGACGGCCGCAGCGGCGCGCTGGACCTCCCCGGCAGCACCTGGCACGACCGGCCGGCGATCGATCGCGGCGACGGCATCTTCGTCTGCGGCGACCAGGTGGCTGCTCCCGGCTGTCTCGCGGAGGTCTCATTCGCCAGCGCGATCGACGCCGGCACACTCGCAGTCGAGCACGCACGACGCCACGCCCTTCCCCGCGTCGCGTGACCCGCCCGATCCGCGACGCCCACACAAAAGCGCTGGCAAGTGTCCGCGTGAAGACGGTAGCTTGCTCTGGCCCGACGCGAGCTCGGATTCCCACAGCGTCCGCTGATCGTTCGGGCAATGAGACGGAGCTCGCGCTGATATCGGACGGGCAGCGCGGCCGGCTCCACGCCGGTGACCCGATGCCCGGGTACGCTCGTGATCACATGGTGGATGTCGACGGCTGTCTCGCGTGCGATCTCACCGCGGGTCGACTGCCGCTCCCCGGCGGACTGATCCACGAGACCAGCCGTTGGCGGGTCGAGCATTGCGTAGGGCCGCTCGGCGTCGGGACGCTGCTGGTCAAGCGCAAGCGGCACGTCATGCGCGCCGCGGAGTTTGACTGCCGAGGAAGCAAACCAGCAGGGCCCGCTGCTTCGCCAATGCGCGATCGTCGTCGATCGGCTCCTCGAGCCCGAGCAGACCTACGTCTGCCTGTGGTCGCACGCCGGCGGCGAACCCGGCTACCTTCATTACGTCATCCAGCTGATCACAGAGCGCTTATGGACGACTACAGCGTCCACGGACCGGAGCTGCAGGCCGCGATGTTCGCTGACGGCCACGCGCCTCCGGAGGACGAGGTCGTCGCATTCGCGCACAGCGCCCGCCTCGTGTTCGCCGACGTTCGATGATCGTTCGTTGGTGAGACGGCCACGCCCCGGTGCCGCAGCGTCGCGTCGCGCTCGCTTGTAAGCAATCCCGAGGAGTGGGATTCTTCGGGGTCTGTTTGAGAAATTCACAGAGCGCGCCCGCCAGGTGGTCGTCCTGGCTCAGGAAGAGGCGCGGGCGTTGAGCCACAACTACATCGGTACCGAGCACATCTTGCTCGGCCTGTTGCGCGAAGAAGAGGGGCTCGCGGCGAGGGTGCTTGAGTCATTTGAGATCACGGTCGAGCGCGCTCGGGCGCAAGTACTGCGGATCGTTGGTTCTGGCCAGGAGCCCGCCGCGGGTCAGATCCCGTTCACGCCACGCGCGAAGAAGGTGCTCGAGCTGGCGCTGCGCGAAGCGCTCAGCCTCGGCCATAACTACATCGGCACCGAGCACATCCTGCTCGGCCTGGTGCGGGAGAACGAGGGCGTCGCCGCTCGGATCCTGCTCGATTTCGACGCCGACGCGGAGACGATTCGTAACGAAGTGATCCGGATGCTCTCAGGCCCGGGCGTACAAGAACAGGTGAGGTCGATGGCGATCAGCTCGCGCGCAAGCCCACAGGTGATCGATCAGGCATGGTTCGGTGGGCTGGGCGTCGTCCTGGATGATTTGGCCAGTGAGATCCGCCGCGGGCTGCAGCGCGCTCCCGACACGGGAGATCTATTGCTCGCCCTCGTCAGCGCACCCGACACGCTAGCCGGCCAGGCGCTACGCGAGCTCGGGGCAAATCTTGACGGGCTGCCGGGCATGGTCGAGCGCATCCGGGCTCAGGCGTTGGCCGAGGATGAACTCGCGCAGCGGATCCAGGAGCTGACCGAAGCCAAAGAGCAGGCGATCGAGAACGTGGCCCAGTTGCGCGCCCAGGAGCGCGAACTTCGCGAGCAGGCGCGTGCGCGAACAGCCGTACAACCTGAGGTGCTGCAGGAGATCCGCCGGCAGCTCGGTATTCCTGACCAGGCCGACATCCCCCCACCGCCACAGTCAGAACAGAGCTGAGCAAAGCCGCAGACCGCCCCCCGTCCTGAGAAGATTTCGGTCGCTCCGAGCATGGCCCGCGAGGCCTTTCCGCCTATGGGCGCGCGGATCGTCGCCGAGCTGACCGGGAGCGAGACTTCCTGCCAGCTGTCGACCGTTGCGCGGTGTCCGCCCAGCGTTGGGGTACTGCGACGGCCATGGCAGTCCGCGGCGTTCGGCTTGTCGCGCGAGATGGTGCCCTATGGTCGATTATTCGCGAGATGTGCGGACGGTCCGCCGAGACGAGCTCGAACCATGATCGTGGCCTGCGTCAAACTGGCGATATGTCCAGCGCAGGGCCGCGGATGAGCGACGACGTATCGCCTGCGGAGTGGATCGCCCCGAGGTTGACCGGCGGGTTCGGCGCGGTGACCCGCACCGCTCCCTGCGGCTATCCAGCCTACGCTCGTATCTGCCACCCAGCTGGCGCCCGCGACGGCGGGCCTGGCTACCTGGTCGGAGGTGGCCCAAGCGACAGGGCGCCAGACCCACCCGGTCATGCAGTGGCACGCACTCGTGGTTTCAGCGGACCACCTGAACGCGAACGGGTCGGTGTGGCCCGGCCACAACCCCGAGCAAGGGAACTTCGAGTGCTTCTACGGCGGCTCCGGCGACCCGACCAACGTCGACTACAAAGCCGGCGCGCGAGTCACCCAGTCTCAGTTCGTCGCGCTCCAGCCCCGGGGCGTCATCCACGGGGACGTCAGCCTCGTGATCACCACCGGTCCGTCCGCCCCGGCGCCATCGCCGCAACCAAAGGACAGAGCATCGGGCGAGACGTCGACACTTCACGATCACCGTGCCGTAGACAAGAGCTGGTGCCAGCTCCCCGCTCGCTCTGGAGCGGAACCATTTCAAACGCGTCCCCGCGCTGGCGCTGGATGTTCGCTGCGGGGCCCTCGACGCGTTCGGTGATCCTTCCTGAACTGGGACGGGTCGGCACCTACTGGCGGTGCTCTTTGAGGCCCTCGGTATCCCCTGCCGGCGCCCCGAGCACAACCCCCAAGAAAACGCACGCACCTAAGATCACCACGTAGCCGATGGCAGTTTGAAGCAGGCCAGAGAGCAGGACGAGGACCAGCCCGCCGAGCCAGGCAAGAATCAGCCACCGCGCTCGCTGTCGATGCGGTTTGGTCGGTAGCAGCAGTCCGCTGTTTAGATGCTGGTAGCTCATGTTCAACGGCCCTGGACGTTACGCCTATCTCGCCCGACTGCCAAGGCGATAACTTCTGCTCCGGTTGCGCGTATCGGCGTTTAGCCGGGGTTGCGGAGTCCGGCTTCCCGTCCTGAGCGGGTTAGGTTCTGAGACAGCCGTCGCGCGCGGCACCGGACGCCCTGAGCGGGGGCTCTGGAGCGTCTGTCGTCACGCGCGCGCCTCCGGCCCGCGGGCAAGCGGCCTAGACTCGACTGCGGCGATGAGCGGGCTCAGCGAGCGGCATCTGGCGGGCCGTCCCATCTTCGGCGTGTCCTCGTTTGCTGGGCTGCGGTGGACCGCACGCGACGGCGGCGCGCTACTCAACCACGGAGCGCAGACGACCTAGAAAGTCCCTCCATCTGGGTGGGTGTTGCGATCACCGCACGAACCCAAGGTTCCCCAATGGACGAGGCCTCCTCGGGCGCGGAGGACGATGCCGCGCCACGGTCGGCGCTACTGCTCCGCATGACGGAATAGGCTACGCCAATGCGCGAGCTGACGCTCGAGCGCGTATCGCGAGGCCGATACACGCTCGCGGAGATCGGGACGCTCCGAGCCCTTCCCCGGTTCGCGGCTGAGATCGAGGCCGGAGGCGTGTCCTGGACGCTGCGGCGCGCCGCAGCAGGGTTCGGTCAGACGATCCATGCCCGCGAGAGCACCAGCGGCGAGCGCGTCAGCTCCTACGTGCCGAGCGGCTTCCTACATCTTCGGGGCATCTATGCCGGAAAGCTCACCTGCGGCGAGCGGGTGCTCGAGTGGCGCGCGAACCACCAGCTCGGCCGTCAGTTCACGCTGACCGAGAGCGGAGCCACGCTGGCGCGGTTCGCCGCCGGCTCCGGGTCGCGCCCAGTATCGGCTTCAGTCGAAGACTCGGGTCAGCTCGAACCGCTGCTGCTGCTGTTCTGCTGCCACATCGTCAAGCAGGCCGTGGACACAGGGAAGGTGGGGGCCGTCGCCAGTACTGAAGCCGCAATCGGCGGGTAGATCGACGCTGCCGGCTGAGGACAGGCGCCGAGCGTTCGCAATGTTCGGTTCACCTTTCGTATCGGACGCTCCGGCGAAGTGTGCGTCCCGTGCAGCGCAACCTCGCGGGCGCCCGTTTGTGAGTCGACGCGTTGCAGCTACAGAAGCGTATCCTCGCCTGGATGCCGTGGCACGTACCATCCGGGCTGCGCCGATCGCGCGTGCGTGTGTGCAGCGGCCTCTTCTTCGCCCTACTGGCCATTGCGCTGGCGATGCCCCACCTCGCGACGGCGTCCCACAAGTCTCCCAAGAAGCCCGTGAGCGTGCCCGACTGTGCGCACTTTTCGGTCCGCAGGATGGCGGAGCTGATCGACCAGAGCTCGCTCGAATTGCAGGGTACGACCCCTGGGGGCAACGCCTGCACGTACAAAGGATCCCACGTACCCGGACGCTATTCGGACCTGCTCCAAGTCTCGGTCCAAGCCACGGCTAAGGCGCCGGTCCAAGCGACGGGCAAGGCGCTGTTTGCGAAGGTCAAGAGGTACGCCAAGAAGCTAGCCGCGGAAAGGAAACATTTCACGGACTTCTTCTTCTACACCGTCAAGATCCACGGAACCGTGGCGGCGTTGGAAGTGGTCCGCTACTACTACAGCGCGTCGCTGGGCCCTGTCGGGGGACGGCACCGCTCCCCGAATTCGGCCCACCAACCTGCAAGGGCCAGCCCGGTTGGGAGACGACCACGGTGTACACCTACGGAGCCTTGAAGCCGAACGGGCCGACGGCATTCGTCGCCGTCGGCTTGGCGGGCCAGGCGAACCTCTTGCTGAACGGCGTGGACCAGCTGACCAAGGAGATCATGTCCGGCCAGATTCGCTGAACTGGAGCCGACGAGCTGCTGGAGTCGGTCACTCCTGAAGGGCAACTATTCCCCCGCTGTGATGTGCAGGATGCTTGGCGTGAATCGCACCAGCTTTCATGACTGTCAAGGACGGGGGCCGTCTGACCAGCCCATCCAGACCGGGTTTCGGCAGTTTCGCCGCCCGATCCCGAATCAGTGGCGTCCGCTGGGAGATTGCGGGGATGTACGGTCGGCGACCGTCAAGCCGGACCCTATCGTGGTTGTGTGCTCGGTCGCAGATCGAATCCAGCTCGCGCGACCGGCGTCTCGGCGCTGGAGGTTGTGATTGCTGGCGGCGGCGTGGCGGCACTGGAGACGGCTTTGGCGCTGCATGAGCTGGCCGGCGACCGGGTGAAGCTGACGCTCGTGGCGCCAGCCACCGACTTCGTCTATCGGCCCGTGGCGGTGCTCGAGCCCTTCGTACGCAGTCCTCCCCGCCACCTGCCGTTGGCGAAGGTCGCGGCTGAGCTGAATGCAGCCCTCGAGCACGACACGGTGGCTGCGGTCGACTGCGACCGGCGGGTGCTGCGCACCGGTGGGCAGCGCGAGTTGCCCTACGACGCCTTGGTGATCGCCGTCGGGGCCCGGACCGGCGAGGTATTACCGGACGCGGTCGCGATGGACCCCTCGCGCATGGAAGAGCTGAATCGGTTGATCGAGGAGATCGAGAGCGGCTCCGTGCGCAGCCTGGCGTTCGTGGCTCCCAAGCCGACATGGCCGCTGCCCGTCTACGAGCTGGCGCTGCTCGCGAGGGAGCGCGCTCGCGCAAAGAGCGTCGACCTCGACGTCACGATCGTCACCGCTGAGAAGAGGCCGCTGGCGGTCTTTGGCGAGAGCGTCAGCGCCGCCTTAACCGGCCTCCTGGCAGACGCCGAAATCAAACTGATTGTCGGCGCGCAGGCCGAATCATCATCGGGCGAGCTGATCGTGCACCCGGGCGAACGCCGGCTGCGCTTCGACCGCGTGGTGTCCGTCCCGCGCCTTGTTGGACCGGCGATCGCCGGGCTGCCTGCGGACGCCGACGGATTCCTGCCGATCACGCCGCACTGCGAGGTGTCCGGGACCGAGCGCGTATATGCCGCCGGAGACGCCACCTACTTCCCTGTGAAGTTCGGCGCGATCGCGGCGCAGCAGGCCGACGCCGCCGCCAGCTCGATCGCCGCACTGGCCGGCGCGTCAACCGAGCCCGCGCCCTTCGATGGCGTGGTCCACGGCACGCTGCTGAACGGGCGCGACGACCGGCGTCTGTATTTCACGGCTCGCATCGAGGGCGGCGTCGCACAAGACTCGCGAGCCAGCGAGACACCGACCTCCTCGCCCGAGGCGAAGATCGCCGCGCGATACCTGGGACCCTACCTGGACAAACTGTGGGCGCAAGGGCCGCGCTGGGTCGCCGGTCAGCTGTCCTGGGAGGCTACCCTCGCACGCCTCTCCAAGCAGGCCTCCTCACCGCCCGAGTCGCACGTCTGAGGCTCAGCACTGGAGCCTGCAGGCCACACGATCCGCGCTCGCCGGATCCTGTTTCAAGCGGTGGCCGCGATCCGCCGACCTGATACGCCCGCGCGGCCCAGCGTCACGCATGAGCCGAGGAGGTCCATACCTACAACACGCCGGGGGCAGACCCCCGATATGACATGTTTTGGTGATAGGGGCGGTCAACAGCGGCCCGGGTTCTCGCGGTGGCATTCGCCCAAACGGGGGTGTCGGGCAGGACGCCGCCGCGCGGATGCCTTGTTCCACGTGCGGGGCCCGCTGACGTTCAGACGCCGACCCGTTCGCCGGTGCGCGTACGCGTCACGAAGTCGGACTCGTCAAAGCGCGCGAGCCGGCGCTTGAGCGCGTCGGTGAACGATGGCCACAGCGTGTGATTACGCCCGTCGGGGCCGACGTACCAGCTCTTACAGCCGCCCTCGCTCCAGACCGTGTGCTGCAGGCGTGCCTGGATGTTCTCGTTGTAGCGCTTCTCAACGTCCTCGCGAACCTCAACGCTCGCCAGACCGCGCGCGTCCATTGTCTTCAACGCCTCGACGACGAAGCCGGCGTGCGCTTCGATCACGTTGATCATCGAGTTGTTGCCGAGGCCCGTGTTCGGCCCCATCACCATGAAGTGGTTCGGGAAGTTGGCGACCGCCGTCCCGAGGTAGGCGCGGATCCCACCGTCGCTCCATCTCTCCCTTAGCGTCCGCCCGTCACGGCCGACCACGCCTGACGCGTGCGGGGGATCAAAGACCTGGAAGCCGGTCCCCAGGAGAATCGTGTCCAGCTCGATGTGTCGCCCGGTGTTCGTGATCACGCCGTCCCCCACCACCTCGCGGATACCGTCGCTGACGAGCTCGACGTTGGGCTCCGCATACGAGCGCAGATAGTCGTTGCTGAAGATGATGCGCTTGCAGCCGATCCGGAAGTTCGGGGTCAGCCGCGCGCGGACCTCGGGATCCGGCACCTGCTTCTCGAGATGCCGGCGTGCGATGCGCTCAAGCGCTTTTAGCAGCCGCTGGTCGTAGACGAGCCCGAGCACCAGCCCTTCGGCCGTGTAGTACAGCGAGGTTCGGACCGCACGCTGCAGGGTCGGAAAGCGCGCGAACAGACGCTTCTGCGTGTCGGAATGTGGGTGGTCCAGGCGCGGCATCACCCAGCCGGGCGTGCGCTGCAAGACGGTCAGCTGGGACGCCAGCTTCTGGACCTCGGGAATGAACTGCGCCGACGACGCGCCGGTCCCGATCACGCCGACGCGCTCACCGCGCAGGTCATGGTCGTGATCCCAGCGTGCAGAGTGAAAGCACGCGCCCTGGAAGTCGGCAAGCCCAGGAATGTCGGGGTAGTTCGGCTCGACCAGCCCGCCGGCGGCAGCGACGAGCACCTGGGCGTTCAGCGACCCGCGGCTCGTGTCGACATGCCACAGCTGCGCGTCCTCGTCCCACCGCGCGCCGTGGACCTCGGTCCGGAACCGCAGATGGCCCTCGATGCCCCGCTCACGCGCGGTACGGCGCAGGTACTCCAGGATCTCCGGCTGCGGCGCGAACATCCTGCTCCAGTTCGGGTTCAGCTGGAACGAGTACGAATAAAGGTGAGCCGGCACGTCACACGCACACCCCGGGTACGTATTCGCCCACCAAGTGCCGCCGAGCGCTTCGTCGCGCTCAAGCACAAGGAAGTCTTCGAAGCCGGCCTCGCGCAGCTTGATCGCTACCCCGAGACCGCCGAACCCCGCACCGATGATCGCCACCCGCACGTCGCGCAGGCCCCCGTCAGAGCCGTTCACTACCGCCGTACCCGTGCTACCGATCATGACCCCACGGACGATAGCCACTTCCCGGCGGCCCGCACACCCCCTACGGCCCACCCTCGACTGCGTGTGCCGATCGCACTGCTCGGACTTCGAGGTGCGCACTCGGGACCTCTCTCTCGGGATCGACCTTACGTGTACTGCGCGGCAGGGCTACACGGATGACCGAAACGGGAGCTCGCCCGAACAGGAGCGTCTCCACGGCCCGTGCACGATTTGCCAATCTTCCGATCTCGCTCGAGACGCGCGATCATGCGGCGATGTCATCTGGCGCTGAGGACCATGGCGCAGCGGCCAAGGCCGCTGCGATCTTTGATGCCGCGCTCGATCCAGTGCGCGGCGAGCGCACGGTCTCGCCGGCCCAGATCGAGGCCGACGGCGGGCTCACCGTGGATGAGACACGCCTGGTCGTGTTGAACTTCGGCCTGCCCGCTCCGGACCCGCAGGAGGCCTACTTCACCGTGGCCGAGGCCGACGTTCTTGTGCATTTTGGCCTTCTGCGCGAGATCTGGCCACCGGAGGTCTACTTGCAGATCGTGCGCGTCTATGGCCAGGCACTCGCCCACATCGCTCGGACTCAGGTCAACCTTTTTCGGCTTTACGTCGAGCCGAAGCTGAGGAGCGCCGGGGGCGGTCCGGTGAGCGCCCAACAGGCTGTGCAGCAGGCTTTGGGGAGCTCCTGCCGCTCGCTGACCCGATGCTGCTCGGCGTACATCGGCGGCGCGTCGAGCACGAGGTCACTCAGGCGGTCGTGCGCGAGGCTGAGATCAGGACCACGGAGGGCGTGCTGCCCGGCGCAATCGAGGTGACGTTCGTATTCTGCGACCTGAAGGATTTCAGCGGATACGCGGAGGCACATGGTGACGCAGCCGCCGTCGACCTGATTGAGCGCCTGGCGGTCGTGGTCACGGGCGAGCTTGGGGACCACGGTCACGTGGTTAAGGCCCTCGGCGATGGGTTCATGCTCAGTTATCCGGAGCCCGACGAAGCCGTCGCCGCTTGCGTTCGCATCATCGACCAGATGCGCGGAGGCGGCGCGCCGGGGGTGCATGCCGGCGTCCACCACGGTGTGGCTTTGTACCGTGAAGGAGACTACTTCGGCGGTGCTGTCAACCTGGCGGCGCGGCTGCTCGGCCTCGCTGGGCGCGACGAGCTGTTCGCGTCGGAGGCCGTCGTGCGCGCAACCGCGGGCCGCTTCGACTGGGAGTCGCGCGGCAGTCTGGACATCCGCGGGTTCGGCGAGCCGATCTCCGCGTACCGCCTGCGCTCGGCTTCCCCCGTTTGACAGGCAGCGGATTTGACGTAACCGCGATGCTGGTGTCGCGCGAAAGCGGCAGACGGCGCTGGATCTCCTGGCAAGTACCTGAGCGACGCTTCCGCAACGGCGACACTGCAGGCGTCTCGGAGCGGCCCACCAGCGGGCCCGCACCAGGTCGCCCAGAAGTCAACGAGCACCGGAACCGTGGCGCTTGACTCCTCGTCGAACGTGCCTGTGTCGGCGTCGATCACCCAGGGAAGCGCCGTCTCGCAACCGGAGCAGCGCGGCGTTCCCCGCGGCATTGGCCCGACGCGGTTGCGCGCGCCGCAAGAAGGGCATGCGATGATCGACATGAGTGCGTCGCTGTTCTAGCAGGCGTGTCGGGCTGGACACGAGCCCGGCCGAGCCCGGTGCTACGGATCAGGGCGAGCGCCACTCCGAGCAGCCGGTCGTCTTCGGCGGTCGCCCGCGCACCGTCAGCCCTCCAAGCAGATCGCGCCGTCGCGCAGCGTGACGGGGAATGTCTTGAGCGCTCGGGCGCCTGTCGTGTTCTTCACGACACCCGCCAGTGGTTTGAACGCGCCCTGTGGGCCGCGGCTCATCGCACCAGTGCGCACGTCGTAGCGGGCCGCGTGCCGCGGACACTCAAGGCACCCATCGCTAGCAACCCGTCCCTCGCCGAGCGAGGCGAAGAGATGGCGACAGCGGTTGGAAACCGCGAACGGCTCACCGCCGCTGATACCAACGGCGAGCGGACCGTGCGGCGTTTCTACGACAGTGACCTGGCGCTCGTCGAGATCCTCGACGGCGACGAGGCGGGTAGCGCTGGCTGCTGCATCGGGCATGCTGGTCTCCTCGCGGTGGATGCCGGAGACAGTACGCGACGCGGTGCAGGCGATGGCGCCACGTCGTCGCGCGCTGCCGGTCCGCACGCGCAGTCGTCCACCGCCGATCCAGGTATCCAGCTCAACGTCGCCGACAACGTTCTCCTTCGCATGAATTGGAACCGGCCGCGATCCGGGAAGGCAGACGCCAGCGCGGAGGTGCCCCGTCACCAGACGGTTCTCTTCGCGAGAACTGGACCGGCGGCGCCAAGCGCGTTCGATCGCTGGCTGGCTGAGCGTGCCGGATCGGCGGGCTAGCTTTGCCACCGCGGCGCCCTGACGGCCGCTGGCATGCATCCGCAAGCGATCGTCTCTGCGGGTCGGCTGTGTCGGGCCAGTGGAGCCATCTGGTGAATCGCGACGCCGCGACTGACCGCAGGCACCGCCGCGTGCTATACAGCGCTTACTGACCGCGCCTGGCGATGATGCTCCAACCTCAGGGGATGGCCGCCTCGACGGCTACGTCGTCGGGGCGCGCAACGTCACCCGCCGCTACGGTGAAGGCGCGACCGCGGTCGACGCTTTGCGCGGCGTTTCGCTCGATGTCGCCCGTGGCCAGCTCGTGACGGTGATGGGGCCGTCCGGCTCGGGCAAGTCGACGCTGATGCACTCGCTTGCCGGGCTCGACAAGCCGACCGGCGGTACGGTCAAGATCGCCGGCACCGAGATCACGACGCTCGACGACGCGAAGCTGACTCGGCTGCGTCGGGAGCACATCGGCTTCGTGTTTCAGTTCTTCAACCTGCTGCCGATGCTGAGCGCCGAGGAGAATGTGTTGCTGCCTCTCTCGATCGCGGGGCAGCGGCCCGATCGCGCTTGGCTCGATGAGCTGCTTGCCAAGACCGGGCTCGCCGAGCGCCGCGACCATCGTCCCTCGGAGCTGTCCGGCGGCGAGCAGCAGCGGGTGGCGATCTCACGCGCGCTGGTGACGCGGCCGACGATCGTGTTCGCAGACGAGCCGACGGGCAATCTCGATTCCAAGACGGGCGGCGAGATCCTGGCGCTGCTGCGCGACTCGATCGACTCCTACGGACAGACGATCGTCATGGTGACCCACGAGGCGCGCGCGGCCTCGATCGCTGACCGGATCCTGTTCCTTGCCGACGGGCTGATCGTCAAGGAGCTGACCGAGGCGAGCTCCGCGGATGTGCTCGAGGTGATGAGCACGCTGCAGTCATGATCCGCGTCGCGCTTAGGGGCCTGCTGGGTCGCAAGCTGCGTGCGACGCTGACCGCGATCGCGATCGTGCTCGGCGTGGCGATGGTGAGCGGCACATTCGTCTTGACCGACACGATCAAGGCCGCCTTCTCGACCGTCTTCACGGAGGCCAACAAGAATTCGGACGCCGTGATCACGGGCAAGAGCGCAGTCGGCATCGGCACGGGCAACAACGGAAGCTCGTTGCCCACGTTGCCGGCCTCGCTGCTAGCGCGGGTCCGGGCGCTGCCGCAGGTCGCGCAAGCGTCCGGGGGGATCGACGATCAGGCGCAGCTCATCGGCCACAACGGCAAAGTGATCTCGGCGGGCGGCGCGCCCGGCCTGGCGTTCGGCTACGACCCGAGCGGCCAGCGCTTCAATCCGCTGACGCTCGCCAGCGGCGCGTGGCCGACCGCTTCGGACGAGGTCGACATCGACGCCGCGACCGCGAACACTGACGGCTTCTCGGTCGGGCAGCAGATCGGGGTGATCGCCCGCGGTCCGGTGCAGCGGTTCAGGATCTCGGGCACGGTCAAGTTCGGGGCTCTCTCGTCGCTTGGTGGCGCGACGATGGCGATCTTCACCCTTGCGACCGCGCAGCAGCTCTTGCACAAGCAGGGCCGGTTTGACGAGATCGACGTCGCCGCCAAGCACGGAGTCTCGCCTGCGCAGCTCGTACGCGTGATCCGGCCGCTCCTGCCACCGAGCGCTCAGGTGCGGACCGGCCAGGGACAGGCGCAGCAGGAGACGAAGGACACGAGCGGCTTCCTGAACATCTTCCAATCGTTTCTGCTCGCGTTTGGAGGCATTGCGCTGTTCGTAGGCAGCTTCGTTATCGCCAACACGCTCTCGATCACGATCGCGCAGCGGACGCGGGAGCTCGCGACGCTGCGCACGCTCGGCGCCACCCGCCGCCAAGTGCTCAGCTCGGTGATGCTCGAGGCGTTTGTGATCGGGCTGCTCGCGTCGGTCGTGGGCCTGTTCCTCGGGCTCGCGCTCGCGAGGGGCCTGAACGCGCTGTTCGTCTCGTTCGGCATCGACCTGCCGCAGACGAGCACCGTGTTCGCGACCCGTACGATCGTGCTCTCGTTGCTCGTCGGCGTCGTGGTCACGCTCGCCGCGGCGCTGCGGCCGGCGCTGCGCTCGACTCGCGTTCCGCCGATCGCCGCCGTGCGCGAGGGCGCCGTGCTGCCGCCGTCCCGGTTTGCCCACCTTGGCAGCTATCCGGCGCTCGGCGCGATCTCGGCGTCGGTGGCGCTGATGCTCGTCGGGGTGCTGGTCAGCGCCCTCTCGACGACTCTGCGGCTGCTCGCGATCGGGATCGGGGCGGCGGCGCTGTTCGTCGGTGTGGCGATGCTCGCGCCGAGCCTCGTGCCGCCATTCGTGCGCGTGCTCGGCTGGCCCGCCGCCAGGCTCGGCGGCGCGGCCGGCTCGCTGGCGCGCGGCAACTCGAGCCGCAATCCGGCGCGGACGTCATCGGCCGCGGCCGCACTGATGATCGGGCTCGCGCTCGTGACCATGGTGGGGGTGCTCGCCGCCGGCCTGAGGACCCGCTTCGAGGACGCGGTCAACCAGCTGTTCGTCGCCGACTACGCGGTCACCGCGAGCGACAACTTCAGCCCGATCAGCGTCACCTCGGCGAACGCGCTGCGCACGGTGGCGGGCGTGGTGGTCGTCTCCGGCGTGCGCGCCGGCGACGGGCGCGCGTTCGGCTCGCAGATCCGCGTCACCGGCGTGTCCCCGGATGTCAGCCGCGTTGTCTCGATTAAGTGGCAGGCCGGCGGCCCGCAGACGCCGGCGCAGCTCGGCAGCGACGGCGCGTTTGTCTCCAACGACTACGCCGGCAAGCACCACCTCAGGGTCGGCTCACCGCTGTCGATGCTGACGCCCTCCGGGGCGACGCTGCACCTGGTGGTGCGCGGACTGACCGCCCCGCCGAAGGGCGGCTCCCCGTACGGCGACGTGACGATCTCGACGACTCGCTTCGACCAGATCTACCCGAACCCGCAGAATCTCTACACGTTCGTGAACGTGCAGGGCGGCGTCACCGCCGCCAACACACGCCGACTCGAGGCTGCGCTGAACGACTTCCCGGACGCGAAGGTCCAGACCAAGTCACAGTTCGGGCACAACCAGGAGCAGGGATTGACGACGCTGCTCAACCTGCTCTACGTTCTTCTCTCGCTGTCGATCGTGGTCAGCCTGTTCGGGATCGTCAACACGCTCGTCCTGACCGTCTTCGAACGCACCCGCGAGCTCGGCATGCTCCGCGCAGTCGGGATGAGCCGGCGCCAGCTACGGCGGATGATTCGCCACGAGAGCATCATCACTGCGCTGCTCGGAGCGTCATTGGGCATTCCGCTCGGCGTTGCGCTGGCATTGATGGTCGGCATCGCGATCAACTACGCCTCCCTCACGATCCCGTGGGGAACACTGGTTGTGTTCGTAATCGCCGCGGTAATCGCCGGCATCATCGCCGCGATTCTCCCCGCGCGGCGGGCGGGGCGTCTCAACGTGCTCGAGGCGCTGCAGTACGAATAGCCTCCAGGCCGTACGGCCCGGCCCCGTCGAGGCTTCAGGCGAGTCGCGGCAGCCGGCGGCCGTCCTGGTGGTCAACGATCACGAGGATCAGCGGGTCGCGATCCGTGCGATGCCAGCCTCGCTGGACGTGGACGTGGACGTGGACGTGGACGTTGTCGAGGCCGACTCGGGACGCGCTGCGCTGCGCGCCGTTTTGCGTCAGACGTTCGCGTTGATCCTGATGGACGTTCGGATGCCGACGAGGGACCCGAGCGCTGCCGCCGGCGTGAAACGACACCCCGACCGCGAGCATGGCGAGGACCACCGCACGCGGCGCGGTGAGGGGCAGGAGGAACAGCGATTCCCAGGCCAGCACGGCGTGGCCGGCTGCGCGTCCGAGACCCGGGCGCGCCCGGATCACACGAGCGGCGACGGGCTGGCCGTACATCCTGGTCTGACCCGTCGATCGTCATGTGGTGACGTTTCAGCAGAACAACCTGCGTTGCGGCGGCAGTCGCGATCAAGGTCGCCGACGATGGCGACATCAGCAGTGCGGTTACCACAACGGCGTCGACGACGACGACCCCGGCGAACGTGCGCGCGCTGAGACGGCGAAATGCGCGCCGGATCAGGCTCCCAGCGCGCGTCCGGGTCTGCGGGCTCAAATTCCCGATCATCGTCCAATCCAGTCGACGATGATGTCGATCAGATCGCCGACGCAAATCTCCTCAGGCCTGCTGCTTCCCCCTCCAGGTTGGTTGTCTTGAGCGCGAGCCCTGCCGCTCTCGACGATAAGAGTCCGCAGCCGACGTCTAAATACATCCTTTCCACAATTCGAAATCCAGAGCCAGGATCAGTCGCGATTCTCGTCATCACGTTGCCGGCCCGGGCGACGCCGAGTGGTCGCCCGGCCAATACCGGCCCGTCAGATCGACGCGGTCTGCCAGGGCTTGGATCTCGGCGTGTCAACACTCACTGTCGCGTTCCAGCCGCGTTGTCACCCTAGCCGCGAGTGGACCGCAATGCTGCGACCGGGTCCCGGATAGCCGCGCCTGTACGTTCCACGAGTTCCGCCTGCTGCTCCATCAAATCGGCGAGCTGGCCGAAGACCGCGGACGCTGCACGAAACGCGGCTGCCTGCGCGCGAAATGTGCCCGTGGCCTGTTCGACGAGCTCGAGCGCGGCGCGCGCCGGCGCGACCGCACGGCCGACAAGCTCGCGCTCGAACTCGAGCTGGCGCTGGAGAACTTGCTCAAGCAGCTCGGCTTGGCGCTGCATCGGACGGAGTAGATCGATGGTCAGACCGGCCGGTCCGGAAGCGAGCGAGGCGGCCGCGCCGCCGAGGTCACGGATCGCGTCCCCGCAGGCGTTCAGCAGATCAGCTGGGTCGGCCATGGTCGCTCCTCGGTTCGCCGTGGAACGAAGATCATGACCGCGCGGGCGGACAGCCGTCGCCATAACAAGGTCCGCTAGTTTTCATGCCGCTGTAGCTGAGCGATAGCTCACGCCGTGGGCATCTCTCACTGCGACGATGCTATGCGGCCGCGGTCTCGGCCGTCGGCGCGGGCGCCGGCCCCCGTCCACGGATGAGGTCCGCCGCCTTCTCGGCGATCGCGATTGTCGGCGCATTCGTGTTGCCGCGCGGCACGGTCGGCATCACCGACGCGTCGACCACGCGCAGCGCCTCCAGGCCGCGAACGCGCAGTTCGGGATCGACCACCGACATCGCGTCGAGACCCATCTTGCAACTGCCGACGGGGTGATAAATCGTCTGCATCGTTGCCCGCGTGTAGGCAAGTATCTCCTCGTCAGTGTCGCCCTCGGGTGCGAACAGAGCACGATCGGAGTACCGCGCGAGCGGCTGGGTGTGCGCGATCTCCTCGCACAGGCGAACGCCTTCGACGATCGAGCGCCGATCGTCCTCCTCGGCGAGATAGTTGTGCAGAATCAGCGGGTGCGCGAGCGGGTCCGGCGAAACGATCGCAACCTGGCCACGACTCGCGGGCTTGACCACGCAGGCGCCAACCGCCCAACCGTGCTCCGGCGCCGGCATCAGGCCCTCGTCCATGAACAGCGCCGGCACCGCGTGGAACTGAATGTCTGGCGCGGTCAGGTCGTCGCGCGTTCGATGAAAGCCGCCGACCTCGGCGAGGTTGGACGTCAGTGGCCCCCGGCCCTGTTGCAGGAGGGCCAGGTTCTCCTCGGTCAGCGCGTCCTTGAGGCTCACCGGGTCATCGCAGGCGTAGTTGACCCCGGCGTTTGGGTGATCCTGGAGGTTGAGGCCGACCCCGGGCAGCTCGTGCACCGGCTGGATTTGAAGTGCCATGAGCTCGTCGGGCCGACCGACGCCGGAGTGGGTGAGGATCACCGGCGAGAGATACGCCCCGGCGCAGAGGATTACCTCTCGGACGGCGCCGAAGCGCACAAGCTCGTCCAGCCTGGCGCCCTCGATCCCGCTCGCGCGACGGTGCTCGAGCACTACGCGCGTGACGTTGAAGTGCGTGATGACCTCGAGGTTGGGGCGTTCGAGCGCGGGCTGCAGGTAGGCGACAGCCGCCGAACAGCGCATCCCCCCGCGGCAGGTCACCTGGTACCAGCCGACACCGTCCTGGCTCGCCCCGTTGAAGTCGGAATTCTCGGCCAGGCCGACGGCTCGGGCGGCGTCGAGCCAGGCGGCGCACAGGACGCTGCGGGCACGCCCGTCCTGGACCGACAGCGGACCGCCGACGCCGTGGTACTCGTCGGGCCCGCGCTCGTTGTCCTCGGCGCGTTTGAAGTAGGGCAGCAGGTCGTCGTATCCCCAGCCGTCGCAGTGGTACACGTCACGCCACTCGTCGTAATCAGCCCGGTTGCCGCGGATGTAGACCATCGCGTTGATTGACGATGACCCGCCGAGCACCTTGCCGCGCGGCAGAAAGATTCGGCGCCGGTCGGCGAACGGCTCATGGTGCGTGGACAAATCCCAATCGTGGCGGCTGCGATAAAGCGACGCAAAGCCGGCCGGCATGTGGATCAGGTCATCGTTGTCGCGCCCGCCAGCCTCCACGAGCAGTACCTTGACGTCGGGGTCCTCGCTCAGTCGGTTGGCAAGCACGCAGCCAGCCGACCCAGCGCCGACGATGATGTAGTCGTAGGTCTGCACCGTTCTCCTCCCCGCAATCGTGGTCCGGTCCTTGATTCTCGCGTGCGTGGCTGCGGCGGGTCAAGCCGCCGCACGCACTCGCAAGCAGCAGCCAGCGGGAGGGTTCGTCGCCAAGTCCGGTGAGCGCTCTGCGCACAGACTGGAGCTAGACCTCGAGCTCGACCTCGAGCTCGTAGACTGCGCGCGCAAGCGTGCGCGCACCGGAGTACGGTATGCGCCAGGAAGTCTGGCCGGCTGCTAATTCCGAACCCAGGAACCCGATGGCCGACCCGCACCGTACTCCCAGTGACCGCGCCAACGCGCTTCAACGTTTCCCCTTGCGGCTGCTGACCGACGCCATCCGCTCGCTCTGCGTCCTCCGACTGCCCGGCACGCTCCCACGATCGTTCGTGGCCGCAACCGATCGTCTTGCGTCTCGTCAGGCAGCCCGCCGATGACTCGATCCTCGCGCCGACGCAGCCTCCACGATGGGGTAGACAAGCTTGACGGCGAGGCGGGCGGGAAGGACCCGGGCGACGGCGCGGCGAAGCCGGGGAAGCGGCGAAGCTTCAACGAGGCGGCGCACAAGCTTGGCCCGGAGCCAAGTTATCGGGAGCCCGTGGCGGCCGAGGAGGCGGGTCCTGATGCAACGAAGGATGTAGCTGAACGCGAGCGAGACGTCATCGCGCACGCCAGTCGAGCCGTGCTGGCGCTGGGTGCGCTGGGCGTCGTCTACGGGGACATCGGTACCAGCCCTCTGTACACCGAGCAGTTCATCTTCACCGAACGGCACGGAGCGGCCCATGCCACGACAGCCGGCGTGTTCGGCATCGTCTCGTTGATCTTCTGGGCGCTGATGGTCGAGGTGTCGATCAAGTACGCGGGCTTCATCATGCGCGCGCACAACCGCGGCGATGGCGGCATCATGGCGCTGACCGCCCTGATCATGCGCAAGCGAGTGGGCCGCACCGCTGCGCTGGTGCTGCTCGGGATCTTCGGCGCTGCGTTGTTCTTTGGCGACGGGATGATCACGCCGGCGATCTCGGTGCTCGGGGCCCTCCAGGGGTTACAGGTCGACGCTCCGGCGCTCGGGCATCTGATCGTTCCGCTTTCGCTCGCGATCCTGATCGGGTTGTTCGTGCTGCAGCGGCGCGGATCGGGCACGATCGGGTGGGTGTTCGGCCCGGTGATGGTCGTCTGGTTTGTGGCGATCGGGGCGCTCGGAGCTCGCGAGGTATTCAAGGACCCGGCCGTTTTTCAGGCGCTGTCGCCGAGTTGGGGGGCCCGGTTCCTGGTCAACCACGGCTCGGCGGGCTTCCTGATTCTCGGCGGTGTGGTGCTGGCGGTGACCGGGGCGGAGGCCCTGTACGCCGACCGGGGCCACTTCGGCTCAACCCCGATCCGCCTCGGCTGGTTCGGGCTTGCCCTGCCCGCGCTCGTGCTCAACTACCTCGGTCAGGGAGTGCTGATCATTCACAGTCCTCGTGCCGTGGCCAACCCGTTCTTCCTGATGATTCCCGGCTGGGGCCGATTCCCGATGCTGCTGTTGGCCACCGTGGCGACGATCATCGCCTCTCAGGCGGTGATCTCGGGCTCATTCTCCGTGGCCAAGCAGGCGGTGCAGCTCGGCTTCCTGCCCCGGCTCAAGATCCAGCACACCTCCAAGCAGGAGGGCCAGATCTACGTGCCGTTTGTCAACTGGGGGCTATGCATCGGCGTTGCCGTTCTAGTGGTGGTGTTCAAGTCCTCGAATCGGCTCGGGGACATGTACGGCGTGGCGGTGACGGGGACCTTCATCCTCAACACGCTGTTGTTCCTCGCCGTCGCCCGATCGCTCTGGGGGACGTCCAAGTGGAAGCTGGCCCTGATGGGCGCGCTGTTCCTGACGGTCGAGATTTCCTTCTTCAGCTCCAACCTGGCCAAGATCGCGCACGGCGCCTGGCTGCCGCTCGCGGTTGGCGGGGTGATGGCCGTCGTGATGATCACCTGGCGTAAGGGCGCCGAACTGGTGACGCGCAGCCGCACAAAGCAGGAAGGAGATCTGCGGGAGTTTCTCGACGGTCTGGCGGGCGCAGAGCCCCCGGTCCGGAGAGTGCCGGGTACCGCCATCTTCCTCAACCCCAGTCAGAACACGACGCCGCTCGCGCTGCGCGCGGCGGTCGAGCATGCTCATGCGCTGCACGAGAAGGTTCTGATCGTCTCGGTCGAGACGCTCAGCGTCCCTCACTGCGATCGGTCCGACCGTTTCGTCGTCGCGCGGATGGGTCACGGTCTGTTCCGGGTCTTCCACGTGACCGAGCGGATCGGCTATCAGGACAATCCCGATGTGCCCGCAGCACTGGCGCTGTGTCGCAAAATGGGCCTGCTCGATCGCAACCTCGATCTGGAGCACGCCTCCTATTTCGTGTCGCGCATCACCATCACACCGACCGAGGCCCCGGGGATGGCGCACTGGCGTAAGCAGATGTTCATCACGATGGCCCGCAACGCGGCCAACCCGATCGAGCACTACGGGCTGCCAAGCGACCGTACGGTGATCATGGGGTCGCAGGTGGCCCTCTGACCTGCGCCGGCTCAAGCGGCCGTGCGTGAGCCGCGTAGGAAGTACGCGATCGCGTCGGTGACGAGCTCGTCGAGCTGCTCGGTATCGACCATGCCGCCGGTGACCAGTGCCGCGATGCCCTGGATCGTGGCGAACAGGACGAGCCCGACGCGCTCGGGTTCGCCCGGTTGCACGACGCCGTCGGCCTGCCCCTGTTCGATCAGCTCGAGCATGACCGAGAAGGCGCGTTCGGCAGCCTCGTGCAGCGCTCCTGACGGTTCGCGGTGCTTGCCGGCGAACATCAGCTCCAGGAGTGCTGCGTCGCGCGTCGCAAAGCGGACATAGACTGCCGCGGTCGCTCGCAACCGGGCGGGGAAGTCCTCGTCGGCGCCGTTGACCGCGCTGCGCAGCTCGGTGCCGAGGCGAGCGAATCCAGCCTCGGCGAGGGCGTCGAGCAGCGCTTGGCGATCGGGGAAGTGCCGGCGTGGCGCGCCATGGCTGACCCCGATCTCGCGCGCTAGCTCGCGCAGCGATAGGTCCTGGACGCCGCGCTCCCGGACGGTGCGCTCGGCGTGCGCGAGCAGCGCAGTTCGCAGGCTGCCGTGGTGGTAGGGGCGTTCGGTCACGGATTCCAGCCTAGCGAATGAAGTTGTCATTGACACCATTGTGGACATCGTCTACATTGTTGTCCATGACTACTTCCTGGAGCACCACCAACATTCCCGACATGACCGGCCGTACCGTGATCATCACCGGCGCCAACAGCGGCATCGGACGTGCTGCCGCCCATGCGCTCGCCGCCGCCGGGGCCCGCGTTGTCCTAGCCGTGCGCAACATCGACAAGGGTCAGACCGCCGCCGCCAAGATGCCCGGAGCGACCGAGGTCCACCAGCTCGACCTCGCGAGCCTCCCCTCCGTGCGCGAGTTCGCCGCCGCGTGGGAGGGGGACATCGACCTGCTGATCAACAACGCCGGTGTGATGGTGCCGCCGCTTACTCGTACCGCCGACGGCTTCGAGCTGCAGTTCGGCACCAACCACCTCGGGCATTTCGCGCTGACCAATCTGCTGCTCGAGCACGTCGCCGGCCGCGTCGTGACCGTCTCGTCGACCGGGCACCGCGTCGGCAAGATCGACTTCGACGACCTCAACTGGGAACGCAAGCCCTACAGGGCCTGGCGCGCCTACGGACAGTCCAAGCTCGCCAACCTGCTGTTCACCTCCGAACTGCAACGACGGCTGACCGCCGCGGGCTCCCCGGTTGTGGCCACCGCCGCCCACCCCGGCTACGCGTCGACCAACCTTCAGTTCCACACCGGGCGCCGATCGATTGACCTTCTCAGCGTCGTGGGCAACCGCTTGCTCGCCCAGGACGAGAACGGCGGCGCGCTGCCGACGCTCTACGCTGCGGTCGCCGACGTCCCGGGCAACAGCTTCGCCGGACCCGGCGGGTTCATGGAGCAGCGCGGCGCGCCCAAGCTGGTGGGTCGCTCGCACGCCGCAAAAGACACCGGCGTGGCACGCCGACTATGGGATGTCTCTGAAGAGTTGACCGGCGTCCGTTTCCCGCTCGGCGCCAAAGCTGTGGCATAGCTCGTGATCTAGACCAAGCCCGCTGCGTGGCGGGCTCGTTGCACCGCTGGTCGCGCAGGGCAGTCAACGAGATGAACATTCACCAGGCCGCAGGCCTGCATGAGCGCGTAGAGCGTGGTCGGACCCACGAAGCGGAACCCGCGTCGTTTGAGAGCCCGCGCGAGCGCAACGCTCTGGGGCGTGCTCGGTGAGACATCTGCCCAACTGGAGGGTGGCGGGTTCTGCGGCGAAGGTGCGTGGGCGCGAACTATCGCATCGAGCGATTCACCGGCGCCCCTCATAGCCACCGTGGCGCGGGCGTTGGCGAGCGTCGCTTCGATCTTCGCCCGGTTGCGGACGATGCCCGCGTCGGCGAGCAGGCGCTCCACGTCGGAGTCGGCGAAGCGCGCGACCGCGTCCGGCTCGAAGTCGGCGAAGGCGGCTCTGAAGGCGTTGCGCTTGGCGAGGATGGTTCGCCAAGACAGCCCGGATTGGAAGGCCTCGAGGCTCATCCGTTCAAACAGGCCGCGCTCGTCGAGCACCGGGAAGCCCCACTCCCGGTCGTGGTAGCGCTCGTAAAGAGGATCGCCGTCGCCGAAACACCGCCGCACGCCTGACGTGTCTACTCCTTCTCAGGACAGAACGTGTTCGCCGCAGGCCGCGGCATCCGGCGCCAGAAGCGTGATCACCACGCGAATCGTGTCACCGCCGCTCTGCCAACATGGACGCTTGGCTCCCGCGCTATGAAGGTTCGCTTCGCCGTCGCCCCCCACAGCGGATCACTGTCGGCTACCAGTGTCCTGGCCTTTGCCGATGCGCTGGAGGCCAACGGGTTTGACGGCGTCTGGGCCTCGCGGTCTTGGTGGGCAGGCGCAGAGGTCGACCATCACTCGGCTCGCTGGTCCTTCACCGCGCTCGCTGCCGCCGCTCGTCCAGTTCAGGATCCATTGGAGGTGTGGCTCGGCGGACGCGGACCGAAGGCACTCGACAGGGTCGGCAGGATTGCCGACGGCTGGCTGGGGGCGACGCTCACGCCGCAGGAAGCCCGGGTCGCGCGCGAGCGCATCCAGGCCTCAGCCGACCGGGCCGGGCGTGAGATCGATCCCGAGCCTTTCGGCCTGAGCATCGCGTATGCCCGCAGCGCCCCTGAACCGGCGCTGCTGGGAGCACTCACGGCACGACGAGCAGACATCGACCCCCTGGCCCTGTTGCCGGTCGGCGCGCGCTGTTGGGGACGGGGATCGGATCGCCGAGTTCCCCGCGACGGCCGACTGATCGGGCGACCTCGAAGTCACGTCTCGCTATAGTGCTTCCGGGCGGATCTGGAGAATCGCAGTAGGGGGAGCCTATGAAGCGTTCTGCCGTGCTCGGTGTGCTGGTCACGATCGTTGCATCGGCGTGGCTGGCGGGTGCCGCCGCGGCGGCAACCGGGCCGGCGGTGGTGGGAGCCATCAGCAACTCCACCACGCTGTCGGGGACGGCATCGGTGGCGGTGTCCGGCAACTATGCGTACGCCGCCTCCTACTGGTCGGGTCAGCTGAACGTGATCGACCTCTCCAACCCTGCGAGCCCGACGCTGGTCGCATCGACGGCCTCCATGCCGCAAATGATCGGTGCCGTCAACGTCACCATCGTCGGGACCCACGCGTTCGTAACCAGCAAGAACCAGAACGGCCCGTGCGCCCCAGGACCGGCGCCGAGTTGCGCCAGCGGCAGCAACGATGACGGCAACGGAAACAGCCTGACGGTCGTCGACATCAGCAACCCGCTCGCCCCCGTCGTGGTTCCCGTCCATACGCAGAGCGGAACAGATCTGTTCGGCGCATATGCCGTTGCCATCTCAGGAAACTATGCGTACGTGGCCTCGCAGGGACTGATTGGCGGGCAACCCACGTATCCGGACACGAGTACCGGATCATTCTCGGTCATCGATCTGGCTACGGGGGCGATCGTCGCGACGATCCAGAACTCGCCGTCGGGTGCGTACGGCAACTGGTTGGATCACGCGACGGGCGTGTCGATCTCTGGCAATTACGCCTATGTCACGTCGTACAAGGGCCAGCGCCTGACGCCCGTCGTCGCTTCGCTCAGCGACCCCCACCTGTTTGGTGCGTATCGGGTGCGCGTCCGCGGCAACTTCGCCTTCGTCTCCGCTCCCGACGCGGCGTCGGTCGCCACGATCGACGTCTCGAACCCGAGTGCGCCGCGGCTGGTTGACGCGGTCACCGACTCCCGTCTGGACAACGTCGACGGCCTGGCCATCAGCAGCACGGGTCGATACCTGATCGCCACCGCGCCGCGGCTGCCCGCTGACACCGCTACCACGTACCCGCCGTACCCGCTGCAGACCGGTGGCCCCGCGAACACCGGCACTGTCTCGGTGATCGACCTGGAACCGTCGCCGCTCTCGGTCGTGATCGCGCCGACCTCGGAGCCGGCCAATCCGACCACCCGGATTCTCGCCAACTTCAGCTTCGCTGTCAGCAACGCGGTGACAACCGTTCAGTGCTCGTTGGACGGCGCCGCGTTGAGCGCGTGCACGACCCGCAAGACCGCCAGCTACGGCTCGCTTGGGAACGGGACGCATAACTTCACCGTCCAGGCGACCGACGCCACCGGTGCAACCGCTCGGGCCACGTACACGTGGACGATCGGCCGCGCTCCGGTCAACACGTCGGCTCCCAAGCTCTCCGGTACCGCACAACAGGGCCGCAAGTTGACAGTGCCCAACGGCGTTTGGTCGGGCACTCTGACCCCCACCTACAGCTATCGGTGGGTGCGCTGCAGCACAGATGGCAAGAACTGCACGCCGATCTCGAATCAGATCAAGAGCAGCTACACGGTCACCGTCGCCGATGTCGGTTCGCGCCTGGAAGCGGTGGTCAAGGCGACGAGCTTGGCCGGATTCGCCAGCGCGACATCCGCCGCCACGAAGACCGTCAAGTGGTCCTCGTCTGCGTTCGCGAGCGCGACGCTCAGCAAATCGAACACGACCAGACCCGGATTCAGCTTGTCGATACCCGCTCCCGGCGGCGATCTGAAGCTGAGCAAGCTGGTGATCTTACTTCCGCACGGACTCTCGTTCGTCGCCGCCAGGCGGGCGCTGGCGGCTGGGACCTCGTCGAAGGATCTGCATGGCAGGCGGCTGTCCTTCACCGCCAAGCTGTCCCGCGGCAAGCTGACCTTGACCTTCAAGCAGCCGCCCACGGGTGTGAAGCTCACGGTCTCGCGCGGGCTGGTCTTGATCTCGAGTGCGCTTGCGAGTCGCATCGAGTCGCGTAAAGCCAAGTCCGAGACGGTTTCGCTCACCTTGGACTACATAGGCAAGCCTCCCCGGCGCGGGGCGATCAAGTTTCGCCTGGCCTGAGCGGGCCGAGGCGCCTCGGAGTCGGGTCGAAGGAGGTCGACCTTTGGGTAGCCTCCACTCGGCCGTTCTTGGATCGCTCCCGGGCGGATCGCTGTCACGTGATACCGGGATCCGCCGAGGTTAGGCGCAGCTCATGACCGCCGGCTCGGACCACGTCACCCGGGTGCAGCTGCCGGCCACGCCGCGCCTCCCTGTCTCCATTTATCCACACCGGCTCGGCCGAGAGGAATGCCTTGACCTCAGCGCCGCTGTCGATTATCCCGGCCAGCTTCAGTAGCTGTCCGAGTCTGATCATCTCGCCTTTGATCGGCACATCGCGCATCGTCGGCCAAACCTATCGGCTGTGACGCCGTACGGCCGCGTCCATGAGCAGCCTAGGGTCCGGGTCGCCGCGACCCGCGGGCTTGATCAAACCATCAAAACCTCACCGACTTGCGGGCGCGGGCGAGGCCGCCGCCGCTGCTCTGGTCCGAGCCCAGCTCCGAGGCCTGAGCCGGTGTGGCCTGGGCCGCCGTCGCGTCTCCCTTTGAGACCAGACGATTGACGTAGGCGCCGGTTGACGACGTGGCCTTGGCGATCCTATCGCTGTACTTGCCGCGAGTCCGCTGCTCGGCGAGCGTCTTCACCGCTTGGCTGATCTGGTCCTGCCAACGCCGCGTCATACCGGGAGGGCTCACCGTTGACGTCTTCCACCGGCTCGGCGTCCGTCGCTTCGTCCAGTCGGGTGTCGCCGTGCCTCATCTCGACCCAGCACGAGCGCCGCGCCGACGACCAACAGGATGATTCCGATCGTCCACAAGATGGCGACCTTGGCAACGAATCCATGAATCCGACGATCGGCAGGACGATGCCTAGGGCGATCATTTGCTTCTCCTCGTTGATATCGCGCATTGACACCAACGCGCCGGAGCTTTCAAGTTACCCGTACCAGGCACGCTGGAACTAGTGCGGGATACGGAGACTGACGTACGCGTGCGAACACTAGGGAGAGCGATGGGACGAGCGCGTAACACCACAAAACGGTCTTTACAGAACTGGAACCCCTGAAGAGGGACTCAGGTCCGACCGCACGAATACGCGGTGCGTGTCGTTGACACCCCTCGGGTACCCAAAGCCGGAGGATCCGAACCCCCCGGCGGTCCGACCGGAGACGTGGCGCAGCTAGCTTGCCCCCATGACTTCAGACGGCACGGCGTCGTGCGCCATGGTACGGGTGATCGCGGATCGCAGGAGGGAGTCCGATCTGCTCGGGCAGGGCGGCGAGCGACCGCAGCACTTCAGCACCGGCCTGGCGCAGAGTCTCCTCGTCGCTGTCGGCGATGTAGCCAAACGCGCGCATGCCGGCTGAGCGCGCGGCTCTCACACCGATGGCCGTGTCCTCGACGACGACGCATCGATCAGGGCTTGCTCGCATGGCAGCGGCTGCGTGGAGGAAGAGGTCGGGGTGCGGTTTGCCGTGCGCGACCATGTAGGCCGAGAACAACTCGTTCTCGGCGAACAGCTCGCGCAGTCCGGTCAGGGTCAGGGTGAGGTCGGTCTTCTCCAGCTTTCCCTGTGATGCGACGCAGGCCTTGACGCCGGCCGCGCGCAGCGATCGCACAGCCTCGTCGGCGCCCGGCACTGGCTGGAGACGATGGTGAAACTCGACCGTGCGATCGCGCTCGAACGCGTCGGCGAATTCCCCCGGGAGCGCCGCGCCCAACCGGGCCTGCGCTCGCTCGATCACTTCGGCCATCAGCAGGCCCTTGTATCCGTGCAACGCCTCAGCCGGCGATGTTGGCAATCCAGCGGCGGTCAACGCCCGCGCCAGGACCTCGCCGGAAATCCCCTCGCTGTCCACGAGCACGCCGTCGCAGTCGAAGATCACCAACTCCGGCAGGCGCGTGCGGCGGGGATCAGGGTTCCCAGGTGCGGCCATGGCAAGCAAGGCTAAACCGCCGGCCTGCCTGGGTGTGTTCGCCGCTGAGACGCCAGTCGCGGCGAGCAATCGCTACGGTTCCATTGTGGGCGCCCGTGAGAAGCCTGAGGTCGAGGTCCCCTCCGACCAGTCGCCGTCCTACCAGCTCGAACTGGAGGACGTCGTCGTCGGCGATGGCGAGGTGGCCGTGTCAGGGCGCGTCGTCGAAGTCCACTACGTGGGCGTCTCCTGGAAGACGGGCAAGCAGTTCGATGCATCCTGGGACCGTGGCAAGACGTTCAAGTTCGGCCTCGGCAAGGGCCAGGTCATCGCCGGCTGGGACCAGGGTGTCGTCGGTATGAAGGTGGGTGGACAGCGCCGGATCACGATTCCGCCCATGCTCGCCTACGGCAAGCGCGGCGCGGGTGGAGTGATCGGCCCCGACGAGACCCTCGTGTTCGTGGTCGACCTAATCGCCGTGGGCTGAGGCGGGCTGCCGGGCGTACTGAATCTGAGCCTGCCGTTTCGCCGGCCCCTGTGCCCTGACAACCTGTTCGGGCACCTGGCGGCCACAGCCGTGCCCGGAGTTGAGGAATGGCGAGCGGGGTGGTACCGCCGCACACTCCGCCTGCCACATGGCGCCGGCATCGTTGCGCTCCGGCCTGGGCCCGACCGCGTCGATTGCCGTCTGCGCCTCGACGATCTGAGCGACCTGGACCTGGCAGTCGGCCGCTGCCGGAGGATGCTCGACCTTGATGCTGATCCGGTCGTCATCGACGAGCAGCTCAGCTCCGATCCACGCGTGGCCCCGCTGGTGGCCAGAAGCCCGGGCCGGCGGGTGCCGCGTACCGTCGATCCGGCGGAGTTGGCGGTGCGAGCCGTGCTCGGCCAGCAGGTCTCGACCGCTGCGGCGCGCACGCACGCCGCCCGTCTGGTCAGCGCGCACGGTGTGTTGATCAATGACCCCGACGGCGGTCTGACCCACCTGTTCCCGGACCCCGCGAGCCTGGCCGAGCTCGATCCTGCGAGTCTGGCCCTGCCCCGGTCACGTCGCCGGACGCTGATCATGTTGGTGGCGGCCCTGGTCTCAGGCGAGATCGAACTGGCCCCGGACACGGACTGGGACGAGACACGTCGTCGATTGTCGGCGCTCCCCGGCTTGGGTCCATGGACGGTGGAAACGATCGCCATGCGGGCCCTAGGGGATCCCGATGCCTTCCTGAAGGGCGATCTCGGTGTCATTAGGGCAGCCCGGGATCTCGGTCTGCCGTTCACGCCGGCGGCGCTGGAGGCTGCGTCGAACGCGTGGCGGCCGTGGCGGGCCTATGCGGTGCAGCATCTGTGGGCGACCGGCGACCACGCCATCAACCGCTTGCCCGCGTGAACCCGCTGGCGATCACGACCCCCGGGTCCTCGCGGGTAGGCTGATGCCCGTGGGCAACGCCGTCCGCAGCGCAGAGGTGGAGGACGCTGAGCTCATCGGTCGGCTCCTGCACGATTTCAACACCGAGTTCGACGAGCCCACGCCCAGCCCCAGCGCGCTGGCCGAGCGAGTCAGAGATCTTCTGAGCACCGAGGAGTTCTCCGTCCTGCTGAGCACCGACGGGCTCGGGCTGGCGGCGTTGCGGTTTCGCCCCGGGATCTGGACGAACGCGCTCGAGTGCTATCTGGCGGAGCTGTACGTGCGTCCGCAGCGCCGCGGCCAGGGACTCGGGCGGGCGCTGATGGAGGCCGCGATCGACTTCGCGCGGCGCAAGGGCGCTGACCGTCTGGAGCTCGGCACCGGCGAGCAAGACGTGGTCGCGCGGGCGCTCTACGAGAGCCTGGGCTTCAGCAATCGCGAGGGTAAGCCTGATGGCCCGCTGAACTACTTCTACGAGCGAGAGCTCTAGTGCGAGCTACGGTGCTCGACTACGATCTCCCCTGCGCTTGACCCCGGTGAGCCGGCTTTGAGCGTGCAGCCGGGGGCTCGGGCCGGGCGAGCCGGACGGCCCGTTACGACACCGGCGCTCGAGAGGATCTAATGCCCCAGATCGTGCTGACTGATCTGCCGACTCCGATGCTGTGGCGCAACTGGGTGGGCAATCAATCCTTCACACCCAGCTATGCCGCTGCGCCGCGCGACGAGGCCGAGGTGTCCGAGCTCGTTAGTCAAGCGGCCGAGCGGGGCACCGGCCTACGGGTCGTCGGCGCCGGGCATTCGTTCACCCCGGTGGTGCAGACAGATGGGCTGCTTCTGGACCTGGCTGCGCTGAGCGGGGTGGTCGCCACGGATCCCGGTGCAAAGCGTGCCACGGCGCTGGCGGGGACCCAGATCCGAGATTTCTACGAGCCGCTGTGGCGCGACGGGCTGGCCCTTAAGAACCAGGGCGACATCGACACCCAGCGGATTGCCGGCGCCGTCGCCACCGCCACGCACGGCTCAGGAACCGGATACACGAGCCTCTCCGGCATCGTCCGGGGCGTCCGGCTGGTGACGGCGACCGGCGAGATCCGCCAGATCGGCGAGGATCAGCCTGAGCTGCTGCGTGCGGCTCAGGTGGCCGTTGGGATGCTAGGGGTGATGACGCAACTCGAGCTCGAGGTGACCGACGCCTATCGGCTCACAGAACAGATCGACGTGTGGCCGTGGGCCGAGGTCATGGGCCGCTGGGACGAGCTCGTCAACCAGCACCGTCATTTCGGGTTCTTCTGGCTGCCCACCGAGGAGTCGGCCGCCCTCTACAACCTGTCCTCGCATGGCGGGACGATGGCCGACAAGTGCTACGTGAAGATCTATGACGAGGCCGCCCCCGACCAGCCCGATGATCTGACTCCGGGCCGCCGCACCGACCGCTGCTATCGCATCTATCCGATGGTCTATGACCCCAACT
>CALAQT010000384.1 GCA_937888775.1 uncultured Actinomycetes bacterium | reverse complement strand
GCCGGGGATCACCGGGCGGATGCGCAGCGATTCCTTGACCACCGCGTCGAGGTACTCGGGCTCCGCCATCCGCGCCCGGGCCAGCACGCGGGGCGTGTGCAGCAGCAGGTCAAACGTCCACGCCAGGCCGGTGGCGGTAGTCTCATGGCCGGCGAGCAGCAGCGTGACCAGTTCGTCGCGCACCTCGCGATCGGACAGGCGCTCGCCGTGCTCGTCCTGGGCGAGCAGCAGCGCGGAGAAGACGTCGTCGCGCTCAACGAGATCAGCTTGCCCCCGCCGCCGCGCGATCTCGTAGTAGAGGATCTCGTCGACCGCGCGCTTGCGCGCCTCAAACTGGATCACCGCCCGTCGGTTGCGGCGCCCGCGCACGGCCGCAGCGACCATCAGCAGGCCGCGCGGACGGGCCAGCGGCTCCACCATCGCCCGCAGCCGGCGCCGCAGCTCGGCCTCCTCATGACCGGGCTGAAATCCGAACACCGCGCGCAGGATCACGCGCAGCGTCAGCGACTGCATGCTCCCCAGCAGGGCGAACGGCTCGCCGATCGGCCATGAATCGATCTCGACATCGGCGGCGTCGCGCATCGCCTGCTCGTGAACCAGCATCCGCGCGCCGTGGAAGGGGGGGAGCATTAGCCGCCGCTGGCGCAGATGCTCGGCGCCGTCAAGCAGCAGGACCGACCGCTCGCCGAGGATCGGTCCGAGCAGCGCGTTGGCCTCGCCGGCGTGCAGCTGCTCGCCTGAACCCCGGAACACCTCCTTGACCAGCTCGGGATCGAAGACCATCACGAACCGCTCGTCAAACAGTGTCCCGAACGTGACCACCGGGCCGTAACGTCGCCGGCATGCCTCCAGAAACCGCGCCCCGGCGAGCATGAAGCCGACCGTCTGGATCGCCCGGGGAAGTCTCGGGCCGGGGGGTAAGGGGGCGCTCGCGCCGGGAGGCCGCGTGGCGCTGTGGCCAGATGGCAGGGTGGCGCTCATGCCGGAGCCCCCTGTGAAGCGGCGGCCTTCGGATCGAGGTCAGAGAGCGATAGAGGGTATGCGGGCGGCCGGACCAGCGGGCGCGTGATCTGCACCCGGAGATCGGCGTCGACATGGAGCAGCTCGCCGGACTGCATCGAGCGCCAGCCGGCGTCCTCGTCCATCCGCTCGGTGGCGACCACCACGGCGGGGCGGTCGGCGAGCTGGCCGGAGCGAACGCGAATGCTGCCCCTCGCGCTGGCGTGCTCCAGGTGGCGCCCGCCGCTCGGTCCGCCGGGCTCTCGTTCTAGGAGGTGCAGCTCGTGCATGTCCGGATAGCGCAGCGCCCACAGCTGCGATCCGGTGATCAGGATGAAGTTGAGCGAGAGCACGGGCAGATGATCGGCCACCCAAGTGGCGGCGCTGACAATCCCCGCGCCGATCTCCCTGGTTCGCTCGATCTCCCTGGTGATCAGCGCAAAAAAGCGCTCGGAATCGGTGTCGCCGCCGACCAGCGAGCGGGCATCGCCGAGCTCGTGCTCCAGCTGATCCAGGGCGCCGATCACGCCGTTGTGGGCAAACAGCCGTCCATGCTGCTCAAACGGATGGGTGTTGCGCAGGTTCACGGCGCCGTTTGACGCGTAGCGGACGTGGGCGACGAAGTTGCGCGAGCTGACCTCACGAGCTTCGGAGGCGAACTCGTGATCCTCGAAGGCGGCCAGCGGCTGCTTGAACACGACTGGTTCCCCCGCTGCCGTGAACGCGCCCAGGCCGGTGCCGTCGGGTTCCCTGCGGCTCTGAAGCGCCAGCGAATCTGGGGCCTCCAGCAGCCAAAAGGTCGCCTTGACCGGCTCCCGGCCCCCGCTCATCCCAAACAGACGGCACATACCGACGACGGTAGCGCTCCGGCCACATCCGCTGTCGGGGATCGGGTATCCGCTCTGTCAGACTAATTTCAGGCTTCTGGCCTATCTTCGCTCTATCACGAGAAAGGCGGAGTCCCCATGAAGTACCTGCGTACGGTCTCAACTCATCGGTTGCTGGCAACGCTGACCGGTCTGGTCGTGGCGGCTGCCGGCGGAACCGCGATCGCCCTCGCGGCCTCTGGGTCCGGGCCGGTCCCCCCGCGCAGCGGACTCGCGCCGGCACTACATAAGGCGCTCTCGGCACCGGCGGTGACCGGGCTCAGCGCTCGGATCACGTTCACCAACAACCTGATCGACACCAGCGCGATCCAGGGATCCGGATTGGGATCCGATCCGATCCTCACCGGCGCACGCGGACGCCTGTGGTTGTCCAGCGACCGGCTGCGCCTCGAGTTGCAATCCGCCAACGGTGACGCCCAGGTGCTGGTCAGCAAAGGCTCCTTCTGGATCTCCGACCCATCCTCCAACACGGTCTATAAGGGCACGCTGCCCCAGGGCAAGAGCACGGCGAAGGCCGGCGCGACCAAGCCGGACACCCTGCCGAGCATCGCTCAGATCCAATCTGACCTCAACCGCCTGATGGGAAGCGTCAACATCTCCGGCGCCACCCCCAGCGACGTGGCGGGGCAGGCGGCTTACACTGTCAGCGTCTCGCCCAAGCACGACGGCGGTCTGCTGGGCTCGGCCGAGCTGGCCTGGGACGCCGCCCGCGGCGTGCCGCTGCGCTTCGCCATCTACGCCCGCGGCAGCAACACGCCGGTGCTCCAGTTGGCTGCGACCGACATCTCCTACGGCTCGGTTCCGGCTTCGGACTTCGCGATCAGACCGCCCTTGGGTGACAAGGTCGTCAAGATCTCGACCACTGGCCTTGGGACGGCAGCCGGCCACGCCGCCCGGACCAAGAGCAAGGCGCACCGCAGTCAGGCCAGCGTCAGCGGCGTAGCGGCGGTCGCCGCCCGGCTTCCGTTCACGCTGATGGCCCCCAATAGGCTCGTGGGCCTGCCGCGCCGGACCGTGCAGCTGCTCGATTGGGCCGGTAAGCCCGCCGCGCTGGTCACCTACGGCCAGAACCTCGGTGGTGTGGCGGTAATCGAACAGAGCCCGAGCCCGGGTGGCGCCGCCAAGAGCCAGAGCTCCGGCCAGGGCGGTGGCAGTACGCTCAGCCTGCCGACCGTCTCAATCCACGGCGTGACCGGCCAGGAGCTCGATACTGCGCTCGGAACGATCGTGCGCTTCACCCGCGATGGTGTCGCCTACACGGTTCTCGGCTCGGTACCGGCGGTGGCAGCCGACGCTGCGGCGCGAGCGCTGTGAGCGCTAGCGCCGCCGCGGACGGGAACCCGCCTAACGCCGGCGGGGTCTCGCCTAACGCCGGCAGGGCGCCGCCGATCGAAGTGCGCGGGCTCGTGAAGCGCTATGGAGAGCTGACCGCCGTCGCCGGGGTTGACCTGACCGTCAACACCGGCGACGTGTACGGCTATCTGGGCCCCAACGGTGCCGGCAAGACAACCTCGCTGCGGATGATGCTGGGTCTGATCCGGCCGACCGAGGGCAGCGTGCGCTTGTTCGGTCGCGACCCGATGGAGGGCGTCCGCGCCCTGGACGGGGTTGCGGGCTTCGTCGAGGCGCCCACCTTCTATCCGTACCTCAACGCGCGGCGAAACCTGGAATTGCTGGCGGCGTTCGACGGCCACGGGGCGCCGGAGCGGATCGACCAAGCATTGGAGACGGTGGAGCTGTCAAGCCGGGCCGGCGACCGCGTCGGTGGCTATTCGCACGGCATGCGCCAGCGGCTGGGGATCGCCGCCGCGCTGCTGCGCGACCCCAAGCTGCTGCTGCTCGACGAGCCCGCCACCGGCCTTGATCCCGCCGGAATGCGCGACATGCGCCTGCTGATCCACCGACTCGCCGGCCAGGGAATGACCGTCCTGCTCTCCAGCCATCTGCTGACCGAGGTGGAGGACGTCTGCAACCGGGTCGCGATCGTGCGCTCGGGGCGGATCGTGTACGAGGGCGAGATTGCGACGCTTAAACGAGGGGCCGGCACCTCCTACCGCCTGGAGACGACCGACGACCAACGCGCGCTCGCCGTCTGCCGTGCCCAGCCGGGAGTCTCCGACGCGCACATCGACGAACACGGAAGGATCACCTTCACCGCTGACGAGGCGGCCGCTGCCGAGCTGTCGCAGGCGCTCGTGGAGGCCGGGGCCCTGATCCGTGCGCTCGCGCCCCAGACGGTGACGCTCGAGGACCTGTTCTTCTCGTTCACCGAGGGCGACGAAGCGAGCCCGGTGCCACCCTCGCCCCCCGATCCGGCCACCAAGCAGCCGGCCGCCCGCTGATGCCCGGGACCGCCACCGTCTACCGCTGGGAGCTGTTCAAGCTCCGCCACCAGAAGCGCACCTATCTGGGGCTGGGGGCATCGATCATCGTCCCGATCTTGTTCGTGCTCGCGGTCCACTTCCGCCATCACAACCGCGGCGGCGACTTCGCCTTCTCCTCCTACCTGGACCGCAGCGGCCTCGCGGTGCCGCTGGTCATCCTGCTGTTCGGCGCGGTCTGGATGTTCCCGCTGATCACGGCGCTGGTGGCCGGCGACATCTTCGCCTCCGAAGACCACAACGGGACCCTGAAGACGATCTTCACCCGCTCGCTCGAGCGCTGGCAGATCTTCGCCGGCAAAGCCCTTGCGGCCGCCACCTACGCAGTCGTGGCGATCTTCCTGTGCGGCACGGTCGCGGTCGTGGCGGGGAGCCTGCAGTCGGGTTTCAACGCGCTGCAGAGCCTGTCGGGCACGATCGTCTCGGCGCCCAAGTCGCTGGAACTGGTCTATGTCAGCCTCCTGATCTACCTGATCCCGATCGCCGCGATCGTCTGCATCGGGCTGTTGCTGTCGACCGTCACGCGCAACAGCGCCGCGGCCGTCGTCGGCACCCTGATGGTCTCACTGCTGATCCAGCTGATCGGCGTCCTGCCGGGGCTGGGGAGCCTGCAGCCATACCTGCTCAGCACGCAGTTCAATGCCTGGCAGGGACTGCTGCGCACACCGATCGACTGGTCGCCGATCCTGCAGGCGGTCTGGGTCTGCGCGCTGTACGCGATCCCGGCGATCGTCGCGGCGTTCCTGGTCTTCATCCGGCGTGACGTCGCCGGTGGGTGACGCCCCGCCTGCACACGGGATGCGAGACCGTGTGCTGGTGGTTGATGATGATCCGCCGCTGCGACGGATGCTGGAGCGCACTCTGGCGGCTGAAGGATTCGAGGTCACGCTCGCCGCCGACGGCGGCGCCGCGCTGCTGGCTGCCGAGCGCTCGGCGCCCGACGTGATCGTGCTCGACGTGGCGATGCCCGCGCTCGACGGGCTGGCGGTCTGCCGGCGGTTGCGCAGCAAGGGCCTGGCGACCCCGATCCTGATGCTGACCGCGCGTGACGCAGTCCCGGACCGCGTCGCGGGACTGGAGGCGGGCGCCGACGACTACCTCGTCAAGCCGTTTGCGGTGCAGGAGCTGATCGCCCGGCTGCGGGCGCTGACGCGGCGGCGGTCGGAGACCGCCTCGCAGCTGGCCTACGCCGACCTTCACCTGGACCTCGAGGCTCGCACCGCCACTCGCGCGGGGCGGGTGATCGAGCTGACCGGAAGGGAGGCCGCGCTGCTGGAGCTGCTGTTGAGGGAATCGGGTCACATCGTCACGCGCGAGCGAGCGATCGCGGAGATCTGGGGCGGCGCTGCGGAAGCCAACGTCGTCGACCGCTATGTGACTCGGCTGCGCCGCAAGCTCGGCGATCCGCCCCTGATCCGCACGCTGCGCGGATCGGGCTTCTCACTGCGCGCGTGACCGGCGCCGGAGCGACTTCGCTCGCGCAGCTATCCGGCTCGCAGCAGCGCGCCAGCCTCGTCCTCGGTCACCGGCCGCCCGAACAGATAGCCCTGGGCGCCATCGCAGCCGAGATCGCGCAGCCGGGACAGTTGGACGTCGGTCTCCACACCCTCTGCCACCACGTTGAGTCCGAGTGCATGACCGAGCTCGACCACTGCGCCGACGATCGCCCCATCGCCGGAGCCGTTGTCCAGGCCCGTGACGAAGCTCTCGTGGATCTTCAGCACGTCGACGGGAAGCTTGCGCAGGCTCGACAGCGAGGAGTAGCCGGTGCCGAAGTCATCCAGCGCCAGCCTCACGCCGACGGTCTTAAGCGCGCTGAGCATCCGCACCGCCAGCTCAGGGTTGTGCTCGACCGAGTCCTCGGTGACCTCAAGGCAGAGTGCGGCTGGGTCGGTCCCGCTGGCATTGAGCGTGCGCGCCAGGCGCGAGGCGAGTCCAGGATCCTCCAACTGCCGCGTGGACAGGTTTACCGACATCGTCATGCTCGGCCACGACTGGCGCCAGCGCCCGACCTGACTCAGAGCCTGCTCGAGCACGTAATCACCGATCGGCACGATCAGGCCGGTGTCCTCGGCGATCGCCATGAACTCGCTCGGCGCGATCAGCCCCCGTTCGGGATGCTCCCAGCGCACCAGCGCCTCGAACCCGCTCAGCCCCATCTCGCTGTTAAGTGACATCGTCGGCTGGTAATGCACGCGCAACTCGGAGCGCTCGACGGCGCGCCGGAGCGCGCCTTCCAGCTGTAGGCGCTCGCTCGCTCGCTGCCGTGAGCTCTCGTCGAACAGCTCCAGGCGGGCTCCGCCGAGCTCCTTGGCGCGGTACATCGCGGCGTCGGCGTCACGGATCACCTGGTCGGGTGAGCCAACCGGCTCCTGCACGATCGCGATCCCGATGCTGACCGTAAACGAGGTCTGGCTCTCGCCGAGGCTGACCGGCATGCTCGCCGAGCGACTGATGCGCTCGGCGATCAACACCGCCTCGCGCTCGCTCTCCAGGTCCTCGAACAGCAGCGTGAACTCGTCGCCGCCGAAGCGGGCGACGGTGTCCATCGGGCGCAGCATCTCGTGCAGGCGCCCCGCCAGCTCCACCAGCAGCCGGTCGCCCGCCGCGTGGCCCAGCGAGTCGTTGACCTGCTTGAAGCCGTCGACATCGAGGAACAGCACGGCGACCCAGGTGCTGGCTCGCCGGCAGCGATCCAGGGCGACGCTGAGCCGATCGAAGAACAGGGCCCGGTTCGGAAGCCCCGTGAGCGGATCATGGAGGGCCTGATGCGTGAGCTCGACCTCGGAGCGCTTGCGCTCGATCGCGTAGCGGACGGCGCGGCTGAGCAGCGCGGGGTGAAGCTCGCTCTTGAGCAGGTGATCCTGCGCGCCTGCCTTGACCGACACCAGCCCCGCCGCCTCGCTGGCCTGGTCGGAGAGCACGATGATCGGCACGTCGGGCGCGGCGGTGTGCATGTGCTTGAGGCCGTCGAGCCGGTCACGATCGGTGGCCGGCAGGTCGAGCAGCACGCAGCTGGCGCCGTGATCGAGCAGCTCCTGGGTCGCGTCCTGGAGCCGCTCGGCGTGGACGATCAGCAGGCCCTGCCGCCACGTGGCCCGCAGCATTTCGCCGATCAGCATCGCCGCGCGAGGATCCTCCTCCACGAGCAGGATTCGAGCCGGCGCAAGCGCGGCGAACTGATCCACTGCCACCGGCAAACCAACCTCCATGTCTAGTTGCACAAGTTTAGTGAGGGATTCCTCTGTTTGCTGATCTAAACATAGCCTTCCCGCCGTCGTCTCCATGATCCGCCTGGGGCCCTGGCAAACGCTGCGCGCGCGGCTGGCGATCGCCGCGGCGGGAGCGCTGTGCGCCGCCGTCGCAGCGTTCGGCGTGGTGACTGTGCTGCTGGTGGGCCACGAGCTGCACGGCTCGCTGGACCGGGCGCTGAGCGAAAGCGCCGCCGAGGTCGCTCAGCTGGCCGTCTCGGCCCCGGCGGTGCTGACCTCGCCGGGGGCGCTGGAGGTGCCGGCCTCCGGTCGCCAGGTCGTGGTCGAGGTGATCGACGCGCGCGGGCGGATCATCGCTCGTTCGCTGGCGCTGGGAGCCCGTCTGCTGCCCCAGGACGCGCTGGTGCGGCGCGTCCTGAAGGCCGGCGCGACCGGGTTTGAGGACATCGAGCTCAGCGGGCAGCAGTTCCGCCTCTACGCGGCTCCGATCGCCCTGGACCTGGGGCCGGCGGCCGGCGGTGCGGTGCTGGTCGCGTCCGACACCACCGACATCAGCGACACGATCGGGCGGCTCGGCGTGGTGGTGGGATTGAGCGGGGCGGCGGTGGCATTGCTTGCCGCGCTCGGCGCCGCCGTGCTGATCCGCCGCGGGCTGCGGCCGTTGCGCCGGCTGGCGGAGGCGGCGGGTGAGATCGAGCGCACGGCCGACCCCTCACGCCGACTGCCCGAGCCACCCGCCGCGGATGAGATTTCGACCCTGACCGGGGTGCTCAACCGGATGCTGTCGTCGCTGGAGCAGGCCAGGACCGGGGAGCGCCGCTTCCTGGCCGACGCGTCGCATGAGCTGCGTACGCCGGTCACCGCGCTGCTGGGGAACGCCGAGTACGCCGCCAGGTACGGAGCCGATCCCGAGGTATTGGAGGAGCTGAGGGCCGACGCGGCACGGCTGGCACGACTGGTCGATGCCCTGCTGGTGCTAGAGCGCACCGGGGACTCGGCGCCCGCGCTGGAGCCGGTCTGGCTCGATCGGCTGGTCCGTGACGAGGTTGGTGCCCACGATCAGGACGGCCGGGTGGCGCTGGGGCGGATCGACCGCGCACAGGTGCGCGCCGACCGCGCTGAGCTGCGCCGAGCACTGGCGAACTTGATCGAGAACGGTCTGATCCACGGCCCTCAGGGCGGGACGGTGACGGTCACGCTCACGCGTGAGGGCGACCGCGTCCGGCTGAGCGTCTGCGATCAGGGACCAGGGCCGGATCCCGACGAGCGCGAGCGGCTGTTCGAGCGCTTCTGGCGGGGTCCCAACACCTCCGGGCGGCCCGGGTCGGGCCTTGGCCTATCGATCGTCGCCGCGATCGCCGAGCGCCACGGCGGCGACGTGATGGTGCAGGGGGCCCAGTTCTCGATCGAGCTTCCCACGATCGCGTCGGTGGTGTGATAGGCGAATTCTCATGCTTCTCTTACCGAAGTCTGATCGACTCAGGGCACAGTGTGAGCATGCCAATTGGACCCGGTCACGGCATCGCGCCGCGTAACAAGCCCCTCGCTGGTCTACAGCGAGATGCTGCGCTGATCCGCGTCAGCCGGACCCGGCGGGCGCTGTTCGTCGGAGCGGCAGGGCTGTCAGCCGGTATCGCCGCGGTGGCTTCGGCGGTCGCGCCGGGCCGTTCGCTCGGCGCCAAACCCACGTTCCGCAGCGCCGCTTCGAAGTCGGCGGTAACCACAACGGCGAGCATCGCGGGCGCGTCGGCGACTACGTCGCGCTCAGCGCGGATGCCGCCGCTGGCCAGCCCTGGCGAACTCGGCCTGCAGTCGCCTGACGCCGCGCCCAGCCAGTCGTCCGGGGGATCGAGCGGTTCGGGCCCCACATCGCAGCAGGCCACACCGGCCCCAACACAGCAGCAGGCTGCACCGGCCGCATCCCAGGCGGCACCGGCTCCCGCCGCCTCCGCGCCCGCCCCATCGTCGGGCGGCGTGGTCTCCGGGGGCTCCTGAACGCCGCCCAGGCCGCGGGTCGATCGATGAGCGCCACAGAGACCAGCGCCAGCTTCCCGGCGTTCGGCAGCACGGCGACGGTCCTGGTCACCGATCCGGCCGGGCTGCAGCACGCCCGCGACGCCGTGGCGCGGACGGTGGACGAGTTCGATCTGGCCTGCTCGCGCTTTCGCCAGGACTCGGAGCTGATGGCGCTCAACCGCACCGGCGGCGCTACCACGCGCGTCAGCCCGCTCCTGTTGGACGCGCTCAGTGCGGCGTTGCGTGCGGCGCGGCTGACCGACGGCGATGTGGATCCGGCGCTGGGCGATGCCTTGATCGCGCTCGGCTATGACCGCGACTTCGAACTGCTGCACCGGGATCAAGGCGACGCTGAGCCAGGCGCCGGTGATCAAACTGGCGAGGCCATCGGGCGGCCCCGGGTGGCGTTCGCCTCGGTCGCCGGCTGGCAGACGATCCGCATCGACCGCGCCGCCGCCACGGTCTCGATGGGACGTGGGGTCACGCTTGACCTCGGCGCGACCGCGAAGGCGCTGGCCGCCGATCGCGCGGCCGCGCAGGCTGCCCGCGCAGCGGAATGTGGCGTGCTGGTCAGCCTCGGCGGGGATATAGCGCTGCACGGCGCCGCGCCGCTTGACGGCTGGCGCGTTCGGGTAACCGATGACCATCGCGCAAGCGTGGCGGCGCCCGGGCAGTGGATAACCCTGCGCAGCGGAGGGCTTGCCACCTCCAGCACGACCGTGCGTCGCTGGCGCACGGGAACCGGGTCCGTCCATCATCTGCTTGATCCGGTCAGCGGCCGCCCGGCCCAGGCCGTCTGGCGCACCGTGAGCGTCGCGGCCGCGACCTGCTTGGATGCCAACATCGCCACCACCGCGGCGATCGTCCGCGGCGAGCGCGCCGTGCAGTGGCTGGAGTCCCTGGCCCTGCCGAGCCGGCTCGTCAGCGCCGACGGCGCGAGTCTGCACCTCGCCGGCTGGCCGGAGGTCGGCGACGACCTGCGCTGCTATCGCGGCGCGGCCGGGGCGCGGGTGGCCCTATGACGCTGGCGCTCGCCTCGGCCAGTCCCAAGGCCTACTGGTATCTGACCCGCGGCACCGGCGCCGTAGCGCTCGTCCTGCTGACCGTGAGCGTGCTGCTGGGCGTGCTCGGATCGCTGCGCTTCTCGGCCGGTCCGCGCTGGCCCCGGTTCGCGATCGAGACCGTGCATCGCGACGTCTCGCTGCTGGTCCTGCTAGTCCTGGTCGTGCACATCATCACCAGCGTGCTGGACAGCTTTGCGCCGATCTCGGTGACCAATGCGGTGATCCCCTTCACGGGCACCTACCGGCCCCTCTGGCTGGGGTTCGGGGCGCTGTCCTTCGATCTGCTGGTGGCGCTGGCGGTGACCAGCCTGATCAGGCGCCGGCTGGGCTATCACGCCTGGCGCGCGGTCCATTGGCTGGCCTACGCCAGCTGGCCGGTTGCGGTGCTCCACGGTCTTGGCACCGGCAGCGATACCAAGATCTGGTGGATGCTGGTCCTGACCGGCGTGTGCGTGATCACGGTCCTGATCGCCGTTTGGGCCCGGATCGCCCAGGCCGACTCCGACGTGGGGTGGGTGCGCCTGCCGGCCACGGCCGCGACCGTCCTAACGCCGCTAGGGCTGGTGCTGTTCACTCTGATCGGTCCGCTGCAGAGCGGCTGGGCCCGCAAAGCCGGCACTCCGACCAAGCTGCTGGCCAAGAGCTTCGTGCCGGCCCGCGCCGTCGTCGCGACGCCGGCCAAGCCGTCTCGGCCGGCGGCTACGGCAGCGCCGACGGTGCAGAGCAGATCGTTCTCCGCCCGGTTGAAGGGAACCGTCTCGCAGACGGCGGTGGCCGGCGGCGCGCTGATCGACCTCTCGATGCGGTTCAGCGGAAGCCGGACCGGAAGCCTGCGCGTGCGCCTCGCCGGCGCCCCGATCGGGGGCGGAGGCCTATCGCTCACCGGGAGCCAGGTCGACCTGATCGCCAACGGCCTACTATCGGTCATGGAGGGCAGGATCGTCTCGCTGCAGGGAACGGATTTCCTGGCCCATCTCACCGACTCCGCGGGAGCTGGAATGGACCTGCACGCGCACCTCAACATCGATGCCCAGAACAATGTCGTGACCGGGACGCTGGCAGCGACCGCGTCGGGAAGCGGCGGCGGATGAGCGCGGGACCGACCGGCCTGCCTCGGTTGCTGGCGGGACTTGACCCCAGTGGGGCGACGATGACGCTCGCCGAGCACGAGGCGGTGCACGGTCCGATGCCGCGCGTCGCGTCGGCTGAGCTGATCGGCGCCGTGGAGCGCAGCGGCCTGCGCGGCCGTGGCGGCGCCGACTTCCCGACGGCGGTCAAGCTGCGCTCGGTCGCCGCGCGACGGCGCGGCACGGTGCTGGTGGTCAACGGCTCAGAGACCGAGCCGGCCAGCGCCAAGGATCGCCTGCTGCTCTCACGTCTGCCCCACATGGTGCTCGACGGAGCTGTGCTGGCGGCTAAGGCGATCGGCACGCGCGAGATCGTGGTCAAGGTCAGCGAGGATGCGCCTGAGGCCGTGCGCTCGCTGGAAGGGGCGGCTTCGGTTCGCGGTGAGGACGACGTTTCGATCGAACTGGCCGTCGGGCCGGTCGGATACGTGACGGGCGAGGAGACTTCGGTGATCCACTTCCTCAACAGCGGCGTCGCCAAGCCGACCTTCGTCCCGCCGCGCCCGTACGAACGCGGCTACCGCGGTCGCCCGACTCTCGTCCAGAATACGGAGACGCTCGCCCAGCTCGCGCTGATCGCCCGGTTCGGATCCGATTGGTTCAGAGAGCTGGGCAGCACGGCGGACCCCGGTTCGGCCCTGGTCACGATCTCCGGGGCGGTCGCCGCTCCGGGCGTCTATGAGCTCGCCTTTGGCACCCCAATGACCGATCTGCTGGCTGCGGCGGGCGGCGCCGTCGAACCGCTGCGCGCGCTACTGGTGGGCGGCTACTTCGGGACCTGGGTGCAGGCCTCGCGCGCGTTCGCGCTGCGCCTGGCACGCGAAGATCTGCGGTCGGTCGGCTGCTCGCTGGGCTCCGGGGTCCTGTTCGCCCTCGGCGAGAGCTCGTGCGGCCTGCACGAGAGTGCGCGGGTGATCGACTACCTGGCCAACGAGTCCGCCGGCCAGTGCGGCCCGTGCGTGCATGGGCTGGCCGCGATCGCCGACTCGGTCTGCGCAATGGCCGACGGCGTCGCCCACCAGCGCGAGCGCGATCGGGTGCTGCGCTGGACGGCGGAGGTCCGTGGACGCGGCGCCTGCCATCACCCGGACGGCGCTGCCCGCTTCGTCGAGAGCGCGCTGTCGGTGTTCGCGAACGAGGTCGAGTCCCACCGTCGCGTCCGATGCTCGGCGCCGCCGGCCGGCCTGCCCCTCGGTGGCGAGGGCCCCGTGAGCACGGTCGCGGCTGCACCGCGGAGGAAGCCGAGAGCGCGATGAGTGCCCGCCTGCGGGTGAACCCGATCATGTGTGAGGCGCACGGTCTGTGCGCGGAGTTGCTGCCCGAGCTGATCCGCCTCGATGACTGGGGCTACCCGATCCTCGATGAGTCCGAGGTGCCGCCTGATCTGCTCGGCCTGGCCCGCCGGGCGGCCGATGCTTGCCCCACGCTGGCGCTGATCCTCGACGAACGAGCCGACTGACCGGTCTTCGGCCGGCGGCGCCAACGGGGACCGCTGGCCGTGGCTCAGCCGAGCCGCGCTGGAGGCCCGGGCTCGGCCGGAGGCTCGCCTGCGTCCGGCTCGCGCAGCTGCGCTTGCCACCAGCCCACGTCGCGCCATTGGCCGAACTTGAAGCCGATCCGGCGGTAGATCCCCACCGGCGCGAAGCCCAGCGACTCGTGCAGCGCGACGCTGGCCTGGTTGGGCAGCGTGATCCCCGCGCATGCCACGTACAGGCCCTGGCGGACGAGCAGCGGCAGCAGGGCGCCGTACAGTGCCCGGCCGACCCCACGGCGGTGATGGGAGGCAGCGATGTACACGGCAACGTTGGCGGCCCAGCGATAGGAGGACCGTTCGTGGTGCTGGGAGGAGTAGGCGTAGCCGACAACCTCGCCGTCGAAGTCGGCCACCAGCCACGGATAGCCAGCGGAGATCCGCTGGATCCGCTCGCCCATCTCGCCCGCACTCGGCGGGCGCTCCTCCAGCGAGGCCACCGCCTCGGCCACGAAGGGCGCATAGACAGCCGCACAGGCGCCGGCATCGCGGGAGGCATCGGCGTGGCGGATCTGCACGGCACCACTTTAAGTGACGCGTGTTTGCGCCCGTCGCCCGCTCGTTGACAGAATGCTGGGCCGGCGACCGACCGGAGAGTGCTGATGGCGATCCACAACCTGACCGACGAGCAGCGAGCCTTTGTCGAGGCGATCCGCGACTTCGCCCAGCGTGAGTGCGGTACCCGCGAGCAGCGCGACGTTCTCACCGAGCACGGCCGCGAGCCGCACAACCCGCAGATCTACAGCCGCATCGCGCAGCTGGGATGGCTGGGCGCGGCGATCCCCGAGCAGTACGGGGGGTCTGGCGGCGGGGCGGTGGAGATGTGCCTTCTGTGCGAGGAATCCGCGCGGGGTCAGATTCCGATGGCCTTCTTCTCGGTCAGCATGATCACCGCGGGCGCCGTCGAGCGCTTCGGTTCCGAGGAGCGCAAGCAAGAGCTCCTGGGCGGCATCGCGAGAGGTCGCGTCGAGGCGATCGCGATGTCAGAGCCGGGGGCGGGGTCGGATATCGGCAGCCTCAGCTGCCGGGCGGAGCGCTCCGACGGGGGCTATCTGATCAACGGGCAGAAGACCTGGATCACCGGTGCCCACGCGTCTGATCACATCCTGCTCGTGTGCCGGACCAGCCGCGGTGAGAGCAAGCACCAGGGGCTGAGCATGATCTCGGTGCCGACCGACGTCGACGGCCTGGAGGTCCGCGGCATCGAGACGATGGCCGGTCGTGAAGTCAACGACGTCTACTTCACCGACTGCTACGTGCCCGCCGACCGGCTGATCGGCCACGAAGACCAGGGCTGGATGCAGCTGATGGCGGGGCTCAACCACGAGCGGCTGATCCTCGCGGCGCAAGCGCTCGGGATGGCGCAGCGGGCATTCGAAGACACCCTGGCCTACATCAAGCAGCGCAAGCAGTTCGGCCGCCCGATCGGGACCTTCCAGGCACTCAAGCACCGGGTCGCCGACCTGGCCACCGAAATCGAGTCGACCCGGCTGCTCGTCTACGACCTGGCAGGGCGCGTCGAGGCCACTCCCGGCGCGCTGTTCCCCCGCGAGGCATCGATGGCCAAGCTCAAGGCGACCGAGGCCGCCAAGCTGGCCACCCTCGAGGGTGTGCAGATGATGGGCGGCTACGGCTACGCGGTCGAGTACGACATGGAGGCCCAGTTGCGCACCGCGATCGCCACCACGATCTTCGGCGGGACCAGCGAGATCCAGCGCGAGATCATCGCCAAGACCTACGGTCTCTAGTCCGAAGGGTGCGCGCGCACCGCTGGCGTGTTCGTCAGTTCCATTCAATCTCCGCCATCGCTGCGCGGATAACCGTCACCACCGAGTCATCGCGGGAGCCCGAAGGCCCGGGGTCCAGTTCGGCCGCCACGGCGTGGCGCAGCGAGGAGGTCAGGAAGATCGCGTCCGCGGCGCCGGCCCGGGCGAGGGAGATCGGCTCGGTACGGGGCCGGAGGCCGAGCGAGGGGGCCAACTCCAGCAGCAGCTGACGGGTGACGCCGGGTAGCAGGCGGCCATCCGCGGGCGGTGTGATCAGCGCGGTCCCCTCGATCAGCCAGAAGTTCGCCCAGGCCACCTCGAGTACGTAGTCGCCGTGATCGACGATCAGCGCCACGGCGCCGGGCTCGGCGAGCGACTCCAGCCGGCGCCGGTCGGCCCACTTGTGCTCACCGATGCCGCCGGCGACGGGCACCGGTTGGCAGCGGACGACCGACGAAGCCGCGTCGCCCAGCGGGGTGACCCGCAGCGCGACCTGGACTCCCGCGTCACTCGGCTGCGCGTCGACGCGCAGCCGGTGTGAGCCGCCCCGGCCGCGCGCGGCAATGCGCATGCGCTCGGTCAGCTGGGGTGGCAGCGTGGCGCCGTACAGATCTGACACCGATCGGGCCAGGCGCGCGAGGTGCGCCGACAATGCCTGGACGCGGCCGTCGCGAGTCAGCAGGGTCTCGAACACGCCACGCGCTGGGTCGGGCATCGGCGCTGAGCGCGCCGGGCCCGCGTCGGGAGTCGCGCCCGCGTCGGGAGTCGCGCCCGCGGCGGGCGTC
>CALAQT010000383.1 GCA_937888775.1 uncultured Actinomycetes bacterium | reverse complement strand
GCGGCTGCGGGCGGCGCGGCTGAGGAACCGGTCGATCAGGACGGTGACGTCCTCGCACCCGCATGACGCGGATTCTGCGCACGCCGCTGACCGACGTCGGCGGGCGTCGGGACGGGGATGGCCTGACGAACGGAAGTCTGTGCTCCTGTTGTAATTCCCCAGACTCCGCCGATGGCGACTGCCACGAGGATTACTGTCGGGATTACCGGAAAACGCTGGCCATTTGCCGCTACCACAACGGCTACAGCGACGAACACGCCAAGCCAAACGAGGATTGCGAGCCAGGTTGTGCTGAGACGTTCTTTTACGGGAAGCCGCTCGCGATGGGCCGGTGGTGGCAGTCGGCCCTCTTCGTCGCGTCCCTCGAACCAGCGTTGCATACTGGGTTCGTGTTGGTTGTCTGGGTGGGTCATGAGGTTTGCGCCTCCTTCCATCCTGTTTCGGTGCCCCGGCTGAAAGCAGCGTTGACTCGATCTCCGGGTCATCGCTAAAGGCGGTTGTTCCGAGGTTCGCAATCTTGACGAATACGCCAACGAAGCGTGTCCTAGAGTCGGGCGTGTCGTACTGAGCGCCTGATACCTGCGAAGCGGCAACTCCGGTGGGGCTTGGATACGGTGACGGTCACGCGATTGCAGTCTGTCCGGTCAACCGCGACTCCGTCGGCGGTCACGGAGCAGGAGCGACCGTGCGCGGTCGCAACACGATGGCCCCAGTGGTTCCAGCTCAGGCGGCTTAGCCCAACCGAAACCAGGACTCCGTGTCCTGGGAGGGGCTGAGAGTCGTAGACGGACGCACCGAGGCCGAGGGGTAACGACCATGGAGGGAGCAACAGAAAGGTGCCGTTTTGCAGGCAAGAAAAGTTCGTCAATCTGTCCTAGACAGACCCACGGTCTGCAGGCCGGACTTCCGCCCCCTGAAACGGTGTCCGTTCCCAAGACCGGGCACCCCCTCCCCCTCGAGCAGAATGGAGTGTTGGAGTGGGCGCTCACAAGGGACCTTGAGCGGATTCGACCGACGATCTATGCGCCGATGACGCTCGAGGTTTCGTTCGAGGCTTCGGCGGTCCTCGACTCCGGAGAGCGCTTCGACGCGTTCCTCCTCGGAGGCGCTATCTATCGCTGCGGGTTCCGCAGCACCCTGCTGTGACAGCGACGTCGAAGGGGGGTCGCCGTCCACAGCACCTGAGGGACACAGTTTGGAGGTGCCCCGGCAGGCTCCAAGCGCGACGGCCCGCTGAAACCGGTGGCTGCCGGTGCTTCCCTCCTCGTGCAGCGGTTGCCCCGCTCCTGGTACCGCCCGTGGTACGACGAGGCCCCGAAGCCTGGAAGGGGTCCCGCGGACAGGACCTAGAACCCGATGGCGAGACCCGGACTCGAACCGGGGCGCGACCTACGAGATGCGTCCGTACGCGTCCCTTGCGTCCCATGCGTCCCGCCGGAGCGAAAGCGTGGATGCATCGGGCCACGCGTCCGGTAGCTCACTCGTAGCCGGGACGTGCATTGAAGTCGGGTTGGGGGTGACCCGCGCCTACCCCCTGAATGGACCCGGGCATGGACCCCAGTCTTAGAACCCTGCTCGGGCTACGACAGCGCGCTCGCGAAAACGTCTGCAAATCGAGCGCTTTTCAGAGAGCCCGCCTTCGGACTCGAACCGAAAACCGCTTCATTACAAGAGCATGTCGATGCCACTCTCTGACCGCGAATGTCCCGTAAACACGGGCGATCCGTGGCCCCTAGGGTGGCGTCGGCGGTCACAAAGCGGCACCTGATGTTCCGTCAGAGTTCCGCGGCGGGCGCTCACCATGCTGACAACCAACCCCAAGGAGAACCAAATGACGGATGAGCTAGACATGGCCGGGCAGGACGCGCTGAAGATCAGCGCCACGAGTGATCTCGTTGCGGGCATTGTGAAGGCCGCTCGTGGCGGCGAGGAAGCGCTCAACGCCGCTGTGTGGGCGCTCAGCGACGCCGAAGCCACGTTCGCCATCGCGATGCTGGCGTACGTTCACGTCGACGCGACACGGGGCGGAGCGCGAGTGCAGCCCGATGCCCTCGTCGCCGAGCTGGTGCTCGACGAGGCCGCGACGGCCGGATTCCCTGCGGCCTACAAGTTGGCCGACGCGTTCTCAAGCGCCGATGTTCGTCGCGCACTTTCCAAATTGGCGGTGGCCGTCCGCTTCCAGCGCGAAATCGCACTCCACGCTGCTGTCACAGCACCCTCAAACTGACAAGGAGCAGACGATGACTGAACCCGAAGACCCCACACCCGACCCCACGCCAGACCCCGACGAGCAGCTCGGCGACGCCGGCCGAAAGGCGCTCGATGCTGAACGCAAGGCCCGCAAGGCCGCCGAGAGACGAGCGCAGGCAGCCGACGATCGTGTCCAAGCGTTGCAGCGCAGCGAAGTAGAGCGCGTCGCTGGCGCTGCGGCGGATGGCTACAAACCGCTCGCGGATCCGTCCGATCTATGGCGAGCGGATCAGGCGGATCTCGCAGCGATGCTCGATGAGCACGGCGCCGTCGACCCAAGCAAGGTCCGCGAGGCGGTCGGCCGGGTCGTTTCGGCCAAGCCGCATTGGGCGCTACAGCCGCCACGAGTAGCCGGGTCGGCGGATGCCCGCAAAGGCAGCAGCGCGGCCGAGCCGTCGATGGACGAGCTCGCTGCGAGGATCGTGAGAGGCCGCTGAGGCGCCACCTATACTCCAGATCAGGGCCCAACGCGCGATGCGTAGGCCCTGAAAAGCACGAGCTTGCCGCGATGGCGCTCGAAGCGCGACACAGCCATCCGATGAAAGGCAGCTCCCATGTCAACGTTCCTTACCAGTGAACCGATTAGCGCGCTGGCGGTTCAGCTTCTACGAAGGTCGATTGTCCTTCCGGCCGCTGTTTCCAGAGTGCCGACGCCCGAATTCGCGGGGCCCAGCGGTGGCACCGTGCTCGTCAGGGTCCCCAGGCCTAGAATCGCCCACCAGCAGGTCACCCCAGGCGCAGACGTCACCTTCGACGTCGTCACCGAGGATCACATCGAAGTGACACTCGCCCATCACTATTCGGCCACGCTGGTGACCGACGAAGACCTGAGTTTGGCCCTCGAAGATTACGGATTCCAGATCCTCCACCCCGCGATCGTGGCGATAGCCGAGGCCGCGGAGCAGAGTTGCGCGAACGCGTTGCTCGGCGCACCGTACGTCGCCGGCATCCAATGGGGGCCCTACCCCGACGCGGCGGATGACCTCGCCGTGGTGCTCCAGATCCGCGAACGCATGACACAGGAGAAGATTCCGGCCAGTGGGCGTTACTGCGCCGTCTCGCCTGACATCGCGACCCGACTACTCAACATTCCCGAATTCGTTCAGGCCAGTTTGCGTGGCGACCAGGGCACGGCGTTGGACACGGCCAACGTCGGCACGGTTTTTGGTATCGCGTTCCTCGAGACTATCGAGATGCCGGCAGACACAGCGGTTGCGTTCCACACGAGCGGTGTCGCTTTCGCGAACGTCGCGCCGCGGCCGCCTGGTGGCGGTGCGGATTGCACTGTGGCCGTTGACTCAGGATTGCAACTACGGCAGTTGTTGCAGTATTCGCCGCACAAACTGTCAACCGCCAGCATCATCTCCGTGTTCAGCGGCGCGTCGTTGGTCGTGGATGAAGGCGCCACGCTCCGGGCATTCAAGATCGACGCGATCGCGAGTTGACGATGCGCACACCGACCAACGTTGACGCTCGCCTCGCTGAGATCGCGGCGGCAGTCGCGCTACTCGAACCGGACCGTGACGACCCGCGAGTGGGATGCGAGTTGGTCGCACTCTCGCACGCAGCGGCACGACTCATCGAGCAGCGGGAGCAGCAAGCCGCATGACGCACCCAGCAGGTGGTCCACGCCTGGGCCACCTGCTAACTCGCATAGGCCGCCGAGCATGCGACCTCCCCCAAGGTGGTGGCGATTCTGGAAATGTGCGCGGTCCGCGCACGGTCGCATAGATGGACGGGCGTCGACGCATAGGGATGGCGTCGACGCATGGGATGGACCGACGACGATTCGCATGGGAAGGGACGGGCGATTCGCTTGGGAAGGGACGGCGATTCGCTTGGGAAGGCGAATCGCTTGGGAAGGCGTTCATACCACGCGTACCATGATCTGCATGAGCACCGTTCGCCAACCATGCATCGTGTGGGCGAACCGTTACGCTAACGGAAGATGGAAACTCTGCCAACTTCCGTTAGCGTTACGAACCGCGCTCGTGACGCTCGGCGCGAGCGGACTCGCCAGCAAAAGCGCTGCGAGGTGTGCCGGGAACGCTTCGAGCCTAAGCGCGGCGATGCGAAGTACTGCTCGCCGGCCTGCCGTCAAGGAGCTCACCGCGAGCGCGTACTCGCCGCCGAGCGCCAGCGACGGGTCGACGCCGAGATGATGGCCGAGTACGACGCCAAGCTCGGATGGCCGGAGACGGCCGCACAAACGCGCTCAGAGCACGCTCGCAGCGCCGACACCCCCCCTTCCCCCGTCCCCCTCCAGCGTTCGTACGGCACCGGGGACCAGTGCAGCTCGCTGGAGACGCAATGCTTGTCGCCTCGGTTTTCCGGTGGTCTTAGGGAGCTTTGATGGCGGCTGAGCGCTCGGCACGTGCGCCCGCGGGGCTTCAGGCAGCCGGCCGGCGGCTGTGGACGGCGATGCACGACGGCTTGGGCGAAGGATTGAGGTTCGGCGTCCACGAGCTCGAGATCCTCGCCCGCGCCTGCCAGGTCGCAGACCGTGAGGCTGCGCTGCGCGAGATTCTTGATCGCGATGGCCTGCTCGCCGAGGGTTCCCGCGCCCAGCTGACTTTGCATCCGGCGCTCGTGGAGTTGAGATTGTGCGAGTCGCAGGTCGTGTCGCTGCTGCAGAGGGTTTCGACGGAGGACACGGCAGGACGCGCGACGTCGCCGACGTCGCGGCGTGCGATCAAGGCCGCGAGCGTGCGTTGGGACCGCGAGCGGCTCCGGGCAGTGTCAGACCGGAAGGCGGCCGGGCTCGATGGCTGAGAAAATCCCCGGCGCCAGCGTGCAGGCCCACGGCGATGACGCCGAGGTCTGGTGTCAGCTCAGCGATGCAGGGTCGTGGTTGTCATACGGGCGGCCGGCGGGGACTGCGACACGAATCCGAAATCGTTGGCTTTCCTTGGATGGGTGGCCGGGGGCGCCGGGGAGCTCCACGCTCGCGCCGGGCGAGCGGATCGATCAGCTGCTCGAGTTCTGCCTTTCGTGCGGTGCCAGGCCGCGCGAAATCCGGGCGGTGGTGGAGCGGGCGCAGAGGGGAGCGGCCGTTTCCGGAGCCGCGGAAGCGCGGCGGCGTCGCGCCGAACAGCGCCGGAGGCTTACCGCCGGCTAGCTTGCGGTCTGCCGCTGGCAGGGCTAGAGTGCGCGTCCACCATAAAAGTGGCGGGGCGCTGCCCGAAACAGCCCCCGCCGTGGCTCCGAACGTGCGACCGTTCGACGCGCCAGGCAACCTACCGAATGCGGCGGTTGCCTTCCTCGCCAGACAGGACCCGCTCTCCGAGCCGCGGCAACGCCACGCAACCGAGGAGGGCCTGATGGCAACTATCCAAGACATCGAACGGCGCGAGCTTCACCAAAGGCGACAAGAAGGCCGCGGCTACGTCCCGCACCCGATGGAGGTTGCCCGCGAGGAACTCCTAGCTGCTGCTGATCTTGAGTCCGATCGTCTAGCGCCATGGTTGCGTCGAGTTGCCCGTCTACTTCCAAAACGCGCTCCGCTCAGGAAGGGACGCGAGTGATGGCGAAGCGTTTCTCAGTCACCAGACGGGACGGCAGCCTCACCGAGGACGACATCATCAAGCTGCGCGCTCCAGGGCTCAAGGACGTGTTTAAGACCAAGTTCACTGAAAACTTGCGTCGCGAGCCGCGGGAGAAGGTAACCACCTACGTTGTTGTCTTGGCAACGAATGAGGCTGAGGCCCGGCAGACGGTCGCCGATGTGCTGAAGGTCAGCCCCGACGCGCTCGCCGTGGTCTCGAAGCATGGAACGGGTGCCTGAATGGCCGGCGCAACGCTGGAGAAGATGACGTCCACGATGCCCGGTAGATTTGGAGCGTTGCATGGCGCCGTCTCCAGAGCGCCTCTCCGTTCGCGGGAGGCGCTCTGTTTTCCGGCCGGCCGATCCGGTAGATTGTGTGGTCGTAGTCTGATCGCTGCGCTTCAAGGGCCATAACACTTCTGAAGCCACACGGAGCGCCCCCATAGTCGGGGGCGTTTCGCGTTTCTAAAGGTTCCGCCTCGCGGCAATCTAGAGTGCGTCGCGTTATGACCCTCCAGCGATCACGCGACGATGACGCAGTCCAGTAGCGGCGACGCGCCTGATTGGGATCTCGGCCCGTGTGGCGCCGCGTATCTCTTCGATCTGGTTGATGCGGCGCTGCTCGAGCAACCGTTGCCGCCCCTGCCCACGCCGAGCGAACCCCAGTCCTCGCCGCCACCGTCGCCGGCCGACGTGCTCGCCGACGTCAATCGCCGTGCGTTGTCGTCGCTCAGGGCGGACTTTGTGCTCAGGGCGGACGTCGCGCTCAGAACTCTGTACACGGCCCGCGAGCTGGTCATGGCCCGCAAGCTGCTACGGCGGCCACCGCCGTGCCGGTCTCGCGCTCGCGTCCGGTGCCACGGCCGTGCGCGTCGGGCTCACTCCCGCAGGGTTCGTAGCGCGGCTCGCGCCGGGCCCAGCAGCGACGAGGGCGAGCCGGCTGGCGGCCGGCGACACGATCTAACCGAGCGGTCGGCGTGAGCCGGCCCGGCCGCTGCAACATCTGCCGCGTCGCGGTCGTCCGGCCCCCCACGGGACGCCCGCGCCGTTACTGCTCTGACGCCTGCCGAATGGTCGCGTATCGCAAGCGACACCGACGCCCGAGGCACAAGCTCGCGGTGCTGTTCTCGTCCAAGACGGTCGAGTGGTCGACTCCGCAGGACTTCTTTGACGAGCTAAATGCCGAGTTCGGGTTCGACCTCGACCCGTGCGCAACCGTAGAGAACGCAAAGTGCGCGCGGTACTTCACGATGGCGGACAACGGGCTGGCGCAGCCGTGGCCGGGGCGCGTGTTTATGAACCCGCCATATGGGCGCGCGGTGGCGGCGTGGATGGAGAAGGCGAGCTTGTCAGCTCAGACCACCGCCGAGCTTGTCGTGTGCCTTGTGCCCGCCCGCACGGACACGCGCTGGTGGCATGACTACGCGATGCACGGCGAGGTGCGTCTGCTGCGCGGCCGACTGAAGTTCGGCGGTGCGAGCGCCGCCGCGCCGTTCCCGTCTGCGCTCATCATCTTTCGTAACGGTTCCGGGGTGTCGATAGCGACCTCAGACCGTTACGAAACTGACCTGGAGCCGGCGGCGTGAGCGGCAAGCTGATGTCCGCCCTATTCGCGCTGAAGCTGACCGAGTCGCAGCTGCTCGTCGCGCTCGCGCTCGCCGACCACGGCAGCGACGACGGCCAGAGCATCTTCCCCAGCGTCGCCTACATCGCCTGGAAGGTCGACAAGAGCGACCGTCAGGTGCAGCGCATCATCCGCCAGCTGGAGCAGATCGGGCTGCTTGTGAAGGTCGCGGACGCGCACCGCTACAAGCCGGCTCGGTATCGCATGAACACGTCAGCCGCGGTGTCCAAACCGGCACGGCAGGGCGGACATAGCTATGTCACCCCTGACAGCCTCAGGGGTGACATAGCTATGTCCATTCAGGGGCGACATAGCTATGTCCGTCAGGGGCGACACCCAGATGTCACCCTAACCGTTAAAGAACCGTTACTTAAACCTTCTTTAGGCGAGACCTCTCTCCATGCAGAGGCTTTGCCTCTGCCTCCGGAGGCGGAGGCACGGTCTACGACCGCGCCAGAGACGGAGGCACGGCCGAAGGCCGCGCTGGACGTGCAGGAACAAATTGCTGATGTCTTCGAGGACTGGCGGATCAAAGCCAGGAGAAGCACGAGGGTCCAACTCACCGACGCTCGAGCCAAAGCAGTGGGCGGGCGAATCGTCCGTGACCGCTTCACCGTCGACCAACTGAAACTGGCGAACGATGGCGTGGCGGCAGCGATCCAAGCGGGGGAGCTCGACTACGAGCACTGGTGGACGGAGTTCTATCGCGTGTTCATGGACCGTGAGCACGTGCAGGCGTGGATTGAGTACGGCCTGACCGGCGACTACTACGTGCTCTCCGAGCTGTTCCTCACCGAGCAGTCGAAGGCGTCGTGAGCGCCGTGACCGAGCAGCAGACGCAGCTTGACCTAGAGGCGGCGTGCAGAGGGCTCGCGGCTGGGCTCGCGGATCGTCGCCGGACTCCGAGAGGCGGCGCCGAGCGTCTGTTACGGGCGCTCGTGCGCGTCGGGCTCGCTGAGAACGCGCTGCCGGCGGCGGCATACCTGGTGCTCGAACTTGATCGTGTTCGGGATCGGGAGGCGGCGTGACCGGACGGCTGATGACCGATGCCGAGCTCGAGCCGGTCGCGGTGCTTCAGGTACCGGCGCTGCTGTCGGTCGCGACCACGGCGCGGCTGCTGGACTGCTCGCCGCGGACGGTGCGCCGGCGGATCGCCGCTCGGTCGGTGCCGGCGGTGCTCGATCACGGGCGGGTGATGGTCCGCGCCGACGAGCTGCGCGAGTACATCGAGCGGCTTGAGCGCGTCGGTGCGCCGGGCCCGTCCCGCTCGCGGCGAGTGGGGCGGAGCTATGACTTCCTGCGCGATTAGGATGCCTTCTGGCATCGGTTGTGGTACGCTTCCAGCATGACAACGAACAAATTATTCGTGCAGAAGGCTCGCGAGAACCGGCTTCGCGGGATGGCGCAGCGCCAAGGTCTCAGGATCAGCAAAAGCCGGATGCGCGATCCACTAGGACTCGACTACGGGAAGTGGACCGTGAGCGATGAACGTGGCGATCAGGCCGACGTGGAGGTGCCCGACCTCAACGCGGTAGAGAGGTACCTGACCATGCGAACGCTCGCCAGGGAACTCGCCGACGCGGCGCGCCTCCGGGCCAGTCACGTTGAGGCGCTACGCGCCGCCGCCGACCAGGAGGGGGTCACCGACCAAGCGCGAGAGAACGCCCTCGCAACGGCAGACGCCATGGAGAGACTCCCCGACAAGATCCTCGACAACTACCTGGACGCCGTGAAGGGCACCCGATGAGCGTCCACAAGGAGCACGGCAAATGGCGGGTGAAATATCGCACCGGCGGCAATCAGCGCTCACGCACGTTTGATCGCAAGCGTGACGCGGTCACGTTCGACGCCGAGACCACCCGCCGCCGGCAGCTCGGCCCCACGCTCGCCGCCGATCTCGACCGCGAGACAGTCACGCTCGACCAGTTCGTGCGGTCGGGGTTCCGCACGCACGCGGCGACACTATCGCCGAGCTCGAGGGCGAAATACGCGTGGGCGCTGGAGAAGCACCTCGGCGAGCTCCTGGACGAGCCGCTGCGCGCGATCGACGTCCCCCTGGTGATCGCTCACCAGCACCATCTGTTGCAGAACGGACGCAGCGCGAACACCGCCCGCGAGGCGTTGATCTACCTCAGTGGGATCATGCAGGCGGCGACCGAGCACGGGCTGATCGCTGTCAACCCGGTCCGCGCCGTCCGAAAGCCACTCGCTGACCGCGAGGAGGTGCGCCCGTTCACGCCGCACCAGCTCGAGGCGCTGATCGCATCGCTGCAGGGCCGTGACCGGATCATCGTCGTGCTCGCCGGCCACCTCGGACTACGGCCGCTCGAGCTTCGCCTCGTGCCGTGGAGGGGGCTCGGATCAGAGACGCTGCTCGTCGGCAAGGCGCAGACGAAACGGACCGCGCGCCGCGCCCGGGCGATCGAGGTGCCGCGTCAGACTGCGCAGGAGCTCCGCGAATGGCGATTGCACTGCGGTCGGCCCGGAGACGACGAGCCGATCATCGGCCCGATCAGCGCCGAGGGGCTCAAGAGCTGGACGCGTCAGCGCTTGCACTCGCGCGTCGTCACCGCGACAGGTCGCGACGACGCGACGCTGTACACGCTGCGTCACACCGCCGCGAGCTTGTGCCACTACGCCGGCCTGACGGTCCCCGAGGCCGCACGCCGGCTTGGGCACTCACCGACGCTGCACATCTCGACGTACGCACACGTGATCGACGGGATGCAGGGCCAGCGCTTCGACGGCTTCGACGAGCTGATCGCGGCGGCCCGCGCCGAGCTGAGTGAATCTGCTGTTCCGTCAAAGTTCCGAAGCGCCTGACGAGCGAGGCTGAGGATGCTCGCCGAAACCCGTGCTTTCCCTGCAAATCGGGCTAAGCCCGCCTTCGGACTTGAACCGAAAACCTCTTCATTACAAGTGAAGTGCTCTACCAATTGAGCTAGGCGGG
>CALAQT010000382.1 GCA_937888775.1 uncultured Actinomycetes bacterium | reverse complement strand
AGCCTCGGCGGGCTGTGCCCACTCCTACCCCTATGACCCCCGGAAACAGCACAAGGTCCTGAAATTGGCGGGCCGCGGGCCGCGGGTTGTGGTGTCCGAGTGCGTCCGGAAGTCTTACCCGGGACAGGGCGCACCGGCGGGCTGGGAAGCTTGCGGCGATCCCCCGCGCTCGCGCCGATGAGCCGCTGCTTCGAAAGTAAAAGAACCGCCAGCGTCGTCACGACCAGCGCTGTCACGACCCATTTCCGCGCCAGCACGCGACCCCGATCGCCGCGCCTGGCTGACGCACACTAGAGCGAATGAGCCGAAGGCCCGCAGCCGCCCGCAGCACGTGACCAGTCGTCGGTGACATTCTACGTCGCTTCCGCTTCCGCTTCCGCTTCCGCTTCCGCTTCCGCTTCCGCTTCCGCTTCGGTCTCGGCCGCTCGTCGCGAGCGGCTAACATTCGGCCGCCGTGAAACCTGCGCCACGACCCCTCTCGGACGCACGCTACGCCCTTGAGCATGGCCGCCCAACCGCTTCGAGCAGATCTCTGTCGTGGGGAACCGCTAGCCGAGAGATCCTGCCTGCCGATCGTTTGTACGTCCGGACAGTCGCACGCGCGATCATGGCGCTGCGCCGTGAGCCGTCCGCGTGTAGGCCTGATGCGATTTGCTGGGCTATGCGATCTGCGCGGCTTGAAGGATCTGGAGCGGCGACGCCGTCTGTGCACCCCGCTAGGCTGAGAGACGACGACGCGCGAGCAAGCGCATTTTGCCGGGCAGCATCTGCCCGGCCTGTGCGCTCCGCCGCTGAGCGACACATAGCCGCCGTACTTGGCGGCACGATGGTCGGCGCAGCCGCCATGGCGGCGGGAGACCTCCGCACGGAACCAGGCCAAGGTCAGGCGGATAGTGGGGCACAAGCGACGAGCTATCCACGTCCTCGAGCGGTGAGACGCTCCTGGTCACGATTCTCGAGGCCACGAGCACTGACGCAGCGACCTTTGCGGAGAGCCCGCTCGGCGCTGATCGAGGTCGCACGCCAGTACTCCTGCGAGCGAGTCATTTTTGCGCCTACGCGAGCCGTGGTGGCGGTTAGCCGCGGCCCGATGGTCGGGGGGTACCGCTTTGCACGGGCCGCGATACCGGCTGGCACGTTCCCAAACATCCGAGCCCGCGACTGATGCGTCGGCTGCTCGTGATCAGCCATCCGGCGGCGGTGTCAATCAACCAGCTGGTGTACCAGGAGCTAGCTAACCGTGGAATGGAGGTCACCATCGTCGTGCCCTCGCACTGGCGTCACGAGTACGCTCAGGAAGCATTCGCCCCTGTCGCACTCTCAGGCCTCGAAGGTCGCCTCGTGCGCCTGCCGGTAGCTCTCGCAGGAGAGCCGCAACGCCATTTTCACCTCGCTCGACCGGGACCCGTGATCGCGCACGCCAAGCCAGACGTCGCGTTCGTGGAGGCAGAGCCGTACTCCCTCGTTGCGAGCCAATGGTCACAGTCGTTGTCCAGCCGGAGCATTCCGTTCGGCGTGCAACTGGCCGAAAACATCGACCGCCCGCTGCCCCGCGTTGTGCGCACTATGCGCCGCGCCGTTCTCCGGCGAGCGGCGTTCGTCGCGGCTCGCTCGGAGACCGCCGCCCGGCTGGCCCGCTCCTGGGGGGCGCTGGGTCGTGTGGCATTCGCTCCCCACGCCGTTCCCCTTTGGCAAGTCCAGAGCGCACGGAGCGGTTCGCGACCATTCACCGTTGGCTATGCCGGACGCCTTGCCCCCGAGAAAGGACTCGGCGACCTGGTCGCTGCCGTTTGCCGGCTAAGGGCTCCGGTAGAACTTCTGCTCGCGGGCAACGGTGAGCTGCGCGAGGTGCTTGACGGCCAGCCGATTCCGGGGTCGCGCGTGCGCGTGTTGACGGGTCTCAGTCACGACCAGATGGCGGGCGCTTACGGACGCATGGACGTGCTCGCACTGCCGTCGCGTAGTACACCTCGCTGGAAGGAGCAGTTCGGGCGAGCGATCGTTGAGGCGCTCTGGTGCGGCGTGCCGGTTGTCGGCTCGGACTCAGGGGAGATTCCTTGGCTGATTGAGCTCACCGGCGGCGGGTTGACATTTCCGGAAGGCGACATCGACGCTCTCAGTGTGCGGTTGGACCAAATGCGATACGACCCAGGGCTTCGTGCTCGGCTCGCCGCGACCGGGCGCTCCGCGGTCGAGCGGTTCTTTGCGGTCCCAGCCGCTACCGATGCACTTCAGGACCTGCTGCAGACCGCGAGTACAGGTCGGCTCGTAACACGATGACTTGTGGCTACCCAGCCCCGCAGCGGGCCGGAATGTCTGCACATGTGTGTCGACGGGTTGCCCCGCACTGAGTAAAGCGGTGCCCGCGCAAGATGCAGTTGCGGGCCGCAGGCATCGCGAATGCTGCTCAGAGCTTCGACTGCCAGCGATCCTCCTGATCCCACCGGAGCGCTCCGTTGCGAGGACTACGCCAGCGTGCCCGCCGTCGGCATTTCTTCGGTTAGTGGGAGCGCAGGCATGGAGATCCCGACGTCACCCGTCCCATCGGGCCCGCCCTTGGTACGCTCTGATTGGGACCTAACGCCTCCCACATCTTTCCGCAGGGAGCTGAGTCAGATCCGGTTCATCGCGGATGGTGCGTCCGGTCGTGCTGTCCGCGCGTCCATGAGCGACCGCTCATACAGCGCCAAGAGCCCAGCCGCCTGCCGCTGTTCAGAGACCTCCGCAACGGCAAGTCGGCAAGGCGTGGTGCCCACGCGGCTGGCGGCGAGCACCGCGTCGAGAAACTCGCTGCGGCCGTCCCAAACGATCCCAGCTCCGTAGCGAGTGACCGCGGGGGCCCATCCATTCGCAATCCCAACAACCACAGGGACGCCACGGGCTAGCGCTTGCCCTACGACCAGTCCAGCCGCTTCGAAGAGGGCAGGAGCGACTATCACGTCAGAAGCTTCGATCACCGCATCCGGGTCTACGTACCCGAGAATATGACCTCGAGGAACCGCGACACCGTCGAGGTTCGGCCCGGCGATGAGGAGGTCAAGCTTGACATCCACGGCGTCGTTGGCCAGCGCGAGTACGTGCTCGAACCCTTTGCGCGGATCGTTACCGCCGAGATATCCAACGACGAGAGCATCTTGCGAGAGGCCGAGCCGGCCCCTGGCGGCGAAGCGATCTGACACCGTTACCTCTCGAAATGACGGTGCGGGTGGAAACAGCACGGCCCCGTCACGGGGCGCGCCATATAAAACACGAAACTCTTCACGAAGAAGCTCGGATACAAAGCTCAGCCTGGTTGTCGGCGAGCGCGACATGTAACAACGATCATCAACACGTAGCCTGACAGCCATTTGAACCTCTCTGAGGCTGCGGTGCAGCCCTTGGCCGCGCTCGCGCACCCCCCGCGTCCTGGCTGATTGAGCAAGGTGATGGCATGTCATCACGGTCCCGTGACTCAGCAAGGGCGGTAGATGCACGTGCACGACATCGGCGGGCGTGCGCCTGATCGCCCGCGCCGCGATCCCGCACCACGCAAGCGTATCCGCAAGCGCTGGCAGACCTCGCATGGCGCGGACGTGAACAACATTGCTCGCGGATATCAAGTCCGGGGCGACTGAGGCCGCCACGAGAGTGACCGCGAGATTGGCCTCTAGCGCTGTCCGCGCCATCCAGTCTACGACTCGACCCATTCCGGTCGAGCCTCCGATCCGATCATGCACAAGAACAAGGCGCATCGTTAGATGCCAGTCTATTCGCTACACACCAAGAGTTCCTCGCGTGCCTCGACCGGTTGGTGAAGCGGAGCCTGTGCTCGAGGAGGCGATCAAACGACAAGACGCTTCAGAAACGCTGCATTAGACGGCCGGATATCCTTGGGTCCTTACATGCGCGCCGGTGATGTCTTTAACAGATGCAACGCATATCTCAGGTCTCACGAGCGGCCTCGTGTGCTCGCGTCCCGACTTGCTCGCCCGCTGCGACGTAGTGCGCTGCCGTCCTGTCGGGACACGGCCGCGGACTGCGTGTACGCGTAGGGCCCTCCACGCTAACCCGCATCTTCGCAAGCGTCGAACCAGAGGTTGAGGAGGTGTTCTTGTCACTGCTTAAGCCGGGATCCACCGTCTACGACATCGGCGCAAACATCGGGTGGTTCGCCCTTCTGGCCGCCCGCAGGGTTGGTGCGGGCGGTCTAGTCGTGGCATTTGAGCCGTCGGTCACCAATATGAGCGTCTTACAGGCAAATGCACTCACCAACGGATTCATGAATGTTCGATACGGTCCCAGCAGCAGTATCAGACCACGATGGCTGGGGTCGGTTCTTGAGTACGAATAGCCTTCAAGGTCGCCTTGATCACGCTGGCGATGGATACGTGCCTCTGCTTGCCGTTGATTCGTGGATTGCCGCAACAGGACAGAAGCCCCCTGATGTCGTGAAGATCGACGTTGAGGGCGCGGAGGCCCAAGTCCTCCGTGGGATGCGTGAAACACTTCAGTCGGCCCGGCCCATCTTGATCGTTGAGCTGCACGGCACGACTGGCAACGTGGCCGACGAGTTGGAGAGCATTGGCTACGGGCATTCGCTGATTGACGCACCGGGCCCAACGCGCGAAGGCCCATGGTGGGCGCATGTTCTCGCGACGCCCGCCAGATCTGCATGAGCTGCGTGGTGCCGGGAACTCGGCTCCGATCGCAACGCCACCGCCGGGGGCGTCTCGAGCGATGAAGAAGGATCGCGACGGATCAACAACGCTTACTACTGAAGAAGCGCAACGCTCGCAGAGCCCCGGCCGATCGAGATGTTCAGCGGGCCCGCGCGTTGTTGATGGCTGCTGACGGGTTCGCGAACACCAGGATTTTTGAGGAGGTTGGGGTCTGGCCGGCGACGGTCACCGCCTGATCGGTTTCTGAGGAAGGATTGAAGGCTTCGACGGTGGTCCGGCAGGGGCGGGGTCGCACCACCGTCGATCGCGCCGGCGAATGTCGAGGCGACCGGTCGCGCGACGTTGCAGAGACGCCGAAGGAGACTCATTGGAGTTATCGGTTGATGGCCAAGGCGGACGGCGCGTCCTCCGCTACGGTGCAGCGGACTGGGCCGCCGGGGGCTCATGCCCCATCGCGTGGCGATGTTAAGCTGTGTAACGACGAGCGTTTTGACGAGAAGCTCGTCGATGTCGTTGGCCTGTATCTGAACCGGCCCCGAGAGCGCGCTCATCCGGTGCAACGACTACAAGCGCAACGGGACCACGACCTGTTCGCCGCCCTGAATGTCCTGACCGGGAGCGTGATCGGCCAAGTGCTTGCCCCGACACCGCCACACGGAGTTCCTCAAGTTCCTGCGCATGATCGACAAGGCAGTCAGCGACTGCAGGGCCATCTGATCCTCGATAACTACGCCACCCACAAACACGAGAACGTGCAGGCTTGGATCGCTAAGCACCCGAGATTTGAGCTGCACGTCACACCGACCTCGAGCTCGTGGCTGAATCTCGTTAAGATCTTCTTCGGCAAGCTCACCGACAAAGCAACCAGCGGCGTGTTAAACGCCGTACCCGACCTAATCGCCGCGATCGACGCTTACCAGACCAACAAGCACCCCGAACCGTTCATCTGGATCGCTACCACTGAGCACCTCCTTGAGAAGGTCCGCCGCGGGCGCGCCACCCTCGAGGCAATCACCAGCTAAGACCGAGACGGACCACTAGCACTAGCTGGCGGCAGGCTCGACCCCAACCCGCGCGGCGCAAAGGCCCGGAATGCACTCGCACCGCTCTTCCGATACCAGAATTAATGACAGTTACGGGTAGGGCGACTGAGCTGAGTTCGCGCAGGTTTTGCGAAGTGCTGCTAGGAGGTCGACCCCCATCCCGAGTATGCCTGAATGGTATCAAACGCAATGTCATGCCAACGATACTGGCTGACGTGAGCGACACATGCGTCTGGGGTGACCAGAGACCCTCGAGACGTGGCGAGAATTGTACGGGCCAGCGCCGCAACGTCGCCGGGCGGAACTAGCAATCGCTGGTCGAGCGGCGCCAAGATATCGTGCGGTCCTGGAACGTCGTACGCAACCACCGGTATCCCCGCTGCCAGCTGCTCAAGGACCGCAAACCCTAGCCCTTCGGCATACGATGGAAAGACACCGACCGTCGCAGGCGCGAGCATCAGAGGGAGTTCCTCGGGAGGAAAGTGTGGCACAACACGGACACGCGCGTCCGAGCCCACACCGAGTTCGGACATCACGCGCTCGGACGAGGCGTTGGTTCCAAGCAGTGTGAACTGCGCCTCAGGAAGTTCATGCCGAATGGCACGTACAAGCAACGGAAAGTCATAGCAGCCTTTGCGGGCATCCCAGGTGCCCAGAAAGACCACATGTAGCTCGGCGCTCCGATGGCGATTATGGGCAGCTTCCGCAAGGGCCAGCCGATGATCATCGCTCAGGCCGAACGGCAACATAGAGACACGGTTTGCTCCGATGTCGCCGACGAGCTCGTCGCGTTCGGCGCTGTTCGGCACAAAGAAGCCATCGGCGTGCTCCCGACTCTGCTTAGCCTCCCAGAGCGCGTACCTTCGGGTCAACTTGCGCGGGATCCGCCCAACACGCCGGCCCCGCATCGCGGGAGTTCGCCGTTCGGCATCGACCCTCCATCGTTCGTAAACTGAGCGCAGGCCGACCGACCGGGCCACGAGGACGCCTTCGAAATCCAACGTCGCCTTACTCGCCGTTACACAGCCTTCGAGGCCATCGATCACGTCATAGTTGCGTGCCAGCCGCTTAAGCTGGGGCAATGATGCCCGAGGGAAGGATCGAAGGAAGCCCTCGACGCCATTTTGAGGTGGCCGTGGATAAACGTCAGGACCAGTAAGGAAGTCAACCTCGTGTCCGCGCGCCCGCAGGGCCTCCGCGAGTTCGACCTGGACGCGCGCTGCGCCGAGAGTGCGGACGCCCGGGATGCTCAGCACCATGAGGATCTTCATGTGTGATCTCGCCTATCGTCGTGTCTTGCGCATCAGCAGGCGCGCCGGATTATCTTGATCTGCGACCTGTCTGCCCGCGCGTGCACCGGCGCAGAACCTGTCGACGTCGAGGCTGCATGCGCTCTCGGGGACGGCGTCCGAACCGCAGAAGCACCTCGGAACGGCAGTCGCCTCCTGCGGCGGGAGGCAACAAAAATGTATCGGGCGGTCGGCGCCGGTCGATCTGACTCGTATTCACGCTTCGCGGTCGATGTGCGTATCAACTCGACCATGCGAGGTGACTGTGCGACTGAGCCTCCCGAATGCAGTTGCGCTAGCTGGGCGGCACACACTAAACCCGACCCGGGCTGCCCGCCGGATGAGCGAGGGCCGCCGCCCCCCGGGCAGGAGCTGCGGGGGGGCATACGCACGCCCATAACTGTGGATTCGGATGTGATGCTGGCTCCCGTTGGGTGACGCAATCGATCCGTGGGCCTCGGCAGCGTCGAAACGTCTGAAGGTCGCCGAGGCTTCGCACGCATCAGACCGACGGCTTCCGCGCGGCGATCATGACGTGCTGTGCGAAGAATCTGACCCAACGGTGAACGCGAGGAGAGGGATTCAATTGAAGGCCCCCTGGGCGACCGCGAACCGGCACGACGAATAGGACGCCATCCAGTGCCTCAATGCGCAGGCGCGCATCGTTGACCCACTTTACCGACCTGGGAAGCATCGTCCAATTAGCGATAGGTTGGCCGCCCTCGTCCCATCCACGACCTGCCAGTTGGCGGTACGCACGGTGCAGCCCGAATATACTCAGGTAGTTCGGTGATGTGAGCACGAGCCAACCGCCTGGCGTTAGGACGCGCGCGAGCTCCGCTATGGCGAGACGCGGGTTTGGCACATGCTCAATGGTTTCGCACGAGATCACAAGATCAAAGCTCGCGGTCTGATGAGCGATCTGTTGAATGTCCCCGACTGCGAAACTGACGTTGTCGGCGTTGGGACGATCGTTTGCTTGCGCGATGGCGACAGGCGAAAAGTCCTCACCGATCACCGAACGGGCGCCGCGCGCACCGAGTTCGCGGGCGTAGTCTCCTGAGCCGCATCCAGCCTCCAGAACTCGCTTCCCTTGTACCAGGCCACGCGCGTCAATGAAGGCTGAAACCATCGAATACCATGGCCCGTTGCCGGTGTCGTGGCACCGATGCCACTCGTCATAGGCATCCTTGGCATGCATGGCTCGTCGCTCGGTCATCGGTTCTCTCGATCTGCGCTTTCACCCGGTCGCTGGCGGTTTGCGCACCAGTGAAGCACGTCCTCGCGGGTACCGCGTCCTAGCCCAGCGGGGACAGACGTCGGCCGCGAAGTGCCTCTGCAGCTCTGCAGCGGCGCGCCGCACCTTGCCAGCCTGCCTGGTATCACTATCATCTCGTCTCTCGTGTCGTCTCTTGGCATTTCACGTCCGTTGTCGTCGGTCCATCAACTCGCAGCAGCCCGCGATCATGACGTGACCCGTGAGGGCGTCGATGCGCGGCGGTTTCGTCGAGACGGGCCGACCAAGCCGAATTTCGCCCCGCCTCCGTGCCTCCGCAATTACCACGCGGATGCGCCTAGCCGAGCGTGGCTCCATGGCTGAACCGCAAGGTTCACTGGTGCGCCTGGTACATCGCCCTGCATTTGGCTGGCGCCGCCGGCATGTATTCGGAGCGTTGCGACTTCGCCGAGCGGCCGCACAGCATAGCTGCGCTGAAGCTGTGCTGCTGATGCGCTATGCAGAGGGTGCAGAGGTCGTTGTCGAACTGGGCGTAGCCGAGGGCGGATCAGCCGCGGAGCTTCGGAGCGTAATGTCTCCTAGCGGTGAGCTTCATCTTGTCGATCCCTACGAACCCGGGACGTTGGGTATCAGCATGGCGCGGATTGTCGCCCACCGCATAGTGGATGGCGTGCGGGGTGGACGTGTGAACTGGGTGCGGGCGCGGAGTGACCAGGCGGTACGAGATTGGCGTGGGGGGATCGACTTCCTCTTCATCGATGCCGACCATAGCTACGATCGCGCCGTGAGCGACTGGCATCTCTGGAGTCCACACGTTCGTGAGGGAGGTCATGTCGCCCTACATGACTCGGTCGTGTTCGATGGGGGGTGGACCAGCGAGCAGTCCGGTCCGGTCCGTTTGCTGGGCGAAATCCGCACCAACGAACTGGAATGGAAACTTCAAGATCAAGCCGACTCGCTGAGCGTATTGCGCCGGACTCAGACCACAGCCGCGGTGTCGTAGGCAGGTGGGGCGCGGGCTGCGGCCGCAGGCTGACGACGTGGACGGCGCCAGAAAGAGCAAGCTACGCATTGTGCGCGTAGCCGATGTGCCAAGTGTCGCGACAGCCGGGATGAGCGGCTTCATGCTCAGCTCCGCAAAGGAGATGGAACAGCAGGGACATCGCGTCTCATTCTGGTTTCGCGACCAGCTGATGCCTCGCTGTGCGTCGGCGCGACTGCGCCGGCTTTTCGTGCCATGGCTGATCGTAGCCAAGGTCGTGAGCGCGATCCGGGCCGGCGAGCGCTTCGACATCATCGAGATTCACGAGCCGTTGGCTGGTCCATACGCGCTTGTCGCTCGGCTTGCCGGCGGGGCGAGGCTACCGGCCTGCGCTGTGTTGTCGTTTGGGCTCGAGGAGCGGGGCTGGGCAGCGCGGCTCGCGCACCTGCACGCGAACGGCGACACCGCTCCATTGCGTAGCCGTCTCCTCGTACCGCTGACGTTGCTCTTGCCGGCCCGCGTAGGGCTGCGCAACGCCGAGGCGGTGCTCGTGCCATCCTCAGCCGACCGCGACTACGCGATCGGCCGGTTGGGAGTGCCGGCCGAGCGGGTGAGCTGCTGCTTCACCGGAGTGTCGGAGCACATGTTCGGCGTCCAGCGCACGGCGCACAATGAGATACGGCTGCTGTTCCTTGGCAGCTGGATCGACCGTAAGGGCGTTGGCGACCTCACGGCTGCGTGGCTGCGGCTAGCGGGCGAGCGGTCCGACGTCCGGCTCACCGTCGCCGGAGTCGGAGATGCCCAGCGTGCGCGCGCCGATGTGAAGCACCTGCCCAGGGTAGATGTGATCGCGTCTGTGGCACGGGAGGAGCTGCCCGGCCTGTTGGCCGCGCACGACCTGTTTGTGCTTCCGTCCTGGTTCGAAGGGATGCCGCTCTCGATGCTGGAAGCGGCGGCCGCGGGTCTGCCATGTGTGGTGTGCGCCGTGTGTGGAAACCTCGATGTCTTCCGACCAGCCGACCCGCAAAACGACGGCGCCGTGCTAGTTCCCCCCAGCGAGTCCGTCGCCCTGTACCGTGCGCTGTTAGCACTAGTCGACGATGGTGAGCTGCGGGACGCGCTCGGGCAACGAGCCCGCGAGCGCGCACGACACTTCACCTGGGCTCGGAGCAGCCATCAGGCGATCAGCGCCTATGCAGCCGCGATCGAGCGCCGAGGAGGGCGTCCGGTACCTCGATGATGTTGTGCGACGCGTGTCCCCGAGTGGGACCAACCGGCCGTCAGCTCTTCTCCAAAACTCCCAAGGTGCGCGCGCAGCGATCGCGCTCTGGTGAGCGAATCACGATGCTGGTTGTTGCGGCGCCTTCCGCGACGTCATTCATCACCTTGGGGCTTTGTCGCCAGCTCGAGTTCAGGAGCGCGTATCGACGCAGATCTGCTCACGGCCGTTGGCTCGCCGAGGTACTCGACGCTCTGGCGCTTGGCGTTTCGCTTCAACGGCCTGCTCACATTTGGGGCCGGTCTCGGCGGCTTACTCGCGTGCACGATCGCGCAGGCCCGCCGGGATAGCGACGCACTCCCGCGATCGCCACGACCATGATCCTCGCAGGTGGAATGGCGGCGACGGTCAAGGCACTGGCACCCGTAACAAGATCCCCGATTGGGGCGAGGCCTGCTGCGGTCAGTTGGCCGAGCGTCCACGCAGCTGTGCTCGGCGCCCTCGCCGTATGTGTCACTCTCCTCGCAAACAAGCAGGCGAGACGTCCTACGGCAGCGGCCAGCGTCGTCGGGCTGCTCCTTTGCTGCTTTTCTCTTGTGGTGGCGCAGGCACACACGCCAATGGATGTCCTCGCCGGATGCTTTCTGACTGGGTTCGTGTCGGCGCTGGTGGTCGCGTAGCCGATGTGCCGAGAAGAACAGATGTGCGTGGCGCGACGCTACGAGATGCCTCGCCTTGCCAACCCATAAGCACGCATGATCTCCGCGGCGATCGCGGCAGGCGCGAAGTCCCGGGCCCGCTGCGCCCCAGCGCGTCCGAGTTTCGTGCGTAGCTGCGGCTCGGCCTCTAGCCGTACCAGGATTTCCGCGAGCGCGGCGACATCTCCGCGCGGGTAGAGCAGCCCGTCGACCCCGTCCGTGATGATCTCCTCGGGGCCGCCGCCGCGCGAGGCTACCACCGGTAGCTGGACGGACATGCCCTCGATCACGACCTGCCCGAACGGCTCTGGCGTGATTGAGGCATGAACGAGGACGTCCATTGAGCGTAGCTCTCGGAGGACGTCTTCGCGATGCCCGCGGAACTCGACACGGCTGGTGACACCCAGCTGCTCGGCGAGCTCCTGCAAGCTATCGCCGTACGCGATCTCGGCGTCGCCAAACAGCGCAGCCCCAACGATCACCGCACGTTGTCTCCCTTGCGGGAACGCTTGGGCGAACGCACGCAGGAACACATCCTGACCCTTCCAGGGAGCCAGACGGCCAACTATGCCGACGACAAGTGGACCGTCGTTTTTGGAGGGCTCTGGGCCAGAAGTCGGCAGCCCCACCACTGAAGGGACAACCAGCGATCGGTCGCGCGGGTTCAGCGTTCGCCTCGTCGCGCGGGAGTTACTGATCACCACGTCCGCGAGGTGGCGTGTTAGCGCGCGGACCAAGACGACCGCCGATCGCGGAAGATAGTCAGTGTCAATACGATCGCGCACATGCCACACCACGGGCGAGCCTGCCAGGCGTGCAGCGATCGACCCGTAGATCCCAGACTTCAGGGAGTTCGTGTGCACGATGTCCGGGCGCAGCCGGCGAAGGTGTCGAGCCAGCCTCAGCGTATAGCTGATGGTGTCTAACGCGGCCCGCAGCGGCAAGCGCCCGGGCCTCACGCTGTCCTTACGCAGGTGCCGAGTTCGCCCGCGCATAGGCAGCACCTCCACCGAGATGCCAGCTTGCAGGAGGCGAGCCACGAGGTCGCCCTCCTCGGCCAAGATGACGTGAGCGTCAACATCGGTGAGGGCGTTCAGCAGGCGCAGGAGCGCAAGCTCTCCTCCGGAGAGCTGGGCGACGTGATCGAGGTAGACGACGCGCAGTTTGCTCGGAGCTCTGCGGCTGGACACAACCCGTTCGAACACGCGGCGATGCATTTCGGCCACCTGCTCCCAGCCGTGGGTCTCGGCCCAGGCGCGGGTCTCGTTGCGCGCCGGGAGCCGACCCTCCTTGGCGCTCCTCAGGCGCGCCCCGAGCGCGGCGGCGCTCGCGGCGGGTACGACCAAGTCCTGTCCGAGGCCGGCGATAGCCTCGGGCAAGCCTCCGACGCTGGTCACGATCGACGGCGTACCGCACGCGGCCGCCTCGAGCACGACCAAGCCGAATCCTCCGAACGAGAGTGACGGCACGACGTTGACGTCGGACGCGCGGTACAGGGCCACCAAGTCCTCGTCGGCGACCCGCCCGAGCATCGTGACAGAGTGGCCCTGCGAGTGCTCCCGAATCTGACGCTCGAGCGCACCTCGCAACTCCCCGTCCCCAGCGATCAGGAGTCGCGCGCGGGGATCGGCCTCTAGCACCTGCGCCCATGCCTCGATCAACACATCCAGGCCCGCTTGAGGCGTCAGCCGGCGAGCACAGCAAACAACGAATGAGTCGGGTTCCAGCCCGAGGCGCGCCCGCGCTTCCGCGCGGTCGCCTACCGAGAATCGCTCGAGGTCTACGCCAGGCGCCAGCACTGCCGTGTTCCAAGGACTCACGCCGTAGCGCTCGATGAGCATGCGCCGGGAGGCGCCGGAGAGCGTGACGACGAGCCGTGCTCGGGAATAGACGGCTCGCTCGACGTACCGCAGCGCGGGATGTCGCCGGCGTGAGGCATCGCCAGCAGCGATGTCCTCGTCGGCCCACGGGCCATGAAAATGCACCATCAAAGGCTTTTGACGCAGGGCGCCGCTAAGCGCAGGTAGGATTGTGTATAGGGCGAAATGGGTGTCGATGAGATCGGCGCAGCCGGCTTCGCGTCGGGTCGCGCGAGCGAACGCCAGTAGTCGAGCAGCCAGGGGAGCTGATTGGCTCGAAACAGCGATCACGCGGGCTCTCGCGTCATCGGCCGGACCGACGACGATCCCACGCGCCTCGGGCAGTTGCTCGAGCAGCTGTCGGTAGTAGCGATCTTGGCCGCCGAACTCTGACGGAAACCAGCCCTTTCCGAGCATGAGGACTCGCACCTCGAGTCAGCTCAGCGAGTGGATTGCTGTCACGTTCGAGTGGCGTGCGCTCTCGGCGCCGATCAGTTCCCCGGAACTCGTGACAACCGCGATCGGCACAGTAGCCAGGATATGACACGAGCGCCGACAGCGACCCGCGGTCCACAGCTGTCAGCCGGCACGCCGTATTCGCGTATGAACGGTCGATGGAATCGACGGTAGCGACCTACTCGGCCACGCGTCCACGCGCGCTTCGGCGCGTGGACGCGGGAGCGCTTGCGACCTGGGGACTAGCCAGCGGACTTGTGCTGTACCTCGGTTTGAATGGGGGTGGCTACGACACCGTCATGAGCAGCCAGGTCGGTCTCGTGCTGTGGTGGATCGTGCTGGTCGGCGCCGCTTGGGGGGTGCTTCCATCCAGCCGACTGTCTCGGCCTGGATGGAGCGGGCTTGCGCTGTTCGGTGGCTTCACCGCCTGGACCGCGCTCGCCTCGACCTGGTCCATCAGCTCGGAGCGAAGCCTCCAGGACCTCTCTCTCGTGGCGTCCTACCTGGGAGTGCTCCTGCTCGCGGTCGCGATACACCGAGACCGCGGGCGAGCGGTGCGCCATACCGTGAATGCGATCGGCGTGGCGGTCGCCATCGTTGCCACGCTCGCAGTGGCGTCGCGTCTGGACCCGAACGCTTTCCCCGCTGCCCACGTGACGGCAACGTTCCTCGGCAGTGGAGCACAAGGGCGCCTTAGCTGGCCGCTCAACTACTGGAACGGGTTAGCGGCGCTGTTGGCGCTCGGGCTTCCGCTCCTGCTGTCGATCGCGACACCTGCTCGCACGTTGCTGGGCCAGGCCGTTGCCGCCGCAGCGATTCCGCTGCTGGCGGTGTGCGGCCACCTCACGTTCTCACGTGGGGGCGCGGTCGCTGCCGCTGTGGCGCTGCTGGCGTTCCTGGCGCTTGCCCCGAATCGCCTCCCGAAGCTGGCCACAATGCTCGTCACCGGGGCCGGCAGCGCGATCCTGATCGCGGGCGTCGCGCATCGCAGTGCGATCGTGCATGGCTTGACCGATCACGTCGCCGCCGTCCAGGGCAGGCAGCTGCTGGTCGCGATCGCTCTCGTCTGCACCGCGGCCGCGCTCGGGCAGGCGGGAATCGGGCTCGCCATGCGTCACGGGACGCTGCCCCGCATCCTGCGGGTCTCACGCGGACGGGCGAGGATGCTGCTCGCCGCGGGGATCGTCGTCGCGCTGGTCGCGGCGCTGGCCGCGGGAGCGCCGTCGCGGCTCTCGCATGCCTGGTCTGACTTCAAGCGCGGCAGCAGCGTAGGGCAAAGCGATCTGACCGCGCGCTTCAGCACCCTCAGCGGCAACGGCCGTTACGAGTACTGGAAGATCGCTGTGCAATCGACCCACGGGCACGTGCTCCAAGGAGCGGGTCCGGGCACCTTCCAGCTCCTATGGGAGCCGCGCGCACCGTTCTACAGCTATGTCGTCAACGCGCATTCGTTGTACGTCGAGACCTTTGCCGAGGTCGGAGCAGCCGTGAGGCTCGCCCTGCTGGTCGGCTTCTTGCTGCTGCTTCTCGGCGCCGCCGTGAGGGCGGTGATGCGGTCCGAGCACGAGGCGCGAGCCCGTGCTGCCGGGGGAGCGGCAGCGTTTGCTTGCGTTCTTGGTCTCGGCGAGCTTCGATTGGGTTTGGCTCGGCAGTGCTGCCCGCCGCATTCCTGCTGCTCGCCGCTGCCGTGCTCGCGCCGGTGTCATGCCCTGTGTGGGTTCGCGGCGGCGCTATGGAGGCCGCCCGCGGCGCGCCGGGGCCGGCGCGATCCTTCGCCAGGTCTGGCTACGTGCGGGGCTCGTCGTAACGTCGGTCGCGTGCCTGGCTGCGATCGGCATTCCGCTTGCGACGGTGAGCGCGGTGCGTCAGAGCCAGGCGGCGGTCGCCGCCGGCAACACTTCTGCGGCACTCGCGGACGCGCGCTCGGCAGCCCGGCTCGAGCCCGGGGCCGCCTCGGCGCAGCTGCAGGTCGCGCTGGTGCTCGAGTTGCAGCGCAATTTCCCGGCTGCGTTGGCGGCCGCTCGCGTGGCGACGCGCGATGAGCCGCAGAACTGGAGTGGATGGCTCGTCTTGTCACGGCTCCAAGCCGAGTCCGGTCAGGTAAATGCGTCGATCGCCTCATACGGTCGCGCGCGCGCTCTTAATCCTCGCTCGCCGCTCTTTCAGGGATGACCGACAACCGAGACCGACTCTGAGCTGACGGCGCAGGAGCGCGCGGTGTGCCGCCAGGGCGCCGTCGGCCCGGTAGCACACCGACGGAGCCCGGCGCGAGCGTCGCGCCGGGCGCTCTTGTGTTGCTGCCCGCAGGATGCAATGAGCACGTGAGGCCGGGTGAGCTTCCAGTTGACGGCGAACGTGGCGGGCGTCCGGCCAGTCTCGAACAGCCCTTCGAGCGCCTCAACTCCGTCCTGGTGTGGTTGGCGAGACCACGGACCTGAAGGTTGAATCCGTTCGGGGTGGGAAAGACCCCGGGCGTCTCATTCGGTCATATTCTGCCAACGTGGTGACCGTCGCACCTGCGATCCTCTGTGACGCGGCGGTCGATGCCGGCGCCCTCAGCGGATGAAGCATTGGACACCCCAGCAGGTCGCCGAGGCGGCCCGAGCACGCCTGATCGCGCCCGCGCCGTATGCGACGGGGCCCGAGCGCGTGACGATCGACTCGCGCGACGCCGGCCCCGGCGCGCTGTTCGTCGGACTCACAGGCGAGCACGCGGACGGGGGCCGGTTCGCGCCCCAGGCCCTGGCGGCCGGCGCCTGGGGGGTCCTGACCACCCCCGAGCATGCGCACGCGGCCCAGTGCGCCCGGTCCGGGGTGCTGCTGGCGGCCGACGATCCGCTGAAGGCCCTGCAAACCCTCGCCACCGCCTGGCGCCAACAGCTCGGCGCCCAGGTGATCGGCGTCACCGGCTCGACGGGGAAGACCTCCACCAAGGATCTCCTTAGCGCGCTGCTAACTCCGCACCGCCGCACGGTCGCCTCCCGGGCCAACTTCAACACCGAGATCGGATTGCCACTGGAGATCCTGGCCGCCCCCTGGGGCATCGAGGTGCTGGTCCTGGAGATGGGGATGCGGGGCGTGGGCCAGATCGCCGAACTGGCGGCGATCGCCCAGCCCGACGTGGCGGTGATCGTCAGCGTCGGGCCGGTCCATCTGGAGCTGCTGGGCACCGTCGAGGCGGTCGCCGCCGCCAAGGCAGAGCTGATCGGCGGCCTGAAACCGGGGGGGACGGCGATAACCCCGGTCGCCGAGCCGCTGCTGGATCCCCACCGGCGGACTGACGTCACCAACGTCAGCTTTGGCCCCGGCGGCGATGTGCGCCTGACCGGCGAGACCGCCACCACGGTTCAGATCGACGCCCAGGGCGAGCCGATCGAGCTTCAGGTCCCGTTCACCCAGGCCCACCTGCGGACCAACCTCCTGGCCGCCGTGGCGGGCGCGCGGGCGGTCGGCGTGACCCCCAGCGGCCGCGTGGAGGTCTCGTTCTCGGCCGGCCGGGGCCAGCGGACAGAGCTCCCCGGCGGCGTGACGATCATCGACGACTGCTACAACGCCAACCCAATGTCGATGCGCGCCGCCCTGGACGATCTGGCCGCCACCGCCTCTCTGCGAGACGGTGCGCGCACCGTCGCCGTGCTGGGCGACATGCTCGAGCTCGGCCCCGGCGAGCGTGAATACCACGTGGAGATCGGCGCTCACGCCGCGGCGACCGGCGTCGAGCTGCTGGTCACGGTCGGCCCGCTGGCGGCGGCGATGGCCGACGGCTATGACGGCGAGCGCCACGCGGTCGCCGACGCGGGGCAGGCCGCCGCCCTGGTCTCGGATCTGATCGCGCCCGGGGATGTCGTCCTGGTCAAGGCCTCACGCGGGGTCGGCCTGGAGCTGGTCTGCGGTGCGCTGCTTGAGGGGGCCAGGGCATGACGGGATCAAGCTCGGGGCGGGTGCTGATCGCCGGGACCGCGTCGCTGTTGATGTGCCTGTTCTTGAGCCCCAAGTTCATCGAGTTCCTGCGCCGCCGGGAGTTCGGGCAGAACATCCGTGAGGACGGACCCCAGGGTCATAAGACCAAGGCGGGCACGCCGACGATGGGCGGGATCATCATCTTCGCCGCGATCGCGGTCCCCTATCTGCTGTTGTCCGAGCGGTCATGGCTCTCGCTGGGGGTGTTCGGGGTCGCGCTGGCCTGCGCGCTGCTGGGCTTCGCCGACGACTACACCAAGATCGTCAGGCGTCGCTCGCTGGGGCTGCGCGCGCGGACCAAACTGGTGGTCACCGTCGCGATCTCGCTGGGGCTGTGGTGGGTGGCGACCCAGAAGGCGGCGATCGCGCCGACGGTCGATCTGCGCTTTGTCGATGTCAGCATCGATCTGGGGCCGCTGTATCCCGTGTTCATCTACCTGGTCGTGGCGGGGACCACCACCGCGGTCAACTTCACCGACGGGCTGGATGGCCTGGCCGCCGGCTGCGCGGCGATCGCGCTGCTGGCCTACATCGGGATCACCTTCATCACCTCCGGCGGGCACGAGCGCGATCTGACGCTGCTGGCCGCCTGCCTGGTGGGGGCGTGCATCGGGTTTCTGTGGTTCAACAGCTTCCCGGCCTCGATCTTCATGGGCGACACCGGATCGCTGGGGCTGGGCGGGGCGATCGCCGGCTTGGCGATCATGACCAACACCGCGGTGCTGCTGATCCTGATCGGCGGGATCTTCGTGATCGAGGTGCTGTCGGTGGTGATCCAGGTGTTCTCGTTTCAGGTGTTCCGCAAGCGGGTCTTCCTGATGGCGCCGATCCACCACCACTTCGAGCTGCAGGCCTGGTCTGAGACCAAGATCATCCTGCGCTTCTGGATCGTCGCCGCCGCCTGTGGCGCGATCGGCTTCACCGTGTACCAGCTCAGCATCCGCGGGTAGGATCGCCAGCCCGAGCCGGCGCTCGCTCATGATGCGCGTTGGCCCAAGGCTCGCACATTTACTGTGATACTGTGATACTGTGAAGAACATTACTCTGTCTGTGCCCGACGACGTCTATCGAGAGGCCAGAGTCCGCGCCGCCGAGCGTGGGAGCTCGGTGAGCGCTCTCGTCGCGGAGTACCTCCGCTCGCTCTCCGATCGGGAAGCCGAATTCGACCGCCTCGAGGCCCAGCAGCATCAGGTCCAGCGGGAGATCGATCGCTTCAGCGCCCGGGATCGCCTCGACCGCGACGAGATCCACGACCGTGCGCTTCGTTGATACCAACGTCCTGCTCTACGCAATCTCACGTGATCCAGGGGAACAGGACAAGGCCCAACGCGCCAACGACATCCTCGCAGGCCGGGATTTGGCGCTCTCGGTCCAGGTTCTCCAAGAGTTCTACGTTCAGGCCACCCGCGCCAACCGTCCGGATCCACTCACTCACGAGCACGCCGCGAAGCTGGTCGAATCATTCCTGCGCTTCCGGGTCCAGGAGCTCACGACCGCGGTAATGCTCGCGGCTCTGGCGACGCGTCAGCGATTCGGTATCTCCTACTGGGACGCGGCGATCCTCGAAGCGGGGCGGACGCTTGGATGTGACGTCGTGCTCTCAGAAGACCTGAGCGACGGCCAAGACTATGCCGGAGTCCGGGTCCAGAACCCATTCAAGGGACGCTGACGCCGCGCGCCGTGCGTGCGATCCTGAAAGCGGCAAGCCCAGCCGATCTCAGTCAAGCGATTCGCGGGAGGGCTTGGCCGCGGCGTAGCGCTGGATGTCCTGGGGCTTAGCGCGTCTTCCAGCGCAGCCACGGCGCCAGGAACGGTTCGGCGATCCAGGCACGTCCGCCGTCGCGGCCGACCAGCTCGGAGCGCTCCAGGCTCTGCAGCGCCCGCTGGATGCTTGACACCGACGGCAGGGCGTGGCGCCGGCGGTACTCGCCTGACAGGGGGTGGCCCTCCTCGGCCGCCAGCGCCTGTAGCAGCACGCGCTGGTGCGAGGCCGCGCGCTCCCAGATCACCGTGAAGTGGGCGTCTTCTGAGCGCAGCACGTCGGCCAGCGCCGCCTGCACGTCCTCGGGTGTGGCGGTGGCCTTGGCGGCACAGCGCTGCCAGAGGAAGTAGCACAGCTCCTGCGTAGCGTAGGGATGTCCGGCGGTGGTGAAGAGCACGAGGTCGAGCGCCTCCTGGTTGATGGCCTTGGCGGTGCCCGCGAACCGATCGAGGATGAACGGTGCGAACAGGACCGGATCGATCACCCCGAGCTCGGTCCGCTTGGCGCTGCGCCAGAACGGCTCGTTCTCGTCGTTGAAGAGCTGCTCGAGCGTGTGTCGCTTGCTGCCCAGATAGATGTGGGAGACCTCCGGCTGGCGCTGGAAGACCGAGCGCATCAGGCGGGGGAGACCGTCGTCGATGTCGACCACCTCCTGAAACTCGTCCAGGACGAGCACGACCGGTCGATCGCGCTCGCCGACGAGCTGGCCGGGCAGTTCGAGCAGCCGCTCGATTGTCGCCGCGATCTCGGCTGTCCCAGCCGCGGCGCTGAAGCTGAAGCTCAGCGATCCGTCGATCGGATCGACGGTCACCGTCGGAGTCACCCGCAGCCCCTGAAAGACCCGCAGGCGCTCCCGCGCTCGGAACAGCGGCGAGGCGACGTCCTCGTGGATCGACTGCGCGAGCTTGTCGGCCAGGCGACCCAGGGTGGGCGTGGTCATCAGATCGACGTAGGCCACCAGCGCCTTCTTCTTCAGCAGCTCCTGCGATACGCGCCAGACGAGCGAGGATTTGCCGAACCGCCGCGGCGCGAACAGCACGACATCCTGCCCCGCCAGCGCGTCCGCCTTGAGCTCGGCGAGCTCCGCCTTACGATCGGCGAAGTCCTCGTCGAGCGCCAGCGCGCCAAAGCGAAACGGATTGTTCGTGGACGGTAGGGGCGCGCGGGGCATTATGCAGAAGCATATAGGATGCGCTACGCACTATAGCGTTATGCACAGTTGCGTTACGCAGGTTGGCATAGGCGCGCGTGCGGCGCGATCGCCTGCACCGTCCGCAAGCTCAGCATCCGCGGCTAGCTTTCTGTGACGAGCCGCTCGACGACGGCGGCGAACGCGCGCAGGTCATCGAGGCGCTCGAGTGCGGCGAAGACCCTGCTGTCATCGATGTCGAGGTAGAGATGGATCAGCAGGTTGCGCTGCCTCGCCGCGCCAGCGAGGCGGCTGGCCAGCTCAGGGTCGAGGTGGCCGGCATCGGCGAGCGACGTGAAGATGCCGGCGTAGTCGCCTGGTGCACGGGCAGAGAGCTCGCTGACGAGGTGAGCTCCGATGTCGATGCAGATCTGGATCGCGAGCTCGAGCCTGCGTTCGCTCATCATCCGGAGATCCTCGTCGGCCAGATAGGCGGACTCCCCGCCGGCTCCTACCCGCTCGAGCTGATCGATCAGTCGCTCCAGCGGCTGTAGGCGCGCCAGCTGGGTTTCACCGTCGACCAAAGCGCCCCTCGTCGATCCGGCGCTTCACGCCGGCCGCGAGCGTCGCCCGCAGGGGCGCGGTGTCAAGGTAATCGAGCAATCCGCGGGCCTCGAGCCGGACGCGGGCGGCGCGGTCGCGCTCGACCAGCAGTATTCCGTCGCGCATCGCGCGGTGACGCATCAGCGGCGAGGCGTCGTTGAGCACGACCAGGTCGACCTCGTCGGTGCCCAGCGCCTCGCAGGCAGCCCGCAGCAGCTCGAGCGAACGTCGCTGGCGCTCCGGCGCGGTGAGCTCGGGAAGCAGCCAGACGCCCAGATCCACGTCAGACAGCGGGCCGGCGCTTCCGGATGCCTGGGAGCCGATCAGCGAAGCGGCGACCACACCTGGGGCATCCAGGGCACGGGCGAGCCGTACTCGGGCGGCCGCATCGATCGGCGCCACCAGGGCTTCCTCTCGCACCTTGGTCATCAGCACATGATTGCGTGCAGCGGCGACGCTCGCCAGGTAACGAACAACCGGGCCGCCAGGGCGAAGCAGCATCCGATCCTGCGGAGCTCGCGTGGTCGGCGCCCGAGCCGACATCGCGCACCCAGCCTGAGCACGCTCAGCAGGATTGGATGCTGCCTCGCCCCGTCGCTCAGCCGGATCGGATGCTGCTTCGCCCCAGCGTACGGAGCCCTCCGATCTCCTGAGTACCCTCGGGCCGGTGAAGCCCCGCCCACCGCTCCCCGGCGGCCCCTACGTGGTCCTCGGCCTGGCCCGCTCGGGCGTGGCCGCGGCGCTGGCGCTGCGCGCCCGCGGGGAGGAGGTGATCGGATGCGATGCGGGCGCGGCGGATGACCCGCAGCTTGCGGCGGCGGCGGGAAGGCTTTCGCAGGCGGGCGTCGAAGTCCTGCTCGATGCGTCAGGCGAGGCCCTTGCCGCCCGGGCCGGGACGCTCATCAAGAGCCCCGGCGTACCCCAGAACGTGCCCCTCGTGGTGGCGGCGCGAGCCCGTGGCGTGCCGGTGATCGGCGAGCTGGAGCTGGCCTGGCGCCTGGTGGAGAACGAGTTCGTCGCGGTGACCGGGACCAACGGCAAGACGACCACCACCGAGTGGATCGGCCACATCCACCGTCAGGCCGCGCTGCCGGTCGCCGTGGTCGGCAACGTCGGCACGGCGGCGTCATCACTGGCCGGCGCGCTGGATCCCGCGGTGACCGTGGTCTGCGAGGCGTCCTCGTTTCAGCTGGAGGACACCGAGGCGTTCGCGCCCGAGGCCGCGGTGCTGCTCAACCTCGCCCCTGACCATCTTGACCGCCACGCCGGCTACGCGGACTACGTCGCCGCCAAGCTGCGCATCTTCGCCAATCAGGGCAACGACGACATCGCCGTCGCGCCCGAGGGGCTGGAGGTGGAGGACCTCGGCGGCTGCGCGCGCCGGGTCCTGTTCGGATCCGGCCCGGAAGCCGAGCTCTCAGACCGCGCCGGGGCGCTGTGGTGGGACGATCGGCCGCTGCTGCGCGACGAGCAGGTCTCGCTGCCCGGCGTCCACAACCGCCTCAACGCGATGGCCGCCGCCGCCGTGTGCCTGGCGCGCGGGATTGACCCTGACGCGGTCGCCCAGGGCCTTCGCACCTTCGCCGGGGTCGCGCACCGGCTGGAGCTGATCACCGTCGCCGGCGGCGTCGCCTACGTCAACGACTCCAAGGCCACCAACGTCGCCAGCACCCAGGTGGCGCTGCTCAGCTATCCGGGCGCAGTGCACCTGATCGCCGGCGGGCGCGGCAAGCAGCAGAACTTCTCGCCGCTGGCCGCGGTCGTAGCGCAGCGCTGCGCGGCCGTATACCTGATCGGCGAGGCGGCGGCGGAGTTGGCCGGCGCGCTGGCGTGCACCGGGGTGGCGTTGCATCAGGTCGGTGACCTGGAGCGCGCGGTCAGCGCCGCCGCTGCCGCCGCCCGGGCCGGGGAAACTGTGCTGCTGTCGCCCGCGTGCGCCAGCTATGACCAGTACCCCGACTTTGAGGCGCGCGGCGAGCACTTCCGCGCTCTGGTCAAGGGGCTGTGATGGCCCGCGCCGCCGCCGCCCCCAGCTCCCGCCAGCCGCCCAAGAAGTCAACCTCCGCGCCGACCGGGGTCCGTCGCCGGGCCGCCGGCCGGCGCGTCGCCCCTCCGCTTGAGCACCAGATCCTGATGACCGCGACCCTGTGCCTGCTGGCGTTCGGCGCCGTGATGGTCTACAGCGCCTCCTCGCCGCTGGGCGTGCTCAACGGTGGCGGCAGCGGCACGGGCGAGTTCTTCCGGTACCTGATCTTTGGGGCGATCGGGCTCGTCGCCATGCACGTGCTCGAGCGCCGCGGGATGGCGCTGCTGGACCAGCGCTTGTGCCGGCTGATGCTGTTGGGCTCCTTCGGCCTGCTGGTGCTGGTGCTGCTGCCCGGCTTTGGCGTGGTGGTCAACGGGGCGCGGCGCTGGTTTGCCGCGGGTCCGATCCAGTTCCAGCCCTCCGAGCTGATGAAGATCTCGCTGGTGCTCTACGTGGCGCGCTATCTGGCCGATCACCCCAAGCGGCTGCGCAGCTTCCGTCGGGCGATCACGCCGATCGCGCTGGTCGCGGCCCCGGCGATCCTGCTGATCGTCGTCGAGCCCGACCTGGGGACCGCGCTGGTGGTGGCGTTCACGATGACGTCGCTGCTGATCGCCGCGGGGATGCCGATGCGCTACATGGCGGTCCTGGCCGCGTTGGGAGTGGGGGCGGTGATGCTGCTGGCGCTCGCCCAGCCCTACCAGGCCGCTCGCCTGACCTCGTTCCTGCACCCGTGGTCGGTGGGGCGCTCGGCCGGATACCAGGCCGTCCAGGGGCAGATCGCGCTCGGCTCCGGCGGGCTGCTCGGCGTCGGGCTGGGCAAGTCGGTGCAGAAGATCTTCTATCTGCCCGAGGCCCAGACCGACTTCATCCTGGCGGTGATCGGCGAGGAGCTCGGCGTGCTGGGGATCTTCGGGGTCGTGTGCCTGTACGGGATGATCG
>CALAQT010000381.1 GCA_937888775.1 uncultured Actinomycetes bacterium | reverse complement strand
GCGCTGTCTGAGGAGCTGATCGAGTTTCTGACCCTGATCGCCTACAAGTACCTCGACTAGCGACGGCCGCTGCCGCCGAGCTCGTTCACGTCATCGCACCGGCGCCCCGGGCTCGTCGGCGTGCTGCTCTTCCGGAAGACTGAATCGCCATCGTGTCGCGCCATCGCTTGCACCGGCCCGGCACTCGGTGCCGCACTATTCCTCCGGCGACGGTCCAATCGTCGGTCCGACCTCTTGGTCGGGTCGAACGGGTCGATCCCGCCTCGGGTGTCGAGCGCCGAGGCGAGAGTCTCGAGTTTGGCGAATTGGGGGCCTCGACCGCCGGCGGGGATGAGTCCTGCTCTTGTCGTGCCACGGGTACGGTGCAGCGGCTGACCGTACTTTGCTCATCGTGCCTGCTTCGCACCAACGGGGATCACGTCGATCGGGATGATCTCGTGACTCCCTTGCGCTCGTAGCGGAAGTGCTGACCCGTCGGATAGCCCGCGCGGAGATGGCCCGATCTTCGTGAAACCAGAAGCGAGCGATAGCTCGCAAGTCCTGCCGGACCTCCTCAAAGGAGGCAGCGTCTTCGAGACTGCCGGAACTCGATCGTTGCAGTGCACTCCGCGGGGCTTCTCTTCGAGCGACGGAGCTCAACGCCAACCTGGCGCGTCCGGCAGCCACCATGGCTTCGCCAGTGGTGTTGCCGGTGCAGCCGTCGGCTGGCTGGCCGCGCGATCGCTAGGGCGCGAGAGTTAGCAGCGCGAGGACGATGCCGGTCGGTGCGGCGAGAGCGAGCGTGATCCGCGACAGCGAACGCCGCAGCCGCACGGCTGTTGGCCTGGTCGCGGGCCGGATCCACCGCGACGGAACCAGTCGCAGGGCCGGCCACTCGCGGCGTAGCCATGCCACGATCGCTTCCTCGAGTCGTCGGTCGATGGCCGCGCTAACGCCGCTGCGCATCGCGAGAAGATAAGCGCCAGCCCGCTACGCCGCGAATGTGCAACGGCGCTCCCAGCGCGCTAACCCAGAGTCCCCCTCCTCGATCAAACGGGAAGCGGACGCATCAGAGATCGCACTTTCGAGTTCGTTCCGGAGCGGCACTCTGCTGAGGCTCGGAACGAGACCTTGTGGTGCCTGCTTCCTACTGGAGGAGTGCTCTGGTTCGGACCGGTGACCCGCGTGAGCACTCGGGCTTCGTCGCCCGGTGCCGATCTCGTGGCTGGGGAGCGCTAGGGCATTGCGTTCATGGTGTGCATGGCGCTGTGGGAGCTGCTCGGGACGACGAGTCCGGGGACGTCGTGTGGCACAGCGACGACCGCGATCGCGAGTACTAGCAGGACGCCCGCCGTGCCCCGGGTCACCGCACGGCGCCACGGAACGGTCTTCTCGAGGGCGATCAGTGCCGCCACGAACGCCATCCACGTGAGACTCATGACCCCGAGGGCGAACAGCGCGGCCATCAGTGCCCAGCAGCAGCCCAAGCACCAGCCGGCATGCCTTGAGCCCATCTCCAGAGCGCCAAACCGCCCGTCGCGCCACGTTCCGAGCAAGAACCCCAGAGGACTTCGGCACTTCGCCAGACAGACGTCCTTCAGGGGCGTCAGCTCGTAGAGCGCAGCGACGGCCAGCACGGCTGCCGCGAACCAACGCCCGCCAGCGTGCCAGGCGAGATCGCCGCCGAACAGGCTCCTTCCGAGCTCGAACAGGCCGTAGGCACCTAGGCCCGCCGTGCCCCACACGAGCAGATAGCCGCTCGTGAAAAGCAGCGGGCGGCTCGGCCCACGCTGGCGCGTCATCCTTGCGTAGAGCGCGACTGTCGGCGCGAGCGACGGGAACATCATCGCCGACATCATCACCACCCAGACGCCCAAGAACCAGCCGAGCGCACCGAGGTCGGTGCCCGGCCCGGCGTCCATCCCGGCCATCCGATCGGCCGTCGACCACCATGCAACGGCGGCCAACGCGAACAACAGCACGACAAGCCCCAGCCGCGCCCGAGCGGCGGCGAACGCTGCGGCGAGCTCGCCTCGACCCGGGCGGCCGTCAGCGACCGCGGTCGACACCGCCGCGCTCACGCCGCCCACGAGAACCGCGACGTGGAGAAAGCCGCGTTCCCCTCGTACTGGATCCCAAACGCATCGATCTTCGAGCGCGTCGCGCGCGCCACCGTCAGCTCAGAGCCGGCTGGATGGAAGATGCCGGTGAGCCTCGCCGGCTCGCCCGTCTGCACCCCGAACGGCACGACGTCCTCGATCTCGAAGTCGACGGTGTCGCCAATGCGGATCGAATGACGTAGGCCGTTCTCACGCACCTCGATCGGCGCGCGCTCCACTCCGAGGTTCTCTCCCACCAGCGGCCCGAGCGCCTCCATCGGGCCGCCCAGCGCCCCGGAGAACACCCCGCCGAGCTTCTCCGCCTGCTCGTCCGACGCCGCTGCATCAATAAAGACACCAAGGCGCCAGTTGCCCTCACTCATCACCTTTGGCGTGTCCGCGACAGCCGCGACCGTGAGGCCGCTCACGTCGGTCCCCTCCACCTCCCCATCCTTGACGTTGAAGACCAGCGTGACCATGCAACGTTCATGCGTGGCGCCAAGCGCCAACGACGCCGTGCAAGGACATACCACGTCGCACGAGCACGTCTCGAAATAGGACCCTTCAAGCTTCCAGGACATGTCGCCTCCTACGGGCAAACGGGGGGTGTAGTCAGATTCTCTTCCAGGCGGGCATGGCCCGTCAACAGCAGCGGGCCGCCGTCACAGCTTTTCGTACGCACGGGCGATCTAGCGCCGGCCGCGACGGACGCGCGACGACAACCGGGGACGGCCCGCAAATGATCAGCCCCCCGTTCCTCCCTATCGCTCGTCGGAGGAATACTCGAATGTCGACTCGTAGGCGCACCGTCCCTGGACCGAGAACACCAACGGGCCGGCATCGACGTCGATCGAGTCGCTGAACAGCTCGCGCCCCTGGCGGTCGTGGCCCGGAATCACGCAGGACACCGGCTCCTGGTCGGGCACCGGCTCGCGCACGCAAACCTCGACGTTGCCGCCCGCCCTGAACCAGCCCCGTCCCGGGGTGTGGTCGATCTCGATCTCGAGCGCCTCCACGCCCAGCAGGTCCGCGGCCTTGAATACCCACGGGAACTGCTTCCGCGGGGTCCCGCCGAGGCGACCGGTGAAGATGTCGGCCATCGCTTGGCGCTGGTGCGCGTCGCCCCGAGCGTCCACGAACAGAACGCATGTCCAGGGGACCCGGGCTCGTCGTCGTGGTAGCGGCTCGCCAGCACTGCCCTCATCTCGGCCAGGTCCACGTCGCCCGCCCGTCCCTCCTCGACGATCCACGAGAGCGCGCCGAGACACTCTCCGTACGTTGACCGACCACCTTGCCTCCCGCCGATCCGCCGGCACGGGCAGATCGCCTCGCAGTTGCACGCCTCAAGGTAACTGCCGGAGATCCGCCAGGGCAACACGTCCATGCGCCGATTCTCCAGGCACGGCGGCGGACGGTCAAGAGCGCAGCGCCGCTCATCTCCAATCCGCTCCAGGTCTCGCGCGTTGAGGAATTTCGGCACGAATTGTCGTCACGCTCAACTGTTCCGCCTTGGGCTACTTGCAGCACTCTCGACAGCCCCGATCGGGTCGCCCGACACGGCCGGTCCGGAACGAAGGCAGACACGCCACGAAGCCCACACAACAGTTCTGCTCTGTCGCCGACGGGGGTGCGGTGGCCTGGCTGCTGCTCTGCAGCTCGAGTCGGCCAAAGGAGAAGCGGCCCACCGCACCACTGAGGCGGGCGACGATGCCCGTCGTTCGTGAAAGCAGCCATCTCGGACCGCCGGTCCTGACTGCTGCGTTTAGCCCGAAGGAGAAGCGGATCGTTTGGCCACGTGCAGCGCCGGGGGCACTGTCGGATCACGACTGGGTCGGTCAGGCTGGCCAGTTCGTGAATCATCCTCAGCTCAGAAGGGCTTATGGCGGAAGCTCTCGTTGGCGAGCCTGTAGCTGACGAACGACCCCGCCATAGTCGCCGGGCATGTCCGCTGGCACTCGCCACACGTCGACGGTGCCGAAGAGAGATATTGCACGAACCGAGATCTCCGGTGAGTGCACTCGTTCGATGTCCTCGCCCCACTCGCGGCGATGACCAAACAGGGCTAGACCACTGACGGTGACGTTGACGTGCTCGGGTACGTAGACATCGACGTTGCCGAAGCCGACTAGGACAGTCACCGCGGTTCTCTGACCTAATTCGGTGAGTAAGGGCGGCGGGCGGGCGCGGGGGCCGGTTTGACAGTGAG
>CALAQT010000380.1 GCA_937888775.1 uncultured Actinomycetes bacterium | reverse complement strand
CTTTCAACGCTGCAGCTGCGCTTCAGAAACCGCCGGTTAGCAGGAGATTCGCGGCGGTAGCGTCGCGCGAGTCACCCCCAAACGGAGAGGAGAGCCGGTTTTGTAGGAGTCGACGAATGATTCGGCGAGAGCGTTGTCATACGCATCGCCGACGGTGCCGATCGAGGCGAGCACGAGGTGATCGGTCAGCGTCTGGGTGTAGTCGTCGCTGGTGTACTGCGATCCGGCATCAGAGTGATGCACCAGCGCGACGTCGGCGCCGTGCTCGCGCAGCCCGAGCGCCATCCGCAGCGCGTCTAGGACGAGCGTGTCACGCATGTTGGCGGCCAGCTGCCAGCCGACGATCATCCGGCTGAACACATCAATCACGAAGCTGAAGTACAAAACGCCTTCCCAGCAGCGCAGATACGTGAAATCGCAGACCCACAAGGCGTTGGGGCGCTCAGCCGAGAAGTCCCGCTGCACGAGATCGGGGCTTCGCAGCGCCCGCGGATCGGTCTTGGTGGTCTTCCACGGCTTCCCGCGGCGCTTGGCGCCCTGGATCCCCTCAGCGGCCATCAACCGCTGCACCTGACAGCGAGCAGCCTGCTCGCCAGCGCGGGTGAGCGCCTTCCACATCCGCCGATACCCGTAGGCCTCGTAGTTGTCCTTGTGCGTCTGGCAGATCACCGCCAGCAGCCGCTCATCCTCCACGACGCGGTCTGACCGCTCGCCGGTCTTGCGCTGATAGTAGGCAGACGCCGACACGTCCAGGGTCTCACAGATCGGCTCGACCCCGAAGCGCGCCCGGTGACCATCGACATAGGCGCTCACCTCGATCGGTCCGGGTCGAGGTCGCGGTAGGGACCGCCGTTGCCGACGGCCCCCCGCGCAGATCCCAGCGTGCGCGTCTAACGCACTGGGCTCCTCCTTCGGGTCTTGGCGTCAAAGCGCACGTTGGGCCATGGGTGCTGGATGCGGGGTTGGGGTAGCCATCGGTCCGCGAGGTTGTGTATCTGCTGCCAGGTCACTCGACCTTTCTGGCTGCGGCGCGAGAGCGCCCGTCGCCAGTGGCGGGTGATCCGTCGGCGGAAGCCGTGCAGCGCCTCGCTGTTGTCGGGCACCGCGTAGTAGTTGTAGTGCCCGTGCAGGACGCGGGCGAGCCAGCGTCCTTGGTCGGGGATCGGGTAGTCGCGGCGTCGCATCATCTCGGCCTTGACCGATTTGAGCTTGGCACGCATCTTCGTCTTGCTCGTGACCCGCTTGAGCTTGAACCGTCCGTGCTTATCCTTCGCGCACATGTGCACGAAGCCCAAGAACTCGAACGTCTCGGGCTTGCGATCACCGCGCCTGGCTCGATTTCGGGCGGCGAACCGCCCGAACTCGATCAGCCGCGTTTTCTCGGCCGCCAGCTCCAGATTGAACTTCGCGAACCGCTCGCGAAGGTCAGCGAGGAACCGCTCGGCGTCCTCACGATGCTCGAAACCGGCCACGTAGTCGTCGGCGAAACGCACGCAAATCACATTCCCGCGCGCATGCCGCCGTCGCCACTGGTCGGCCCACAAGTCAAAGACGTAATGGAGGTAGACGTTGGCAAGCAGCGGCGAAACTGACGCCCCTTGCGCAGTCCCCTCCTCGGTCTCAGACCACTCCCCGTCCTGGATGACTCCTGCCCTGAGCCATTTCTGGATCAGCCGCAGGACCCTTCTGTCCGCGATCCGGTGCTCGAGGAACCTCTCCAGCCACGACTGGTCAAGCCGGGTGAAGAAGTCGCGGATGTCCGCGTCGAGCACGTAGTTCACCCTCCTGCGTTCGATCCCGACCACGAGCGCGTCAAGCGCATCATGCGGCGAGCGTCCGGGTCGAAACCCGTAGGAGAAACCAGCGAAGTCCTGCTCGTAGACGGCGTTCAGCACCTCGACCACCGCCCGCTGGAGGATCTTGTCTTCCAGCGCGGCGACCCCGAGCGGTCGAAGCCGCCCGTCCGGTTTTGGTATGAACACCCTGCGAGTCGGCCTCGCCCGGTAAGCGCCTCTGTGAACCCGGGAGTGCAGATCCCGAAGGTTGTCCTCGAGATCCTGCCCGTATTCCCGCCACGTCACCCCGTCCACCCCGGGAGCCGCGTCCGGGCGAAGCGCCCGATACGACTCTCGGAGACGGTCGACGGTGACGTGATGCAGAAGCGCGGTGAACCGCACATCCCTATCCCTGCGCGCCAACTGGCGCACACCGTCCAGGTCGCGTGACACGCCCTGACCGGCTCTGCGTCCGGGACGTGTTTCCCTGGCCGTGTTCCCCTCAGGCAGGCCCCTTCCCTCCACCGCCTCCGCGGCCGCCAAAGCAGCGTTGTTCGGCAGCTTCTCCGGTACTACGGGCCCGTCCGACTTCCCACGCTCGTTCATCGAGGGATTACCGACACAGCGTTCCCCCCGCGGCCCGCCAGACGCCGATCTGCCACCCCGCGAACCATCCCGGACGGGGCATCATCGAACGCCCACGGGCGACCGTGGGATCTCCCGGTTCCCGTGCATGGAGACTTTCGTGCGTGCCCGGGTTCTTCGACCGCGCGGGGTTCCCCAGCGACTCGCGATAACGCCGCCAAAGATGTTGCCTTCCGCTTAGGAGAGGACGTCGGCACCCCGAACTTCATTTTGATTTCGCGGCTCAATAGCGAGCCCAGCCCGCACGACCCCTGTCAACGCTTCGCTGCGCCCTCGCGGGTCACCAACGGTCGCGGTAGGGACGGGCCTTCGCCTCTGGGGTTCGGCCCGCCCCCCGCACA
>CALAQT010000379.1 GCA_937888775.1 uncultured Actinomycetes bacterium | reverse complement strand
GCTGAACCTGCCGAGCCGGTCGCGTCCGGCCGTGTCTGGCTGGAGCCCGTGTTCAGGTCGCTGGTGCGACGCGACGCCGCCCTCGGGGGCCGTCTGCTCTTGGATCTGTTGCCCGCCCAGCGCGCCGCCTATCCACGGCCCGTGGCCTACGACCTGGTCCTCGGAGAGCATCGCTGCGTGCAGGTGACCGTCTTCGGCGGGCCGCCTGAGATCAGGTTCGCGGACGCTCAACGCCCGGCCAGCGTGACCGATTTCCGAGCCGTGGGCGACGCGGCGCGGCTGGCGCGGCTGCTGGTGGCGGGCCGGATCAGAGCCCGCCTCGGGATCGGGGTCGCCCGCGTGCGGGGCCGGCGCGACGCGCTCTCGGCGCTGCGGGCGCTGGTGCAGGCGCCGCTGGCGCTGAGCGACCTGCAGCGGGCGGGGGTGCGACTGGAGCCTGCGCTGGCGCTGGAAGTCGCGGCGCTGATGATCGCCCCGCAGTGGACCGCCGGCGAGCGTTTCTCGATCGCGCATGAGCAGCACGGCCGCAGCAGCAGCCTGCTGCATGTGCGCGACGGGCTCCCACCCGCGGTCAGCCAGGCGTGGCCGGCGGATCGCGCCGACACCACGATCGCCTGTCCGGCCGAGCTGCTGTTGGACGTGCTGTCAGGCCATGATCCGCAGGGGCTGGAGGTCAGCGGGGACGAGCGCCCGCTCGGCCTGCTGCGTGACTGGCTCAAGCGCGCACAGAGCGGCTGAAACCGTCATCCGGGCCCTCCGGAGACCCACGGCGTCCGCTCGGATGCCTATCCTCGAAAGGACCCGTTCATGAGTTCGTCCTGCGTCCACCTCCACGTCCATTCCGAGTATTCGCTGCTCGATGGGGCCTGCAAGATCGATGCGCTCGCGGCGAGGGCGGCGTCGTTTGACCAGCCGGCGCTGGCGCTCACCGACCATGGGGTGATGAACGGCACGGTCGAGCTGTTCACCGCATCTCGCAAGCACGGGATCAAGCCGATCATCGGCTGCGAGTTGTACATCGTCGGCGATCACGCCCGCCGCGCCCCGGGGCGCCTGGAGCGCTTCCACCTGACGCTGCTCGCCGAGACGCCGGCCGGCTACCGCAACCTGGTCAAGCTGTCCTCGATGGGCTTCTTGGACGGCTACCAGCGCGGCAAACCGTCCGTCGATCTTGGGCAGGTTGCGGCGCATGGCGAGGGGATCATCGCGCTGACCGGATGTCTGCAGTCGCGCTTCTGTCAGCACCTGCTGGAGGACCGCGTGACCGAGGCGCGGGCCCACGCCGAGGAGCTGATCGGGGTCTTCGGTGAGGACAACGTGTACTTCGAGGTGCAGAAGAACGGGCTTGCGGCCCAGGACAAGGCCAATGAGGGCATCGTCAGGATCGCCCGTGACCTCGGCCGGCCGCTGGTGGGCACGGGCGACGTGCACTACCTGCGCCGCGAGGACTACCACCATCACGCTGCGCTGCTGTGCGTGCAGACCAAGTCGACGCTCAGCCAGCCGAAGATCAGCTTCGACAACAACGAGTTCTACCTGCGCTCGAGCGAGGAGATGGCCCAGTCATTCTCGGAGTGGCCCGAGGCGCTGGCCAGCACGCTGGAGATCGCCCAGCGTTGTGATGTCGAGCTGGAGCTCGGCCGGCAGCTGATCCCGCGCTACAGCACGCCGGATGGGGCCGGCGAGGCGCAGTACCTGCGCTCGTTGGTCGACCTGGGGCTGCGCCGCCGCTACGGCGACCCTCCCCCGACGGCGGCGATCGAGCGGGCGCACTTCGAATTAGACGTGATCGACCGCATGGGCTTCAACGCCTACTTCCTGATCGTCTGGGACTTCGTCAAGTACGCCAAGGACGCGGGCATTGCGGTCGGACCGGGGCGCGGGTCGGCGGCCGGATCGATCGTCGCCTACTGCCTGCAGATCACCGACGTTGATCCGCTGCGCTACGACCTGCTGTTCGAGCGCTTCCTCAATCCCGAGCGCGTCTCGATGCCGGATATCGACATCGACTTCTCGGTCCGCGGGCGCGACCGGATGATCCGCTACGTGACCGAGAAGTACGGCAAAGAGTCGGTGGCGCAGATCGTCACCTTCGGCAAGATGTTCCCGCGCGCGGCGACCCGTGACGCCGCCCGGGTGCTGGGCCTTGACTACGGCGCCGGAGATCGCCTGGCGAAGCTGATCCCTGATCCGATCATGGGCCGCCCGCCGAGCTTCGAGGACTGCCTCAAGCTCGGGCAGCCGCTGCGCGGGGAGGTCGACCGCGACCCGACGGCTCGGCAGATCATCGACGTCGCCCAGGGCCTGGAGGGGATCGTGCGCAACTCTTCGATCCACGCCGCCGCGGTGGTGATCGCCGACCGGCCGCTGACCGACATCGTGCCGCTGCAGATCGCCGATGCCGGTACGGACGAGAGCGGGGAGAAGGTGTTCCGTACCGTGACCCAGTTTACGATGAAGCCGATCGAGCAGATCGGTCTGCTCAAGATGGACTTCCTCGGGCTGCGCAACCTCGACGTGATCGAGGACGCGCTGGACATCGTGGCGCGCTCGGCCGGCGAGCGGCCCGATATGAGCACGCTGCCACTCGACCACGAGCCCACCTACGAGATGCTCTCCCGTGGCGATTCGATCGGGGTGTTCCAGTTTGAGTCCGAGGGGATGCGTGAGGCGCTCAAGAAGGTCCGCCCGACCGAGTTCGACGACCTCGTAGCGCTCGTCGCGCTGTACCGCCCCGGCGCGATGGACCAGATTCCGACCTACGCCCGCGGCAAGCGCGATCCGGATTCGATCTCCTATCCCGACGAACGGCTGCGCTCGATCCTGGAGCCGACCAAGGGCGTGATCCTCTACCAGGAGCAGGCGATGCAGATCGCCAAGGAGCTGGCCGGCTTCAGTGGCGCCAAGGCCGATGACCTGCGCAAGGCGATCGGCAAGAAGAACCGCGAGGCGATGGCCAAGCTCAAGCCCGAGTTCGTCGCCGGCTGCCGCGCGTCGGGCACCAACGAGTCGGTGATCGAGCTGTTGTGGGCGACCAACGAGCGATCGGCTGATTATTCGTTCAACAAGAGTCACGCTGCGTGTTACGCGCTGATCGCCTACCGGACGGCGTGGCTGAAGGCCAACTACCCGGCCGAGTACATGGCCGCGCTGATCTCCTCGGTGATGGATACAAAGGACAAGGTGCCGTTCTTCGTCGCGCAGGCCGAGCAGATGGGAATCGCGATCCTGCCGCCCGACGTCAACCTCTCAGACCACGAGTTCGTCGTCGTCGAGCGAAACATCCGCTTCGGGCTTGACGCGGTCAAGGGCGTCGGCTACCAGGCGGTAGAGGCGATCAAGCGCGCCCGCGAGGAGAAGGGCCCGTTCATGAACCTGTGGGAGTTCTGCGAACGCGTTGACAACCGCTCCGTCAACAAGAAGGCGATCGACGCGCTGATCAAGTGCGGCGCGTTCGGCTCTACGGGCGCCTCGCGCAAGGGCATGCTGGCGGTGCTCGAGCAGGCGCAGGGGGCAGGCCAGAAGGCCCAGCAGGACGCGCTGGTCGGCCAGGGGTCGATCTTCGACCTCGGGTTCGATCTCGGCGGCGGTGAGGATGGCTCGGATCAGACCACCGCGGCTGCGGCGTTCGCTTCGCCCAGCCATGCGCCGATTCCGCAGGAGGAGTTCGAGCGCGCCGAGCTGCTGGCTGCCGAGAAGGAGTCGATCGGCCTGTTCATCTCCGCCCATCCGCTCAAGGAGATCGGCGTCGCGCTGCGGGCCAAGGCCGATTGCACGCTGGCCGAGCTGGCGGCGCGCCGTGACGGCGACTGGGTCACGGTGGGGGGGATGATCACGCAGTCCAAGCGGATCCGCACCAAGAAGGGCGACTGGATGATGTTCGCCACGCTGGACGACCTTGAGGCCTCGGTCGAGATCATCGTGTTCGACAAGGCGCTGGCGGCCAACGAGGACGCGCTCGCCGTCGACTCGATCGTGCTCGTCCGTGGCAAGGTGGACCACAAGGACAGCGCCAAGACGTGCATCGTGGCGCAACTGGTGGAGCGCTTTGAGCCCAGCCAGGAGGAGATCCTCAAGGCGCAGCTGCAGGCCTCCCAGCAGGTGGTGGCGCCCAGCGCGCTGCGCCTGCGTCTGGACGCGCGCGCCCTGCCGGCCACCGTGCTCGCTGAGCTGCGGGAGCTGCTGTCGGGATTTCCCGGCGAATCGGACGTGGTGATCGAGCTCAGCACCTCGATTGGTCACCGCCGGCTGAAGCTGGGCCCCGACTTCCGCGTTTCGCGCAGCGCGTCGCTGCATGCCGAGCTGGATGCGCTGCTGGGCGCCGCGCTGCTCGGCGAGGCGGCGGCCGCCGCCGCCGCGCATCAGCCGGCCAGGATGGCCAGCGCGTAGTCCTGCTGCAACCAGGAGCTCTACCGCCGGCGGCGCGCGAAGGGGACGGCTGACCGTCCCCCTACTTGACGTGCAGGTTGATCCCCAGCAGCAGTAGCGGCCAGAGCAGGATCGCCAGCAGCGCCGAGATGATCGGCTTGAGCGTGCCCACGTTGTTCAAGTAATGGTGGGTTGAGGCGACCAATACGCCGACGATCAGCCAGACGATGCTCCCAAGACTCAATCTCATGCTTGCGCTCCTCTTAGCGTTTGGTTTGAGATACGCCCCCGAGGGCGCCTACCCTGCCCATCGCGGCTCACACCGGCGGTCGCTAGGACGCGGGCACCCACGGCCCGTGCCACCCCCCGAACCCCAATACCAGCCGCTCGGACTCCGGCGGACCCCAGGAGCCCTTGGCGTAGGGGTGCACGGGCGGGGGCGAATCGAGCAGCGGCCCGACCACTCGCCAGGTGGCCTCGACCATGTCCTGACGGGTGAAGTGGGTGCTGTCGCCGACCAGCGCGGCGTGCAGGAGCACCTCGTAGGGGGTCGCGTCCTCGCCGCCCTCCTGGGCGAACTCCATGTCGAGCTCGATCTCGCTTGGGCCCTCCTGGTCGGCTCGGTGCGCGTCCAGGATCATCCTGATTCCGGTCGTCGGGTCGATTTTGAACACGATCTGGCTCGGCTGGGGCCGGCGATGGTGCAGCGAGATGAACTGCAGCGCCGGCGGGTGCTTGAAGACCAGTCGCAGCTCGGTCTGGCTGACCGCCAGCTGCTTGCCGGTGCGGATGAAGAACGGCACCCCGGCCCAGCGCCAGTTGTCGACTTCGATCCGCAGCGCGGCGTAGGTCTCGGTGTCCGAATTCGGCGCCACGCCGGGGATATCGCGATAGCCCTCATACTGTCCGCGCACGTAGCGGTCCGGATCGGCGTCGGCCATCGCCCTGAAGACGGCGAACTTGGAGTCCTTGAGCGTCTCGGGATCGCCGCCGGCGGGGGGCTCCATCGCCGCCGCCGCCAGCATCTGCATCAGATGGTTGACCACGACGTCGCGCAGCGCCCCGACCGGATCGTAGAAGTGGCCGCGGTCCTCGACGCCGAACTTCTCGGCCATCGTAATCTGCACGCAGGCCAGGTAGTTGCGGTTCCACACCGGCTCGAGCATCGTGTTGGCGAAGCGCAGGTAGAGGATCTCCTCCAGGCCCATCTTGCCCAGGAAGTGATCGATCCGGTAGAGCTGGGACTCATCGAGGAACTGGTGCAGGTCGCCGGCCAGCGCGCGGGCCGACTCCAGGTCGTGGCCGAAGGGCTTCTCCACCACCACCCGCCGCCCGTCGACGAGCAGCTTGGCCTTCGCCAGGCCAGAGGTCACCGTGGCGAACAGGGCCGGGGGGATCTCCAGGTAGAAGGCGGGATTGCGGGCGTCGCCGAGGACGGTGGCCACGCGCTCGTAGGTCTGCTCGTCGCTGAAGTCTCCGCTGACGTAACGCAGGCGCTGGGCGAAGCGCGCAAACACCGCTTCGTCGATTGTCTCGCCGGTGGCTGTTATCGACTCACGGGCATGGTCGCGTAGCTTGTCCACCGGCCAGTCATCGACCGCCACGCCGATCACCGCGCCCGGCAGCAGGTTGCGACGCTCCAGCCGGTAGAGCGAGCGGAGGGTCATCTTCTTGGCCAGGTCGCCGGTGATCCCGAACACGACCAGCGCGTCGGCCTCGCGGGGGTGCTTGCTCATCGAACGCTCACCCTACCCGGACTTGGACCCATGGGTGCGCGTCCTCGCCGCGCCGGCGCCGCGCCGGCGGGCCGCCTGACCGCGCTTGCGCAGCTTGAAGCAGAGCGCCACCTCCTCGGCGCTGGGCCCGTCGCCCTTGGGCCCCTGGGTCTCGATCACCAGCGGCAGCTTCTCGAACCGGGGCTCGGACAGGAACGCCGCGCACCCGCGCTCGCCGAGCTCGCCCTGCCCGACGTTGGCGTGGCGGTCGCGGTTTGAGCCAAGCGGCGTCTGGGAGTCGTTGAGGTGCAGCGACCCCAGCCGCTGGAGCCCCACCTCCCGGTCGAACTCGTCGATCGTCTCGCGCAGGCCCTGGGGCGTGCGGATGTCATACCCGGAGGCCAGCAGATGGCAGGAGTCCAGGCAAACGCCCAGCCGGGCACTGCCGCCCGCTCCGTCCAGCAGCGCAGCGAGCTCGGCGAATGATCGCCCCAGCGTCCCGCCGGCTCCGGCCGTGTCCTCCAGGTGCAGAGGACAGCGCTCGGATTCGGCCAGCGCCTGCTTGATCACCGCGCCTGCCCGCGTGATCGCCTCGCCCACGTCACCCTGCTTGGCCGAGCCGGGGTGCAGCACCACTCCCGCGGCGCCGATCTCGGCGCCGATCCGCAACGATTGGATCAGCGAGGTGAGCGACTTGTCGCGGATCTCGGGATCGTCGGAGGCGCAGTTGAGCAGGTAGACGGCGTGGATCAGGACGGCCTTGATCGGGCTCGGCTTCAGCGCGTCACGGAACGCTGCGAAGTCATCCTCGCCGTAGGCCGTGGGACGCCACATCCGCGGCGACTGGTTGAAGATCTGAATCGCCTGACAGCCGCGCTCGGCCCCGCGCCCGATCGCCTTGTAGAGGCCTCCCGCCGGACTTACATGGGCGCCGATTAGCATCTAAGCGGTAATTGTCATGCGCGTTCGCTTTGCTCCATCCCCCACGGGGGCACTTCACATCGGCGGCGCCCGAACCGCGCTCTACAACTGGTTGCTCGCACGTGGCCGGGGCGGCACGCTCGTACTGCGCGTCGAAGATACAGACCGCGAGCGCTCGACGCCGGAGAACGTTGAGCAGATCCTCGATGCGCTGCGCTGGCTCAAGCTCGATTGGGACGAGGGCCCGATCTTCCAGTCACAGCGAGCCGACCGCCACGCCGAGGCGCTCAACCAGCTGCTGTCAGACGGCCATGCCTATCGGTCCTCGGCCACCACCGACGACGTCAGGGCCTACAAGACGCAGCATGGCTCGCAGCGGGGCTTCCGAGGCGAGCCGGAGACCGAGGGCGCCGTCCGCTTGCGCGTCCCCGACACCGGCGAGACGCTCGTCGACGACGTGATCCGTGGTCAGACCCGCTTCCCCAACGTGAACATGGACGACCCGGTCATCGCCCGTGCCGACGGCTCGCCGCTGTACAACTTCGCGGTGGCGATCGACGACCTCGACGCCGGCATCACGCATGTGGTCCGCGGGGAGGACCACCTGTCCAACACCCCCAAGCAGCTGCTCGTGCTCCAGGCGCTTGGGGCCGACCCGCCGCGCTACGCGCACCTGCCGCTGCTGCACGGCCCCGACGGGCGCAAGCTGTCAAAGCGACACGGCGCCGCATCCGTGCAGGAACTGCGCGACGCCGGCTATATCCCCGAGGCGGTCGACAACTACATCGCGCTGCTGGGGGCCGGCTTTGCCTCCGACGAGGAGCACTTCAGCCTGTCGGAGCTGGCTCAGCGCTTCCGCCTGGAACGGGTGTCCAAGAATCCGGCGGTGTTCGACGAGCGAAAGCTGCGCCACATGAACGGACGCCATCTGCGTGAACTGGGAGTCGATGAGCTGACCAGTCGCCTGGAGGACTTCACGGGGCGTCGCGGTCTGCGTGACGCCGTTGCGATATCGGCCGAGAAGATCCAGACGCTGGCTGACTTCTGGCCGCTGGTGTCGTTCCTTTTCGACGGTCCGGTCGACGATCCGGCCGCGTTCGCCAAGGCGATCTGCGCCAACGGAGCCGTCGCGACGCTCCGGGAATCCCGGGAGGCGCTGGCGGCCGCTGACCCGTTCGACCAAGAGCACGTCGAGCTGGCGCTGCGCGGGGTGGTGGAGCGCACCGGCGCCAAGCCGGGCAAGGTCTTTCAGCCGGTGCGGGTGGCAATAGCGGGACAGACCGTCTCACCGGGGATATTCGAGACGGTGGCGCTGCTCGGACGTGACCAGACCCTGGCCCGGATCGACCAGGCGCTGAGTCACGCAATCGGCGGAGGCTGCCCGGAACTTGAATCGGGCTAAACAAATCTCGATCATTTGCCGATAGAAGGCCTCATAACGGGGAGGAAAAATGTCAACCAGGACTTGCCTGTGTGCAGGCCCGCCGAAGGACCGGTGAGCGATACTCGTGGCTACTCTTGCTGCCGTAAAGACGGCGCCGACGGACCCATACGCCTCGCGTGAGCGCCACCACAACGAGGGCCACGGCCGTCGCCTGACCGCCGCGTTCGAGGCTCTGGAGGCATATCCCGTTCTGGCCGAGTCACGCAACCGTGTGCTGCGCCTGTTCGAGGACGGCGATCCCGCCACGGCCGACGTGGTGGCGGCGATCGAAGGCGATATCGCGCTCGCCGTTACGGTCCTGAGACTCGCCAACCAGCTTGACGGCAAGATGCGGGGTCGCGTCGAGAGCGCCGTCAAGGGCGTCGAGGTCCTGTCGCCCAAGACCGTCCACGCGATCGCCAGCCGCGCCCGCACGTATGACTTCTTTGAGCGCACCGCCGTCTGGCAGGGGATTCCCGAGCGTTTCCGGCTCCACGCCGTCGCCACCCAGCGCGCCGCCGACCGGCTGGCCCGTGAGCTCAACTACGAGGCGCGCGACCGGTTGATGGTGACCTCGCTACTGCATGACATCGGCAAGCTGGTGCTGGTCCACGCGTATCCGGGCTATCCGCGCGAGGTTCACGGTGAGGCGCGCACGCCCGAGGAACGGATCATGCGCGAGCGCCGTGAGCTGGGCGTCGACCACGCGCTCGTCGGCGGAGTGCTGGCCCGGCGCTGGGGGCTGCCCAAGTCGATCGCGAGCGTGATCGAGCGCCACCACGCCGAGGACTGCGAAGGCGAGACCGCGCTGGTGCGCCTGGCCGACATGCTCGCTCATCACATGCTGGGTGCCACGGTGGCGCCGTCCGAGCTCTTGGCTGTCGCCCACACGGTCGGGGTCAGCCCGGCCAACCTGCGCACCGTGATGTACGAGCTGCCGCTGCCGGTGGCCGGCGGGCGCCCGCGTCAGATCGATCCGTGCCCGATGTCGGCGCGTGAGGTGGAGGTTCTGCGCCGGCTGGCGCAGGGCATGGTCTACAAGCAGATCGCCGGCGAGCTGGGACTGTCGACCAGCACCGTCCGCACCCACCTGCACAACGTCTACGGCAAGCTCGGCGCAATGGATCGCGCCCAGGCCGTCCTGATCGCCACCGAGCGAGGCTGGATCTAACGTCGGGCGGCCCCGGGGCGGAGGCGGTTGCTGGCGCACGACGAGGTCGTGCCATACGATCGAGATCCGATGATCTCAATCACCACCAGGTCCCCGTACGCGCTCAGTGCGCTGATCGAACTGCACCGTCACGGCGATGCCGGGCCGGTCCCGATCGCGGAGCTTGCGCGGCGGCGGGAGATCCCGGTGCAGTTCTTGGAGCAACTGTTCGCGACCCTTCGGCGCGCCGGGATCCTGCGCTCGCAGCGTGGCGTCAAGGGCGGTTACAGCTTCGCGCGGCCGCCCGGCGAGGTCACCGTACTCGAGTTGGTGGAGTTGCTTGACGGCCCACTCGGACGCGACTCCACCGGGGTGTTCGCAGAGGCCGCGCAGGCCGCGAGCGCGGTGCTGAGCGAGGCCACGGTCGCCTCGGTCGCCGAGCAGGAGATCCGGGCTGCCGGGGCGCCGATGTATCACATCTGAAGCGCCTGGGTGGTGCAGTTCTCGTAATGTCTGGGTCAAATGGCGACAATTCCGACCAACATTGCCGAGCTCGTGGGCGGGACGCCGATCTTGGCGCTGACCCGGATGGCGCCCGATCTGGACGTCGAGCTGTTCGCCAAGCTCGAGGCGTTCAACCCGGGCGGGAGCGTCAAGGATCGGATCGGGGTGGCGATGATCGAGGCCGCCGAGCGTGAGGGCCGGATTGAGCCTGGAAAGACGACGATCGTCGAGGCCACGAGCGGCAACACCGGAATCGCACTGGCGTTCGTGTGCGCGGCCAAGGGCTATGACCTGGTGTTGACGCTGCCGCAGGGGATGAGCCGCGAGCGAGAGGGGCTGCTGCGTCTGTACGGGGCCCGCGTGCAGGTGACCGAGTCGCTGGGCGGCATGACCGAGGCGGTGCAGGCCGCGCAATCGCTGGCGGCGAACGGTGACGTGTTCCTGCCCGACCAGTTCTCCAACCCCGCCAACCCGGAGATCCATCGACTGACCACCGGACCCGAGCTGTGGGACGCGCTCGACGGGCGCGTCGACGTGTTCGTGGCCGGGGTCGGGACCGGCGGCACGATCACGGGCGTGGGGGAGGTGCTGAAGGCCAGAAACCCCGATTGCCGGGTGGTGGCGGTCGAGCCGCGCTCTTCGGCGGTGCTGTCGGGCGGCTCGCCGGGGCCGCACAAGATTCAGGGCATCGGCGCCGGGTTCGTGCCGGCCGTGCTCAACCGCGAACTGCTCGACGAGGTAATCGCGGTCGAGGACGAGGACGCGATCGAGACCGCGCGCACGCTGGCTCGGCGAGAGGGCGTGCTGGCCGGAATCTCGTGCGGGGCGGCGGTGTGGGCCGCGCTGGAGGTGGCCCGCAGGCCGGAATCACGCGGTAAGCGAATCGCCACGATCCTGCCTGACTCCGGTGAGCGCTACGTCTCGACGCCGTTCTTTGCGCCTTAGGCGCGCCAAGCCTCTCGCTAGGCTTAACCCATGCTCGGCCTAGCGCTGATCGCGCGCACCGCCGCGGAGATACGACGTGACGTTTCCGCGGCGCAGAGTCGCGATCCAGCCGCGCAGGGTGTGAGTACGGTCGAGATCCTGGCGACGTGGCCTGGCGTTCACGCGGTGCTGGCCCATCGCGTGGCCCATGTCCTGCACAGCGTCGGCGTACCGCTGCTGCCGCGCCTGATCGCCGCTGTGGCGCGCTCGGTCACCGGGATCGAGATCCATCCGGCGGCTCGGATCGGCGACGGCTTATTCATCGATCATGGGATGGGCGTCGTGGTTGGCGAGACAGCTGAGATCGGAAACGACGTGACCATCTATCAGGGGGTGACGCTGGGCGGCACGGGCTTTGCCACCGGCAAGCGCCACCCGACCGTTCAGGACAACGTCACGATCGGATCGGGCGCCAAGCTGCTGGGACCGATCACCGTCGGCCACGGCGCCAAGATCGGAGCCAACAGTGTCGTGATCCACAACGTCCCGCCGAACTCGACCGTCGTGGGCAATCCCGGTCATCCGGTCCGCGTCGAAGGTCGCCGGCCGGAGGGGCCCGATGCCGACTGGGTGCATCTGCCAGATCCGGTGGCCGACGCAATCAAGGGGCTCGCGAGCCGGATCGCGGTGCTGGAGGGGACGCTCGCCGAGGTCGCCGAGGATGCCAATGGTGCGGTCGGGCAGCACTCGGGCGGCGCAGCTTCGCAAGCTCCCCAGCCCGACGGGCGAGCCAATCCGGCGTTGGGTCCCAACCCGGCCGGCGGCTGAGCCGGCCGGCGCGCGCCGCGCTACAGCGGCGGGTCGACCGAGCCCGGGCGATCGGGCGCCGAACCGTAGCCGTGGGAGGCGAGCTCAGGGTCGCCGGGGATCCGCTGTGTGGGCAGATTGCGCTGGGCTCGGACGAGATACAGGGGACGTCCCTTGACCTCGTCGTAGATGCGGCCCACGTACTCGCCGATGATCCCGATCGCGATCAGTTCGATCCCGCCGAGCAGCAGGATCAGGATCGTGACCGCGCCAAAGCCCGGTAGGTAGGAGCCCTCGATGCGCAGCACGACTACGACCGGGATCGCGATGAACGCCAGCGTCGAGATCATGAAGCCGAGCAGCGTCGCCAGCTGTAGCGGGCGATGCGAGAAGGACGAGATCGCGTCCAGCGAGAAGCGCACCATCTTGGACAGCGTGTACTTGGTCTCACCGGCGTAGCGCGCGTCGCGCTGGTAGGGCACCGCCGCCTGGGTGTAGCCGACCCAAACGGTCATGCCGCGCAGAAAGCGGTTGCGCTCGCGCATCGACAGCAGCGCGTCAAGCGCGCGACGGTCAAGCAGCCGGAAGTCGCCCGAGTTGTGCTGGAGCTCCACCTGGGCGAGCTTGTCGAACAGCGCGTAGAACCATCTTGCGGTGCTGAGCTTGAAGCGCGACTCGCCCTGGCGCTGCTCGCGTACGGCATAGACGACGTCGCATCCGGCACGCCAGTTATCGAGCATCGTCAGGATCAGCTCGGGCGGATCCTGGAGATCGGCGTCGAGCATCACGACCGCGTTGCCGCTGGCGTAGTCCAGACCCGCGGTCAGGGCAGTCTGATGTCCGAAGTTGCGCGACAGGTACACGACCCGGATCCGCGGGTCGTTGTCGGCGAGGCGCTCAAGCGCCGCCGGTGACCCGTCGGTGGAGCCGTCATCAACCAGCACCAGCTCGAACGGAAGTCCCTCCAGCGCATTGCACACCCGCGCGCAGAACTCGTCGATCGTCGCCTCCTCGTCAAACACGGGGGCGACGACGCTGAGCAGCCGCAAATGCCGCGTTTCGTTGCCGTCCGGCGTCGAGGTGGCGCTCATCTAATCGGGCATCGTACGGCGCTGGCAGGTGCGCAGGCTCATAGACCCAGCAGCGATCTTCCGTGGGGGATGTAGCCAAGCAGCTGGATCAGCTGGACCGCACCCGTCAGTGCGATCGTCGCGTTGAACAGCCGGCGGTCGCGGCCGAGTGCCGCCAGCGGCAGCACCCACGCCACATACCACGGCAGCAGCGAGCTGGCGGTCACCAGCAGGGCGATCGTCGCCCAGCCCGCGGCGGCGATCCAATCGATCGTGCCCTGCCAGACACGACGCAGCAGCCAGGCGCAGATGCCGATGGACACGGCACCGAGCACGTATCCGGGGATGTGCCCCATGGTGCCCAGCCCGAGCCGCGTCGAGATGAAGCCGGGGATGCTGTGCCAGTCGCCCTCGGTCTGGCTCTTTTGCAACGTGGCCAGCAGGTGAACGGTCCCGGTCCCGAACGCCGAGAAGCCAAGCGCGGCCACGAGGGCCAGGCCGCAGGCGGCCCCGGTCGCGAAGTTTCGCCGCCGGTCACGACCGCGGAGCCGGCCTTCCGCGGCGAGCGCGAACGGCGCCAGCAATCCGGCTGTCAGCTTGATCCCCGCCGCCAGCACGATCAGCGCGCCGCCCAGGCGCTCGCGACGGATCAGCAATACGTACATGCCGCCCACCAGCGCCAGGAGCATCAACAGATCGTTGTGGCCGCCGCCGACCCCGTAGAGGACCAGCAGCGGGTTCAGGCCAACCAGCGCGGCGGCCCGGACCGGGCTGACGCCGCGCAGGCGCGCGAGATTCCAGACCAGCGCGACGATCGCCAGGCTGGCTAACGCGGCGATGGACTTGTAAGCGAGCACGCTGGCGGCGATCGACAGGGGTGCCAGCAGGTAACTGAAGACGGTGAACACTGGCCCGTACGCGCTCGGGATGTATGACCATTTGGCGCCGACGTAGGGGAACACGGGATCAAGCGCAATCGCGTGGGGACCGTAGAGATAGGGATTGGCGCCGTACAGTGAGCCCATGCGCGCGTAAGCCTGATAGCTGAAGATGTCGGTCGACAGCAGCGGCGGGGCGAGCAGCACCAGCGCGTGGAGGGCCGCGATGCACATCAGCACGATGCGCCCGGACAGCTGGTCAGAGGCCCGGACCACGACCACGTAGCACAGGAACATCAGCGACAGGGCGGCGATCACGCCGCCGACGTGCAGATCGGGTCCGTGGGTGCCGAACGCGCCGGCCAGCGCAGCGGGGATCGGCCGGACCGACTCGGGCAGCAACGAGTCGGTGTTGGCCGCCGAGATGCAGATCAGCAGCCCGAGGGCCAGCAGACCGGCGAGGCCGAGCACACCGCGGCGCGTGTCCGAGGACGCACGCTCGGAATCCAGCGTGCGCGGGTTCAGCTCGATGCTGACGCTCTGCGGTGACGCGCCGAGCGGGCTGTTGACGCTCATTGATCTGAGGATGCCCGGATGCGACCGGGATGCGGTGTGATCAAGGTTGAGATTAGGTTAGGTTAGGAAGGCCGACTACCCGGCAGGAGGGGGCCCGGTTGTGACCGGCGTCCCGCTGTTGCGGGCGACGGCGGCCAAGGCCGCGGGGGCGTTGCGCTTCAGAGACGGCACCAGCCACATCGCCTCGAGCGCGATTCGCGCCGACATCTTGCTGGAGCCGAGCTGGCGATCGGAGAATACGATCGGTACCTCTCTGACGGTGAAGCCGGCCAGTAACGTCCGGTAGGTCACCTCGATCTGGAACACGTAGCCCTCGGCGCGAATCGAGGGCAGGTCGATCGCCTCCAGAACCTCCCGCCGGATGCACTTGAAGCCCCCGGTGAGGTCCTTGACTGAAACGCCGAGGATCATGCGCGCATAGGCGCCACCGCCGCGGCTGATGAGCCGTCGCAGCAACCCCCAATCGCGCACGCCACCGCCCGGCACATAGCGGGATCCCAGCACCAGATCGGCGCTCTTGGCGGCCTCCAGCAGGTCGGGCAAGTACCGCGGATCGTGAGAGAAGTCGGCGTCCATCTCGATCAGCAGCTTGGCGCCGGCGTTGAGCGCGAGGGTGAATCCGGCCAGATACGCTTGGCCGAGGCCACCCTTGGCCGAGCGATGCAGGACCTCGACCGCCGGCAGCGCGGCCACGAGCTGATCGGCGATCGCTCCGGTCCCGTCCGGTGAGTTGTCGTCGACGATCAGGATCCGGTGATCGTCGGCGGCCGCGCGCTGGAGCTCAGTGAGTGCGGCGTGCACGATCCGCTCGAGGTTCTCGGCCTCGTTGTAGGTGGGGATTACCAGCCAAATCGCTGCGCTCATCGGCCAGGGAGCGTAATGGTAGGGGCGGGTGGAGTGCCGCGCTGCGTCGATCAGGGGAAGGCGGCATCATGTCGTCGCGGGAATTCCGATGGACAACAGCTCAACCGCACTCGGCGATCGGTCGCGCCCGCGCACTCCCGCGGGAGGTGCTCCCGCGGGGCGGAAGCCCGGCGTCCTGGTCCACCATCGCCGACGCCGGGCGACCGCGCTCGCGGTGCTGGCGGGGGTCGCCCTGATCCTCGGCGTGGCGGTGGGAGCCGGCGGCGGAACCGCCAGCGTGCACCGAGCCATAGTGACGTCAGACGGCTATTTCAGCAAGCTTCAGACGCTCGCCGGAACCGGGGCCGGCTCATTGCTGGCCGCGCAATCCGCGGCCGAGAATGCGGCGATCACTCGAACGCTCGCCCACACGCCGTACGTGCGGGTCGCCGGTGCCCAGCACCGTGAGATCGCGCTGAGTTTCGACGACGGCCCTGGCCCTTACACGCCCCAGGTGGTGGCTGCGCTGAGACGCGCCCACGTCCCCGGCACGTTCTTTGAGGTCGGGGTGGAGGAGGGCTACTTCCACGCCGGCACCAGCGACGTTGTCGCCGCCGGCTTCCCGATCGGCGACCACACCGAGACCCACGCCCCGATGTCGCAGTTGTCGCGTAAGGCCCAGCAGGCTCAGCTGCTTCAGGAGACCTCGCGGATCGGCGACTACGGGGCGCCGTTCCCGCGCCTGTTCCGGCCGCCCTACGGCCTGTGGAACGCGACGACGCTCAAGCTGCTGAAGAAGTACGGGATGCTGATGGTCCTGTGGACCGTGGACACCAGCGACTATCTGGAGCCCGGCGTGGCGACGATCGTCAGCCGGGCGGTCTCGGGCGCCAGGCCTGGAGCCATCATCCTGATGCACGACGCCGGCGGCAACCGCTCAGAAACCGTGGCCGCGCTGCCCAAGATCATCTCCGAGCTCAAGGCGCGCGGCTACAAGCTGGTCACGATCCCCAGATTGTTGGCGGACAATCCGGCGCCGGCCAATCAGAACATCGGCGCACTGGCTGGAGGCGGCGGCTAGGTTGAATCGCCTGGCGGCGTTTCAATTGGGCCAGTCGCCCTGGGGGCGATTGGCCTGGCTGGACATTGGTCAAACTAGCTAACGGCGGACGTATGCGACGCGGTTCCAACTCGGCTCGCGCGCGAGCTCGATTGGCTCGTTCCCGCGATCGGGCTGGATGTAGACGAACGCGCTGCTGTCCTCGTCGAAGGCGACGTCGAGCTCGCCCTCCTTGACGCGCTGATCGAGCCAGGCGCTGCGAAAGATCAGCCGCCGCAGCCAGTGGACCAGCGAGCGCTCGGAGGATCCCACCAGCTCAGGCCAGCACTCGTTGACGTGCTCGCCGAGGGCCGAGGCAGGATCGGTCACCTCGCCGTTGACGACCAGGTTGATCAGGTCCTCGGCCTCGTCCTCCTCCACCGCGCCGCGCAGGAACCCGAGCTTGCGCGCAGCCTGCTCGCATCGTTCGCGGAAGTCGCGCTCGTTGAACGTGAAGCGCAGTTCGCCATACTCGAGCACGAAGTCGTCGCCCGAGCTGTAGTTGCCGCGTCGGTACATCAGCGTCGGGATCATATGGGGGATTCCTTCTCCGCCCAGGCCCTGAAAAGGATGTTGCAGAACGGGGGGCGGATATCGGCCCCGGCGGGGATCAGTAGGCCATGCAACCAAGGCCCGCGACGATCCTGGTGGTCGAAGATCACCGCGTGACCCGCACCTTCCTGGCCGACAACCTGTCGGCGGACGGCTTTGAGCCGCTGGAGGCCGAGACGGCCGGCGAGGCAAGGCGCCTGCTGGCCGGCGGATCGATCGATCTGGCGATCATCGACCTCGGCCTGCCGGACCGCGACGGGCTCGAGCTGCTGCGCGAGGTCCGCGACGCCGATCGCCTGGCCGGCCGGATCGACCCTGAACTGCCGCTGCTGGTCGTCTCTGGACGGGCCGCCGAGCTTGACCGCATGCGCGGCTTTGAACGCGGCTGTGACGACTACGTGATCAAACCGTTCAGTTACGCAGAGCTGCGCGCGCGGATCACCGCTCTGCTTCGCCGAGCGCGTCAGCGACCGGAATGCGGGAGGGTGCGCGTCGGACCGCTGGAGCTCGACCCGCTCGGGCGCCAGGTGTGGCTCGACGGCGAGCCGGTGGCCCTGTCGAAGAAGGAGTTCGCGCTGCTGCGGGCGCTGGCCGCCGAGCCGACGCGTGTGTTCACGCGCGAGGAGCTGCTGCGCGGGGTGTGGGGCTTTCAGTCACTCGGGACCACGCGTACTCTCGACGCTCACGCCGCGCGGCTGCGCAAAAAGCTCGCCGTGGGCGAGGGCCGGTTCATTGTCAACGTCTGGGGTGTCGGGTACCGACTGATCGATGGAGGCGTCGAACCGTGATCGATGCCGGAGCGCTCGCCGCGTGGACCGGGGCGGTGCTCGGCACCGCCGCCGCGCTGATCGTCGGTCACTCGCGGCGGGTGCGGATGGAGGCCGTGGCCCGGGCCTGCCACGAGCTGCGAGGCCCACTCTCCGCGGTGAGGCTCGGGCTCGAGCTCGGGTCCGCCGGCGGCGAGCTCACGCCGGCCCGCCTGCGGGCCATTGACCTGGAGCTCGGACGGGCGTCGCTGGCGCTGGATGATCTGGCCGCCACGCGTCTGGCCGCTGCGCGCCGTCGCCCCCGGGTGCTGGGCAGCTGTGAGCCCGTCGATCTGGCGCAGCTGCTGGCCGACTCCGTCGAGGCCTGGCGCCCGCGCGCGATCCGGGCCGGTGCCGAGCTCAGCGTCGCGTGGTCAGGCGACGCGCGGCGGGTGTGGGGCGACCGGATCCGCCTCGCGCAGGCGACGGGGAATCTGATCGCCAACGCGATCGAGCACGGGGGAGCGACGATCCAGGCGCGCGGGACCGCGACCGATCGCGGAGCGCGGATAGAAGTGCTCGACGATGGTCCCGGCCTGCCGGCACCGGTCGCCGAGCTGGCCGGCTGGGCTCGTGGTGGCCGCGGTCGGCGCGGCCGCGGGCTGGCGATCGCCAGAAGCGTGGCACGGGCGCACGGCGGCGACCTGGCCTCAGCGCCGAGCGAGCGCGGCGCCCGGCTCGTGCTGGAATTGCTCGCCGTCCCAGGGGCGGGCCAGCCGCCGAACCGCAGGCTGGCTCAGCTACGTGAGACGGGCGAGGGAGCGCCGGTGTGGGTGGCACGTCTGCGCGGCTCGAGCAGTCGTAGGATCTGACCTCGCCGGCATGGGGCCCTGCCTTGCCGGCCCGCCTCGTGGCGGCCCAGCGGCAACCCGCCCAGGCACACGGTCCGGACGGAAGTGGACCGCTGGTGCAAGCCGGCTTGCGGACGCGCGGGCTGCAGCAAATCGTGCGCTTGTGGACGAATGTTCTAGGCACGCCCTCCCACCGCCGAATCCCAATGCCGGCGGGCGTTTCCGGCTGCCCGGGTGACCGAACGCGGCCGCGGTGGGACGGAAGGTGACAGTTGGCTTGCATTGTGGGAGAGCGTGGGTTATTGTGGCGCTCGCATGCGGAACCCGGGTGGCAGGGCTCCTCCCACCCAGCCACCCGGGTTCAGAGTTTCGCTCCGCTCCATGAGAACCCTTGACCTTCCGCGGAACCTTCGAACACGCGCTCGACGCGAAACACCGACTGACCATCCCCGCCAAGTTCCGCGGGGCCCTGGCCAGCGGCGTCGTGCTGGCCGCCTCCAACGAGCTGGAGGCCGGCGCCCCGCGCACGGTCGCGATCTGGACCCCGGAGGAATACGACGCGTTCACCACCTCGACGCTGGCCGGCCTCAATCCCGTCTCGACCAAGGCCCGCGAGCTCAAGCGCTTCTTCTTCAACACCTCGTTTGACACCGAACTCGATGCGGCCAACCGCGTGATGATCCCCAGCCACCTGATGAAGTACGCCGGCCTCGATAAGGAAGTCGTCGTCACCGGCTCAGGCGAATGCCTGGAGGTCTGGGATCGCGCGCGCTACGCGGAGAACTTCGAGGAACTGTTGACCCGCATCCCCGACATCGCAGCGAGCCTTGGCGACACTGCTTGACATGACCAGGACGCACACCCCGGTCCTCGCCGGCGAGCTGATCGAGCTGCTCGATCCGCGTGCCGGCGAGATCGCGATCGACTGCACGGTCGGCGGTGGCGGCCACGCGCGACTGATCGCGGACCGGATCGGTCCGGCTGGAACGCTGATCGGCATCGACCGCGACCCGCTGGCCGAGGAGCGCTTCGCCTCGCTGGCGGCGGAGGTCTCGTGCCAGACGCGGTTCATCCGCGCTGACTTCGTCACCGCACTGACCGAGCTCCACGACGAGCGCCTGCAGGCCGATCTCGTCTATCTCGATCTGGGGATGTCCTCGATGCAGGTCGACACCTGGTCACGCGGCTTCTCCTACGCCTACGACGCACCCCTTGACATGCGAATGGATCCCGAACAGGACCTGACCGCCGAGGAGATCGTCAACACGTGGGAGGAGCGGCGGCTGGCGCGCCTGCTGCGCGAGTACGGCGAGGAGCGATACGCGTCGCGGATCGCGCACACGATCGTCGCACTGCGCGCACGCGATGAGCTCACCTGCACCCAGCAGCTGGTCGACGCGATCAAGGCGGCGGTGCCGATCCCGGCCCAGTTCGCCGGAGGCCATCCGGCCCGACGCACCTTTCAGGCACTGCGGATCGCCGTCAACGACGAGCTGACCCAGCTCGATGAAGCGCTGCCGGCCGCATGGGAAGTGCTCGCCCCCGGCGGACGGTTGGCGGCGATCTCGTTTCACTCATTGGAGGATCGGCGGGTCAAGCGCTTCCTGGCCGCTCGCGCGCGCGGATGCGTATGCCCGCCTGAGCTGCCCATCTGCGTCTGCGGGCACGAGCCCGAGGCCGAGCTTCTCACCCGCCGTGCTGTGGCTCCGACACCGGGCGAAGTCGCCGCGAACCCCAGGTCCAAGTCCGCGCACCTGCGCGCCGCCCGCAAGCTGGAGGTCCCAACGACATGACGCCATCCGCTGTCACCCCCGCCGCGCGGCGAGCGCGTGCCGCCGGCCAGGCCATGGCCAAGCAGCCCTCGGCCGGCACAAGCCCCAGATCGGAAGAGCGTCATGTAGGGAAAGAGTGTAGATCTCGGTGGTCGC
>CALAQT010000378.1 GCA_937888775.1 uncultured Actinomycetes bacterium | reverse complement strand
GCAGCTCCGCGCGGGTGAACACCCGTGTCGGCTCGCCGGCGAGCGTGACCAGCAGGTCGTACTCCTTCGCCGAGAGCTCGACCGGCCGGTCGAACACACGCACCTCGCGGGAGCGGACGTCGATCACGATCGGGCCGGCGCGCAGCACCCGCGCTCCGCGGCGGATCTCCGAGCGCCTCAGCACCGCTCCGATCCGTGCGCGGAGCTCGGGGTACGAGAACGGCTTCTGGACGACGTCGTCTCCGCCGCGCTCGAGCATCCGGATCCGGTGAAGCCGGCTCGGGTCGCCCGTCAGCACGATCAGCGGCGTGTCCGGGTCGATCTGCCCGGCGATCCCCTCGCCAGAGCGGACCGCGTCGAGCAGCTCGAGCGTGCGTCCGTTGATGTCGACGACGATCAGCTCGGGTCGCTCGACGGACAGCAGCGCCAGCGCCTTAGCGCGATCGCACGCGACAAGGGTGCGGTAGCCATCTGCCGTCAGGTTGTCGGCGAGAAACCCGCGCGTGTGATCGTGTTCCTCCGCGATCAGGATCGTGGTTCTACGGGTCGGGTACATGTGACCTCCTTTGGAGGTAAGTGGTTGTGAACTGTGTGACAGCCCCGCGTGGGTGCCGCTCGGGCGCCCCGTGCTTTTGACGGGTGCGCCCGAGCTGCTGGATCGATCGCTCAGACGAACCGCGAGTCGGCCGTGTCCCACGGCGCGGCGATCAGGTCCTCGGCGGAGAACCAGTCCGGGATCCCATCCGCTTGGCGGCGCTCCCGCTGGCGCTGGCGGGCCCGCTCGTACGGGCCGTCCTCGCCGATCACCGGCCGCGCCTGCTCGACCAGCGACAGCGCCTCGAGCAGGTCCGGACAGACCGGATCGGCCGGGTCGTAGTCCTCGCCGCGGTCATACGCGAGCGCGGACAGGGTGCGTGTTGACAGGGTGTGCATCAGGTACCCTCCTGGGGTCGGTGCTCGCGCGTTTCTCGCCAAAGAAGTGGTGCGGGCACGGGTTTGGCGGCCGCCCCAGTCACTCGGGGCGGCCGTTCTTGTTGGTGTGTGTTGTGGAAGTGCTGTGCGGCGTCGTGAGGACCGCCGGCTTCGCCTCCGCCCCATTAGCCGGGACGGCTACTCCGCTTGCTCGCGCGCGACCGCGAGCAGGAGCCGGACTTCATCGACGGCTGACCATCACCGGGACGTCAGCCGTCGGGTGGTAATGCGACCGGGCTCGGCGTAAGCTCGGCTGGTTGCACGTCGCCGCAGTTTCACCTCGCAGCTGTACCGCGCCGCCAGGATCTCGAACGACATCGGTGCGGCCGCGTCGGGGAACCCACGCCGGATGGTCCGCCGCGCTCGGAACGTCGCGGTCGGTCGCGGCCTCGGCCGCGCGGGCTTCTGGCGCTCGCTCTGGAAGTAGCCAGAGCCCGCGCTCATCGCCGCCGGGTCCGCGGCTCGCCGGGCGTGTACGATCGCCCGCCCCCGACCACGAGGATGTGAAAAGACGTGATCGACCGTCTGCGTGAACAGATCCAGCAGCGCCTTGACCAGCTCACCCACGAGGCCGACCGCCTGCGCAAAGCGCTCGCTGCGCTCGACCCGCGCTCCTCGGCCGCGCCCGCGCAGAAGCCTGTCGCGCGCAAGCCGGCAGCGCGCAAGCGCGCCCAGGCTGCGACGCCGAAGCGCAAGGCTTCGGCAACGAAGCGCGCACCGTCCCAGCGGACAGGGCAGCCTTCGGCTGGGCCTCCTCGCCGGACGGCGCCCGGTGCGACCAGGTCCTCCGTGCTCGCCGCGCTCGCCGGTGGCGAGGCGATGACCGCCGGCCAGGTGGCCGAGAAAACCGGGCTCGCGCGCCCGACGGTCTCGACGACGCTGTCCAAGCTCGCCAAGAGCGGCGAGGTGCAGAAAGCCGAGCGCGGCTACCGTATCGCCCCCGCGGCCGGCGATTAGCCGGCTCGCGACGGCTCGCAACTTGGTGTCTGACGGCGAACCGGACTCGAGGTCGCCCGGCGAGAGCGGTGGGCTCGAGGTTCGGCGCTTCGCGACCGGCGACGCCCGTGCCGTGCATGCGCTTGACGACGCCGCGATGAGAGCAGCCGGCGCACGCGGTCGCGGGGACGAGGACCTCGACTCGGTGGCTGCCGGCTACCTCGAGGACGGCGGCGAGTTCCTCGTTGGCATCTTGGATGGGCGCCTGATCGCGATCGGAGCGCTACGCCACGTCACCGACGCGGTCGCTGAGCTCAATCGAATGCGCGTCCATCCGGGGTTCCAGCGACGCGGATTCGGCCGGACGCTCCTCGCCCGACTTGAGCACCGCGCGAGCGAGCTCGGATACCGGGCGCTGCGATTGCACACGCCCGCGACCCAGACGCCGGCGCGTCGGCTCTACTCGACGGCGGGGTACCGCGAGGTCGGCCGCGGGCAGCTCGCCGGCACCGAGGTCGTGTATTTCGAGAAGAGCTGCCCCGTCTAGGACTCCGGCGGCTGGCCCACGCCTAGCTCGCGCAGGTCCTGCAGATCCTGCTCCCGCCCGGCCGCCTGCTTCATCGCGCAGAGATGCTCGAGCCCGCAGACGAGCAGCGGCCCGCCGCGGAAATCCACGGTGATCGCCTTGCGTGCGAGCGCCGGATACGCCGGGTCCTCGTCGATCCCGGCGACCCATTGCATGATGTCGAGCGGCCCCAGGCGCGTCTCGAGTCTGAAGTTCGCCCCCTGCGCTAGCTGCTCGGGATGGGTCGGGTCATAAGGGAACTCCTCGGCTGCGAAGTCGCCGACGCCGACGTGCTGGACGTCGAGTTCACGCAGTAGCGACGACAACCGCGTGACGTTCTCGGGCTCCGGGTCCGGAACGATGTCGAGGTCCTTGGTCGCGCGAACGTACCCGTGCACACCGACGGCGATCCCGCCGATGACTACGAACCTGACGTGGGCCTCTCGTAGCGCGAGCAGCAGCTCATCGGCCTGGAACATCGCGCGCCGCGCCCTGCTGCAGTTCGCTTATGAGCTTGCTCAGGCGAAGGGTCTCCTCGAGCCGATCCTCGGGTGTCTTCTCGCGATCTTGCCGAGCCCGGATCGTGTGGGCCCGTTCCTCGCGGGCCCGCTCTTCCGGTGTCCAGGTCGAGGACTTGCGAATCGTCACCGTGCCAATCATGCCAGTCGCTGCGGCCGCTGGTTCGGACTCGGGGAGCTTGACGTGCGCGAGCCGCTGATCCGCCGCAGCGCGCCGATCAGCCCGACGTGCCCGACGGCGTGTGCGAGCTGCGCCCGCCAGGCGGGCTCGAGGTGCGGCAGCAGGTCCAGCTCGCCGGAGTCATAGGCGCAGTGGCAGGGGCGGCGACAGAGCGGCACGACACAGAGCGGGTCGCCGCAGCCGCCCAGCGACCGAGGTATGAGGTGCGCAGCATCAACGCGGTGCTCGGCGCCGCACACGATGCACGGCCGGCCGGCGACGGCGGCCCGCTGCGCCTCACTCGCTGCCATCGAGTCTGTTCGCTGAAACGGCGTAGTGCGCCGTAGGGGCTTGCGGGCGCGCAGCTGGGCACGCCGGCGAAGCGGTGTTCGCTTCATCGGTGCTCCTTCCAGAGTTGGTTTGGTGTCTTGCGCGGGCGCGCCTACGCGACTCCGCTAAGCCGGCGTCATGACCGGCGAGAGGCCGCGCTCCGCGTCGGCAGCCGCTCCTGTCCGTCGGGGCGACCGCAGGGTGCGCAGCCGGGCGCGACGTAGGATCAGCCCGTGAGTCACTCCAAGTTCCCGGCCGGGCAGACGCGGCCGTTTCCACGTCTCGCCCGCCCTTGGGCTGTCGCCGTGCGACGAGCGCTGTCTCGCCGGCGAGGTGACGATCACACTGGACGCCCGCGGCCGCCAGGTCGAGACGAGCTGCGAGTGTTCACGCTGCGACTTCGCGTCAGGGACGCGTCTGTGGGCGCGACCCAACGTCCATGAACGACCTCTCGCTCGCAGGCGTGCGCAACCGTAGCCGCTACACGTTGGCGGCCGCGCTGCTGGCCGCGACACTCGCCGCATCGGGATGCGCCGCAGACACCACCACGACCGGCTCGACGGCGGCGCAGCCCACCTCGCCGCCGGCGACGGTGGGCACCACCGCCCAGACCCGGCCGGCGAAACGACCGCCTCACCATCCTGGCCGCCCGCGCCGTCGTCACCCAGCGCCGCCGACCAATCCTCGCTCGGGTTCCCTCGCGTACTCGTCGGCGAGCAACGACGTCGTGCAGTCGCAGCCCGCCCCGGGCTCCTGCCACGCGGTCGGCACCGGCCTCTACTCCCGCCCGGACCCGACCTGCACGCCCGGCGCGCTCAACCCCGCCGTCACCCAGGCGACGATCGACCGGACGATCTGCGTCGAGGGCTGGACAGCCACGGTGCGCCCCCCGGAGAGCATCACCGAGCAGGAGAAGGCCGCGAGCATGGCCGCCTACGGCGACACGGGCTCGCTCGGGGACTACGAGTACGACCACTTCGTGCCGCTCGAGCTCGGCGGCGCGACGAACGACCCACGCAACCTCTGGCCCGAACCGGGCGCATCGCCGAACCCCAAGGACACGGTCGAGAACGAGCTTCGCCAGAAGGTGTGCGACGGGCAGATCACCCTCGCACAGGCGCAGCACGAGATCGTGACCAACTGGGTGCGGCTCGCCCAACCTTCCTCACCCGCGCCGAGCGGTCCAACCGCAACCTCGGCGCCGGCGCAGGGCGCCGAGTGCACCATCATCTCCTCCTACAGCTCCGCATACAACGACTACAACGTCTACGTGCACTCGAACCAGCCCGACCAGACAGTGACCGTGACCGACGCCTACGGCCACTCGGGCACCTGGCACACCGACAGCTCGGGGTACGCCGACGTCTACTTCAAGTCAGGCGGTACCGCCTCGGGGCGGCGGATTACCGGACGAGTCGGTCACGCCAGTTGCTCGACCACGCTCTGAATGGCCTACCTCCTCGGTGACAGCCCGGCCCGGGCAGATCTCGTCGCTGGGCTCTGGGCACCGGTCGGCCGCTGCTAGGTTCTGGTCGTGGGCGTCCGCAAGTTCTCCGCCGAGGATGAGGAGTTCCGTGAATGGGTGGCGAAGCGCCCGCGGGGCTACGTGCTCAATACCGACCGCGGTCTGTCCGACCGGGACAGCACCCGGCTACACCGCGCGAACTGCTTCACGCTCGAGCCCGGCTTCGCCGGCGGCACCCGCCAGACCGTCGACTACATCAAGGTCTGCTCACCCGATCCCAAGGAGCTCAACGAGTGGGCGTTCGGGAACCTCGGCTATGGGCTGCGCAGCGTGCGCTGCCAGCACTGCGAGCCGACAGCGCTCGGTCTCACTGACTGACGCTACGGCCGCCCCCGCAGTGGCAGCCGGCGTCGCCAGCCTTACGACTGCAGCCAGTCGCGGTCGCGGCGGAAGTGCAACGACCTGATCTCGTCCTTCGTCTTGTCGATCAGGTCGCCCTCGCACACAAGCACTTCGCTGTAGAAGCGAACCGCCTCGCCCTCCGTCCCGTCGCTCCAGCGAACCACCGCCCGCCGGCTCGCACCGGATCCGAGCGGCAGGTCCTCGAACCGCAGCACCTCGACGACGGTCGGTCTCTGCTCACCGGCTGACATCTCGTGGTCGAGCCTACCTTCGTCGGCGGGCGGGTCAAGCTCCCCCTCGCCGGACAGCGAGTAGCGAATGCCGTCCGGAGCTAGGTAGGTGTCCCCGACGTCGACGAGTGCTGCGTTCATCTCGTCGATTACCCGCCCGCGCAACCCCTCCCGCCCGCGCTCGTCCGCCGAGGTGAGCAGCTCCGGCCCGACGTCGTCGGCGATCGTCTCAGCCTCGCTGGCGATCACGTCGCCCCGCGCCTCATCCCAGATCTCGGGCCCGACGTAATGCGGCAGCGCACCGGGGACCTGCGCCCTGAGCATCATGCCCTCGCGCCAGCCGTTCGCGGCGTCAACTAGCCGACGGCCTCGGCCGGGGCGTCTGTCGTTCTCCATTTGGGCCTCCATTTCTTTGTTGGCATCAGCGCCTCACAGGCGAGGAGCCAGGATCTCGAGCACCTCGTCGCTCGCTTCGCCCCTGTCCGTCCCGAAGGCGCGGCAACATCCGTACGGTGAGCGCGCGGCACGAGACGGAACGGCTGGACGTCGACGAGCTGGTCGCCGCACTCGAGCGCGCATGGGGCGCGATCCGCGCCCACCACCGCGAAGTGCCGCCCGTCGTCCTGGTCCTCGGGACTTCCTCAGCTCGCCGCGCCGCCAGGCAGAAGCTCGGTCACTTCGCGCCCGCTCGGTGGTTGCCCTTCTACGTGGTCGAGGCCGCCGAGCCGCGGGCGGAGCCTCCCGCGATCGACGACGGCAGCCTGATGGCGGAGCTTGCGGCGTCAGCCCAGCGGCTGCTGCGGAGCGCGATGCTGCTGTCCTGGGAGGCGGCCGCGAGTCTGAGTGAGGTGCTCATCACCGCCAACGGGCTAGCAGGCTCAGCCACCGACGCTCTGGGGACCCTGGTTCACGAGGCCGCGCACGCGATCGCCTTCCAGCGCGGCATCAAGGACACAAGCCGGCAGGGGCGCTATCACAACAAGTACTTCAAGGCGATAGCCGAGGAAATCGGGCTCGAAGTGTGCCGCGATCCGGAGCGGGGCTGGTCTGTGACCGCTCTGTCCGACCCGGCCGCCGTCGCCTACCGCGACACGCTCGCCCAACTCGCAGGCACGCTGCGCGCGAGCGGCGAGCCTCCGCTCGGTCCTAGCACGAGCCGCAGCGGCATCGGTCTGCTGTGTGAGTGCGGCCCGCGGCTTCGGGCAGGGCGCACGGTGTCCACCGTCCGCGCCGCCATCTGCGGCGTATGTGGCAGCGGTGTCGTGACACTCGCGCCGGCCTGACGGTGCCGGAGCACGGACTACGCCGCTCAGCCGGCGAGGGGCGCTTCGCCGCCTTCCAGCTCGCGGCCGACGTGGCGGGCGATCTGTGCGCCGCGCTCCGGGCTGATCGCGCCCTGCGCCTGTGCCGAGCGCGCCACCTCGTCGACCAGGGCGAGCACGGCTCGCCGCCTCGCGCTGCCAGCACCGATTCCTGCGATCGCGAGCACCGAGCTCGACACCGCCGTGCGGTTATGGCGGACGAGGCCTTCGATCAGCTCGAGCTCGCCCTGCTGGAACTGAATCGCCGGAGTCGCCGGCGAACTCGCCGTCGTCCGGCGCGAGAACGCCTCCGCGCGGGCGAGGCGCTGGCGCTCGTGGCGGGAGAGATGCGCGCGCGTGCGCGCAGCGTTGATGGTCGTGAACATCTGGTCCTCCTGTGGGTTTGGGTTGAACGGCCGTGTACGCGGCCGGTGGGTGACGGGCAGGCCGGGAAGGCGCCGTAACCCCGGCGAGATGACGACGCCGCCGCCGCCCGGATCGAGTCGCCTTCTTCGCCTGTGTGACTGTTGCCGGTCGAGAACGACGAACGGCCCGGAGGCGTCGTCCCGATCGAATCGGGGCGAGCGTCCTCCGGGCCGTTGGGTACGTCAGGCGGCGATCAGCCGCTGATGCCGAGCAGGTCGAACGCGCACCCGTCGGGCAGCGTCACCAGCTCGAACCGCCGCCCGTTGTCGGGGTGGCGGCCGGTGAAGCACAGCGCGTGCCGGCCGAGCGGGTTCTCGCCCCCGAGCGGCAGCTCGGGCACGTAGTTCACCTTCGGGTCGAGCAGGTACGAGCACGGCTCGCGCCCCTCGAAGCGGGCAAGCGCGCGGACCTGCATCAGTGTCGGCACGTGCGCCAGCCGGCGCCACGATCGCACCAGCTGCGCGACCGCGCGGAGCGTCCGGCGCGTGCCGGTCCGCGTGCCGCTCCCATTCCGTGGGCCAGGTCGCTCAAGCGGCGGGAAGCCGCCCGAGCGAGTGCTACGGTTCCTTCTGATCATGGAGCCTCCTTTCGAGGCTTGTCGCCGGCCCCGAGTCTTCACCTCGGGGTCGACGTGTTTGTAGGGGCACTCGATCTGCCCGACGTCGTTTGCGACGTAGGCGTAGGTCAGGCCATCCGGCCTCCTCTCATCGGCGTGAGCCGACCACACATGGCCGGCGAAGAACAGGCGCCAGAGCTCGTCGCGAGTCGCGACCGACGTGGACGACGCACCGGTCGACAGCTGCGACGGCGACGCTGGCCACGGCGACGTTCACCGCCCCCGGGCGGAGGTGCAGCTCTGGTGCGGCGGACCCGACAGACCACGACGAGTCCGAACCGAACGCGTGGATCCGCGAGGCGTCACCCGCGCAGAACGATCACCGACAACAAAGCGGGACGCGTGTCGATCGAAAAGGCAGCGACACGACTTTACGCAGGCCAGTCCAAACGCGAGGCCGCGGGTGTTCGTGGTGCGCTCGGACTGCCGTGTGTGGAGGTCCGGCTATGTGCCTGAGGTCTCGGATGCCTCGTCATTGCGAGGGGGTCGCTCAAACAGAGCAAGCCATCAATCGAGGCCCCAAAGGCTAACACCGACCAGAGCGGATGCAAGTCGAATACGCCACTCGCCGCCAGCCGGCCGCCGATGACCTGGCCGACCGGGGACTCCGCGACCATGACGCCAACCGACACCTACCCAAGTCTCCGGCCTCGCAGCGACCCAACTCCGCGCTTGGTCGCGCGAAATCGCTGCAAAGCGAGGGTATTCGCCGCGAGACGACGACCTGACAAGCGACGACCAACGGCGGATTAGCCGGATTCGTCCCCAAGTCCGCCGTAGGTCAATAATCCCCTGCAAAACCGAACCATTCAGCCGCACGGACCGCTGCAGCAAGAGCGGAGTAACGGCCACCTACGGCGGAGGTAGAGCTGTTTACGCGTTTGGCGCCAGCAGTCGATCCAGGACGAGCGGTAGCGAACACCGCGCAGACTCCCCGTTCGGCCGACGGGGGGATCGTGTGGCCAAACGACGCGCCCGCTCCTCGGCGGAAGCAGTGTCGCGACCCGGCCCGAGCTGAAGGTGTGGGTGTCCTTCGCGCGAGCGCTCAGCGCCGTATGAGGGAAGCAGCCGGGCATGCGCAAGCCAGAAACGACGCGCCGGTCACGCGAGCGCCGCGGCCCGCGCCTGCATCGAGCGGCAGCCAGCTCAGGCGATCAAAGCCTCAATGGACGTCAGCAGTGCCGCGAGATCGATGAGCAGGCGGTCACCGTGCGCGACGAGCCACTGGCGCGAGCGCTCGGCCTCGGGACAGATGCTCTGCACCGTGAGCCAGAAACGTTGCGAGTGGTCCGGAACGGCGAGGTGCACCACCTCGTGTGCGACGAGGTAGCGAAGGACTGGCGTTGGCGCCATGACGATTCGCCAGTTGAAGGAGAGGTTTCCGAGGGTCGAGCAGTTTCCCCACTTTGTGCGCTGGTCCATGATGTAAAGCCGTCCCGGTGCGGCGCCGATTCTGGCCGCGTAGCTGTCCACGAGTGGCGCAATTGCCGCGCGTGCCTGGCGGCGCATCCAGTTTTCAAGCGTGCGGGCCGGCGATAGTGTCGATGCCCATCCTCGGGCGACGATCAGCCGGTCGTCGGCGTGGAGGACACGGTTGGAGCCCTTTCGGCGCGGGGCGTCGTCGACCCCAACTGCTGTCGGCACACCGTGGAACAAGATCTCGCCAGCCGCCGCCTCGTGGATGCGTCGCATAGACCGGAGTCGCTCAACACGGTCGAGCTGGTGGAGAACCCAATCGCCGTGCGCCTGAACAAACTCCTCGACAGTCGTCGGATCGTTTGAGCCCGGATCAAACACATCGATCCCGGTGACGCCAACGCGGATTCTGCGCCGGCTATTCGGACGCGTCCGATTGACGCGGTACTCGACCTCGCGACCTCCAATCGAGACGCGCGCGGTGATCCGGCTTGTCGTATCAGCCCGCATCGGTCTTCGCCAGTTCTTCAACCGCGAGCTTCAGGAATAACGGATCCGAATCTTGAGGATCGAATCCGAGGACGGCGTACGTCGGGTTCCACGACTCGGCAAGCAACGATTGCTCGACCCGCATCCGCCCACTGCGTGAATTGCTCCAACCAGGTGACAGGAGGGCGTTGTCTCGCAGGTGGGCCACCATGCTCCGTGCGCATTCCGCGACCGCAGCGTCGTCCGGGTCCGGAGCGTACGCGCGTAGCACGGCGTACAGACCATGCTCGCCCGGCTGAGTTAGCCCGAGGCGCTCGGGTTCCGACTTCGTCTTGACGGCTTCGTCGGCGATCTCTTCGAGCAATCGGAGCTGTTCTTCGGCAGCCTCGTCGATCGCGTCCTTCCGCTCCTTGAGGAGCCGGAGACGCTCGCCAAGTTGGCGATACGTGAAGCCAACATCGCCGTCGGTCAACTCCGCAGTCAGGGCCGCTTCTAGAGCCGCTGCTTTGTCGGAAGGCGACGGAAGCTGGTCGATCTTGGTGACGTAGTCCCTATCGATGTGGAAGACCGGCAGGGCTTCCGCCTCCCTCATGAAGGTCGTGTTCTCTTCAATGAGTTTGCGGGTCTTGGCGGACAGCTCACCGTACGTCGCCTGGCTGCCGCGCTGCCGCCGGCGGTAGGCGACGTAGATCCCGCAGAGCCAACTGTAGTCGTGGCGGTGCGGGTAAAGGCACGGATCAGGCGCGACCGCTTCCCAGAGCCGCTCCAAGCTCTTGAAGTTCTGCTCAAAGACCTTGGCTGCGTCGGGGTCCCGTAGGCGACGCAGGGCCGCGAGCAGGCACTCTCTCGTGTCCTCGATCTTGATGCCCTCGAACTGGGCCATGCAGCGACCGACCTCCTCCGGGACGACGTGCCGCAGGGCGTCCCAGTCGATGAGTGATTCCTCGACGATGTTCTCGTCGAAATTGAGCGCCTTCTGCATGTCCGCGAAGACCCCGAAGTAGTCCACCACCACGCCGGTGAGCTTGTCCATCGCTGGGAGCGGTCGGTTCGTCCTCGCGATCGCCTGAAGCAGATTGTGGTCGCGAAGCGGCTTATCGAGATACATCGTCTGCTCGATCGCGGCATCGAAACCCGTGAGCAGGCGGTCGCAGACGATGAGGATCTTCAAGGCCGGACGCCACTTAGTCGTATCGTCGCCGTAGCGTTCCCTGTTCCAGTTCTCCCACTCGTTCGGGGTCAGCTTGAAGTATTCGATGAGGTCGTCCTGCTTCTGCTTGCCGTACTCGAACCGTGCGACGAGTGGCTCGGAGTTCTGAGCGCTGGAGATGATCACGTCGGACCATTCGGGGGGAAGGCCGCGCGCGGCGAGCTTGGCGTCGAGCGCGCCCTTGTGGAGCGCACACGCGGTGCGATCAACAACTACCAGTTGAGCCTTGAAACCACTTGGGTCTGGATGTGAGAGGAAGTGATCCAAGATCTTGTCGAGGACGATGTCGAGCCGATCGGGAAGCGTCGCGAGCTGGCCTGACCCCGGAGGTTCGGTCCGATCCTTGTGAGAGCTTTTCGCGTCCACGA
>CALAQT010000377.1 GCA_937888775.1 uncultured Actinomycetes bacterium | reverse complement strand
CGGTTCCTCCATCCGAACATCAGGCGATCAGAGGATCAATAAAGTCGTGACTCCTAAAAACCTCGTGTTCGAGATCACCGAGACCGCGGTCGCGGATAATCTCGACGCGGCGCGGGCCTTCGCGATGCGTCTGCGCAAGCATGGTTGTGCGATCGCCCTCGATGACTTCGGCGTCGGCCACGGGTCGTTCACCTACCTCAGGCACCTGCCCATCGACTATCTCAAGATAGATATGCAGTTCGTGAGGGACTTGCTCAGCGACGAGGAAGACCTGCAGGTCGTCCAGGCCATCGTTGGTGTAGCGCGCCAGTTCAAGATCGAAACGATTGCCGAAGGCGTCGAGGACCAGGTCACTCTGGAGGAGCTCCACCGGATCGGAGTCGACTACGCGCAGGGCTACTGGACCGGTCGGCCCGTACCCCTCCCCAAGCTCCTTAAATCCACCAGGAATCGACAGCGAGGAGACCCACATGCCACCTGACTCTGATGAGCCCGCGCGCCCAGCGGCGCTCGCCAAGGAACAGAGCCTGACCGATCTTGAGCAGGCCCTCGGCGATCGAGAGCAGCTCGTCGGCGATCGAGATCAAGCCCGCATCGATCAAGAGCAGGTAGACCACGATGACCGACGCGCAAGCAGCGCGGCAAGGAGCCGCCGGGCGCACCTGATCCTCGACGATCGACAGGCGCGGATCGATCGCGAGCAGCTCACTCGAGACGTCAGCCAGGAGGCTATGGATCACGCCCAGCAAGGACGCGACAACCAGCAGGAGGCGCTCGACAACACCCGAGCGATGCTCAACCTTCCGACGAGCAAGCAACCAGTCCAAGCAAACCCGAGCGCCATCCGGCGAGGCGCGATCGAGCGGGCGAGCGCCGCTCGCGAACGCGCCCAAGCCGCGCTCACCCGTGCGCTGGCCACCGTCGCCCGCGCTGAAGCAGACGTCATTCGCGCACGAGCCGATGAGGCGAGCGACGGCTAGCTTCCGTGTGCAGTTGTGGCGTCTGGGTTTGCAGTGCCTGACCAAAGCTCCGATTCGAATCCAGTCCACGCCAAGCCGACGTCGAACGGCGGCGAGGCGGTGGGCTCTCCTGCGGTAACCATCGTAGGAAGGTTTTCCTCGGAACCGGGTAGGGGTGCGTATGGAAGAACTTCGGCGGCATCACAAGATGGTCACTGACCCGTAGGAGTTGCACTTACTCTCTTGGTGGTTGTTCGCTTCAAACCTCGGCGGGCGGTGTTTTCGGCTCTAGCTCTTGGCCGGACGGGCAAGGTCGCGGGGTGCTGCTGCGAGCGGGAGATCAGCCACTCGCTCGTCGACGGTCAGGGAAGAGGCGCTTACAGGTGAGCTGGGTGTTCTGCGCCAGCCTCGTCAGGTGCTGGGCCCGACGGACAGATGGTCGGTCCCGTCCACGAGCGGCCCCGCTGGCGGATTCCAAGACCTGCGTCGCATCACCAGAACGTAACGATGGCCTCGGCAGAGGTGTACGAAGGAGTGCGCTTCGCCTCTACCTTCGGCGAGTAATGCTTTCCGGCTCCAATCCTTGGCCGGTTTCGGTGCTTCGACCTCAACGGTCAGCGCCATCACGTACGCGTCAGGAGCCGAGTCCATGCATCACTTCGCCGAAGCGCCGGATCAATCAGGCGGGTATCCATATGCCTGCTAATGAGCTGCGGTGCCGGATGCATCCGGCGGGTATCCATACGCCTGCCAATGAGCTGCGGACCCGGATGCGTCGGGCTGTGCGGCGTGCCCGAACGGCGCCGTCGCACGGCCCGCGGCAGTCGAGGTGATCAGGTGGTTGCGCTCGGCCTTGTTTCGCTGGCGATCGCTGGGCTGCTGTTGCTGGCAGAGTCGCATCTCTCGACCGGGGGATTGATCGGAGCGGTTGCGCTGGTCGCGTTCGCGGCCGGCGTGGCGTTGCTGTTGATCGGCGCCGCGGCGGGATTACCGGCGGTGATCGCCGTGTCGGGCGGAGTGTGGGTCGCGTCGGTGGGCGGACTGGTGCTGCTCGGACGCAGCCTGCGTACGGTCAGGCGACTACGCCCGCCCTCTCGTGCCACGGCGATCCCTGGTCCTCGGGGTTCATACGCAGCAAAGGAAGAGCCATGGCCACAGATTTGACATCTGGACCGCCGACGAGACGCAAGCGGCATGAGGGAACATTTGCCGAGGGTGAATCCCATCCCGAGCAGTCGCGGAGGCGATCGCGAGGGTCCCTGAGCCAAGCAGCTGCAGCATGCCGTCCTGGATCACCTCCGTGTATGCGCTAAGTGGCCGGAAGGGGCCGTCGTCGAGTTCGGCGAGCACGGCATTGGCGATGTTGCCGACGCCCGATCGCACAGGCAGCAGGGCTGGCGGTAGACGCCCGTGGCTCACCTCGTGGCCAAGGAACTCCAGCACGTGGCCCGCGATCTGTTTCGAGACGCTATCCGGCGGTTTGAACGGTGCGTTGCGATCGGGGTCGTGCGTTGGCGCGAGTCACCGGATCGGATTGGTACGGCATCCGCAAATCGATCCCGTCGACCGCTGCCAGGAGGCCGTCCAGCTCAGGAATGGAGGCGGTCGGTGATCACGTCGCGACCAGCATAAGAGAGGTGCGTCACGTCTGAGATCGCGCCGGCCGACTGCCCGGCCTCGACCGGCGCTCGGTAGCAATCTGAGAGGCGCTCGCCGGCCAAGAGCGGCTGGAGCTGAGTGTATATTCGTATGAGCCTCGCTTTGACCCCCGGCGGGCAACGTTTTCCGGCTCTAAGACCGGGCCGGCCTAGGCGTGGCGACCTGATTGGTCTCCGCGCAACGAGCGCCTTTGGAGTTGAGTCGCATGGAACGATTGGCGAAGTACCCTGGCCGCACCGGCGGACCGTTCAGAAATGTCATCGTCGGCGTTGACGAGCACCACGGCGGGCGGGACGCGACGGCCCTCGCGAAGGACCTAATGGCGACTGGTGGGTCGCTGATCTTGGCCCATGTGTACATCCGCCATTCTCTGAGCCGTCGAGGCTCGCGCCCAGACTTCGAGGCTGTCGAGCGCCGGCGCGCCCTTGAGCGCCATCCCGCCGCTGAGTACGACGTGAGCGGCGACGCCGAACTGCGGTGCGTCGAGTCGCCGTCTGTCGGACGCGGTCTTCATGAGCTCGCGGGTGCCGAGCGGGCCGACCTGCTCGTCGTCGGCTCCCTTCGGCGAGGTTTGATCGGACGCGTCACCCTCCGGGACGCCACGAGCGATGCGCTAAACGGCGCGCCTTGCGCGGTTGCCATCGCGCCCTTTGGATACGCAGAACGCCCGGCTGTGCTGGGCGAGATCGGTGTCGCCTACGACGGCTCGCCCGAGAGCGAGAACGCACTGGCCGTCGCCAGAGCCCTCGCGGCCGAGCATGGAGCCAGACTGTCGGCTTTTGAGGCTGTGTCGGTCCCGGCATTCCTGAACTTGCCTGGCGCTGGCGCGGTTGTCGAGCCGCTTCCTGCACTCGTAGAACAGGCTCGTGCACGAATCGCGGCGCTCGGTGGCGTCGAGCCTCACGCTGCATACGGTGTGCCGGCTGAGGAGCTGGCCATGTACGGCGCGTCGCTGGACCTGTTGGTGGTCGGTTCACGCGGCTACGGCCCGGTTGGCCGGCTCGTTCATGGAAGCACCTCGCGCCAGCTAGCGCGCACCGCCCGCTGTCCACTGCTCGTGCTGACACGGGCCGCTCGCGTGATCCAGGAACCGGACCTGAATCAAGCAGGTCGTGCTACCTCCATAGCCGCGGCCGACTAGCCAGGCGCCATTCCGACCCCGCACTGCTACGACCGCTCAGCCAGCGCGGAGCAACCGCCTCACAGCTCCATCCGAACAGTCAAACGAGCACACAACGGCGACCGCGAGCCAGCCTCTCCGGCGGGCGGCATCGGCGACGGCTCGCCGCGCTCCGGACCTTGCACGTGCTGTTACAGGTCGCTGACGCGCTGGTGCAGCGCCGCGACCGGATCCTCCTTAGCCTTCGCGTCCAGCCGCTCCGCGGCGCGGCGCTTCTCCCGCTCGGTCGCGGCCACGCTGCGCGCGTTGGGCTCTTCGTTGGATCGTGCCATTCGGCTCCTATTCCAAGTAGTCATCGTCGAGGCGTTTCGCACGCCGGTCGGCAAGGGGAACGAGGAGAAGGGCTACTTCAAGGACTTGCATGCGGCGGAGTTGCTCGGCCGCGCTTACTCGGAGCTGGTCGCGCGCGCCGAGATCGATCCCGCCGAGGTCGATCACGTGATCGCGGGGTGCGTCAACCAGTTCGGTGAGCAGAGCCTGAACATCGGCCGCACCGCGTGGCTGCCGGAGGGACTCCCGATCGAGACGGCTGCGACTACGATAGACCTTCAATGCGGGTCGGCGCAGCAGGCCCTCAATGTCGCGGCGGCGCAAATCGCCACCGGTGCCTGCGATGTCGTGATCGGTTCCGGGGTCGAGCACATGGGACACGCCTCGTTCGCGGATGTGGACACCGGGAACCACCAACACGGGCACCCGCTGCCAGCTGCTCGTCGATGCCTTCGAAGACCTTGGCCATCGGCACCACGAAACCCCGCTCGCCCACGGACCAGAGCGCTCCGAGCCGTGGCGGGCGCGGCTCCCTACGGTTGGATCCGCCAGACCGAGTCCGAGCCACGGTTCGTGACCCACACGGCGCCGTCGATCACGGCGATGCCGGTTGGATCCTTGCCGACCTTGATCGGGCTTCCGATCGGCTCTCCGGTGGCGGCGTCGAGGCGCATGACGGTGTCGTCGCCGCTGTTCGTGACCCATGCGGAGCCCTCACCGAACGCGATCGCAAACGGCGCCTTGCCCACGCGGATCGTACTGGTCTTGGTGCCCTGGCCACTCAGGTCGATGCGCGACACCGTGTCGTTGGCTTCGTTGGCCACCCACACGGCGTTGTCGCCGACGGCGACGCCGACCGGATCCGGTCCGACGGGGATCGTCTTGATCACGGCGCTGTCGACAATGCGATCGACGTTGTCATCGCCGGTGTTCGCGACCCACACCGCCGTGCCGCTGAAGGCGATCCCCTGCGGATCCTTCCCCACGCGGATCGGCGCACCGATCGGCTTGGCGGTGCGGGCGTTGATCACGCTCACGGTTCCGCTGCCCGAGTTTGCAACGAACACCGAGTTCTCGTCGCCGGTCAGGTACTTCGGGTGGCGCCCGACGTGGATCGGCTTTCCCGGCAGGCCGGTCGCGACGCTGATCGGCGTCACCTCGCCGGCAGCGGCGTTCGTCACCCAGAACGTGCCGCCGGTGTTGAGCACGCCGAACGGTCCGGGCGGGAGCGCGATGTCGGTCCTGAAGCTGCCGTTCAGGCTCACCCGCGTGACGGTCGAGGCCTTGTGGTTGGCGATCCACAGCACATGCGAGTTACCCGCGATCCCGATCGGGTCCTTGCCCACCTTGATGTGGATCCCGACTACGGGAGCGCTCTGCGCCACCGCCGTCGCGTGCGTACCGGCGACACTCTGCGTGCCTGCCTGGGCGTGCGTGCCGGCAATCCTCCGCGCGAGTCCATGCCCGTGCTTTTGGGTGCCGCTCCCGCCCGACGCGACCGCGACCGCGACCGCGATCACCGCGACCACGAGGACCGCCGTGGTGGCGATCAGCGGCCGCCGGCCGAATCGCCGGCTGCCCGAGTGCGCCTGCGCGTCACCCCCGACGGTCGAAGCAAGCTTCGTGGGGGCCAGGGTCGGGCGCTCGGCCCCCCGCGACGCTCCGCTGGGGTTCACCGCGAGCGCAGCGCTCGCCGCGTCGATCAGCTCCGCGCAGGTCGAGTAGCGGTTCTCGGGCGCCTTCGCCATCCCGGTCGCCACGACCCGGTCGATCGCCGGCGGCAACTCGGGTCGGAGCTCCGTCGGCCGCGGTGGCGGGTCGTTGAGGTGCGCGTAGATCACCGCCACGTCCGAGTCCTTCGTGTATGTAGGGGCGTGCCCCCGTCAGGCATTCGTGCAGCACGCACGCGAGCGCGTAGACGTCGACGCGGCCGTCGATCGCCTTGCCCGCGATCTGCTCCGGCGCGACGTAGTCGACGGTTCCCAGAGAATCGCCCGTCCTCGTCAGCGCGGCGTAACACGCCGCACGATGCACAAGCTCCTTGCGCTCCGCCTGCTCCAGCACGATCTCCTGAGCACTCGGACCCGGCATCGCCCACAGATTCAACGTTCTTCTTATGACTCCTTCAAACCCAGACGGGATTTACGACCTCCAGCACTTAGCCTCAATCCACCGCGTAGCGGGCTCTTTCCATCCGGCTCTGATGCTTAAGTGACCTCTCGACTTTGGCAGTTCTGGGGGTGTCGGGCGGGCGCTCTGGCGGGATTGTGACGGTCGGGTGAGCGAGTCGAGGTGAGGTGCTGAGCGGGGCGGCTGGGGAGGAGCACCGGCGGCTGCCTCGAAGCGGTGGGCTGTCACATACCTGATGCCGCGGCGGGTGCCAGCCCGGTCGCGGCTGCCCATGAGAGGCGCCGCCGATGCTCTTTCATGTTCCCGGTTCGCTGGACGGGTTGTTGTCCCTGCTCGCTACGTGCTTTACGCAACCGACGTTTCAGACGTTCCGGGCGCTGCTGCTTGGCCAGGTGTCTCAGACCGGGTCGCGGACGGTGTGCGGGATGCTTGTCGGTGCTCGGCTCTCGGATGTTTGGGAGCATTCGCGCGCGCACCGGTTCTTCAGCCAGGCGCGCTGGTCGCCGGATGAGCTGGGGTTGCGGATCGCGGTGCTGATCATCGAGCGGCGGACCGATCCCGAGACGCCACTGACGGTCGCGATCGATGACACGCTGTTGCAGCGTTGGGGCCGGCGGGTGTGGGGGTGCTTCTACCATCACGACGCGACTGCGAACAGCGACCGCTCGGCGGTCGCGTGGGGGAATAACGGCTCTCTCGGCATCGATGTGGTCAGGTTTCGGCTTTCTGGCCATGGGACCGGGT
>CALAQT010000376.1 GCA_937888775.1 uncultured Actinomycetes bacterium | reverse complement strand
CCCCATCGAGCTCCTCGATCGTTGCGGTCATCTAAGCCACCTCCGTCGGTTGTGCTGCGTGCCTGCCGAAGTCACGGTCGCGCTGGGGGGACCGCGCAGCGAGCGAGCGAGCTAGGGACGCCTCTGTACGAGCGGAGTCTGTGCTCGACCCCGACCTTCGAGCACAGCAAGACCTCGGCGCTGTGCAAAGAGCTCTGTAGGGCCATGACTGATCATCTGAGAGCCAGATTGGATCTATCGGCACGACCGAGCGCGCCCTTGAGCCCGAATGCTCGCCATCGAGGCCCCTCGGCGCGCTCGTCTTGACCGCCAGACCGGCGATCAGCAGCGCGAGCGCGTCCTCTTCCGCCAACACCCCACCTGAGCCGGCCCCTGCGCTCCACCCCCACCCAAGCAAGCAGGAGCTTCTCGACTACCACGGCTCGTCCGCCCGCATCGTGCCGGCGGACGAGCGCCGTAGCGCCTAGTCACCCGTCGCGAGCGCCGGTTCGGCCCCGGTTAGTTAGCGAGCGCTGCGTCAGCCGCGGCCAGCCTTCAGAGTTTCCGACATGGTCAGGCGGCGATCGTGGCGCTCCTGCTTGTCTGCTTGTCACGATTTGCGGGAGTCATCCCAGCGTACCGTGGCTGCTGAGTTGGACGACAAACGCATGTCGGTGATGCTGCACGCTGCGCCGCCGCTCGCACAGGCGATGCGGGAGTAAGACCCTTGACAACCCGCATTCCGCGCGGTGTTCGTTGCGGGTTCCTCAGCTGAGACGACCCCCGGCCCAAGTCTCCACCCCGGCCGTGCACGCAACGTGCGCGCCAGTCCAGACGCCGGCTACTCCTCCGACGCGCAACTCCACCGCCAGCGTGCGCAGCCTGCACGCGATCGCTCTGAAGCGTGAGGCAATCACTATGGCCGAGCAGGATGTGGCGTCGATCGAGGACTGACGGCGGCGTCGAACCGAGGCGCCCGGTCTCGCGAAACGCTTCGGCGGATACCCGGCAGGAGTGCGTGCGGTGGTCCTTCCCCAGCGGACGTCCGGAGCGCGATGCGCAGCTCGTGCAGCGGGACTTCGGGCGGTGCGCCGCGCGGCGACGCTCGCATCCGGGTTAGGCTACCCGGCGTGCTTCTCGGTACCGTTGAATTCCCCCAAGCGTAGGGAGTGCTCGTGCGTCATCACCTGCGCGCACTGGCGGTCAAGGTGAGGTTGGCGCTCGGGGTGATCGCTGCGACAGTCCTAGCCGGTGGCTTTGCCGTTGACGCTGACGTTGGCGCTGGCTCTGGCTCTAGCGCCGCCGCGCCCGCGCCCGCGCCCGCGCCCCATACTCGGGCGAGCATCTACACGCCCTTCGCCGCGTCTGGACAGTCAGCGGCTCAAGTCAAGAGCACAGTCCGCGGGCATTGCTGGACCGGATCGGCGGCCATCGATCATCAGGACGCTTGGCGGTGCCTGGGCGGGAATCTAATCTACGATCCGTGCTTCGGCTCTGCCAACGCGAAGGGGATCGTGCTATGCCCGGCGATAGGACCGTGGAGCTCCTCAGCGATCGAGATCGAGCTCACGTCGAAGCTGCCCTCCAAGCACGGGAACAAGGGCAGGCCGTCCACTTCAGGGCTACCGTGGGCGCTCCTGACCACGGCGGGCTGGAAATGCAGGCTGGACACGGGCGCTTCGAGCGTGATCGACGGCCAGCGCCAGAACTACGTCTGCACCGGCACCCAGGACTCGCTTTGGGGGGCGCCGTCACGCACCTCGCAGCCGTGGAAGATCTACGTAGCGCCGGCCGGCGCCAAGAACCTGAGCCGTAAGGTCGCCATCAGGTCGGCCTGGTTCTGAGCTTGGACATCCGGGCTGATCAGAGACACGCGCTCTCGGTGCGCTGTCCGGAGGCGCCGGTATCGGCTTGACATTCCTGGGTGGGGGAGGCTACGTCTGGGCCGGTTGGCGCCAGGCGTCGTAGATGTCGATGAATGCGTCCATCGCGGCGTCGACGGCTGGGACGCCTTTGGCGAGCAGGTCGAGCAGGAGTCCGCGTGTGACCGCAATCCCGAGCCTGGCGAGGGCCCGGGCGATATCGGGCGGCACAGGACACGGTTCTCGGCGAGGGCATTCCGAGCCCTCCACGACATCCGCTCACCGAGAGAGCGCGGCCGCGACCACGCCACTCGCCGCATCAGCGACGATCTGTCGCAGGGATGGTTGCCGAGCTGAGATACCCGCGGCGCCGGTGCCGGGCGCAGTCACCGGGCGCTATTTGCACCTCGCGTTCGGTTGAGTGAGCACGACACACCTCCTTCGAATCGGCTCTAGCCCAACCATCATGCCCCGCACCGGCGCCTTGGGCATCAGGCAAAGCCCGCGCACCCCTTCCGGGCGCGGTACCGACGCAGAGCCTGCCTGCGCCGCGCGAGTCGACCGGTGGGCCATTGCGTTGCCCTGGCCCAGCGTGTTCACACAGCCATGGCGGGGCGAGGCCGCCCACCTCACGGCCTGATGTGCGTGTGCTCCCGACCACAGGCCCCGGGACGAGGCCCTGCCACCCGTAGTAGCGGCTGTTGCAAGCGACCGACGCGACCGCGGCCACTGCTGGTATGGGCGATCTGCGGAAGTAGCGGCTCACGAGTCGCAGCGCCTTGGGTCTGATCGGCAGGTTCGGCGAACGACCGGCTCGCCTCCGATGGACAGCCAGGTGCGGGTTGAGGTCGGCCGGGTACAACTGGCATTCGAGTAGGAAGGGAACCGGTGATCTCGGCCGCGCGCTTTGCCACCTCACGGGTTATGGCCGCTAATTGCCGCGCGGACGTTGACGTCGCCGGATGGCCGTGGCGGAGTGGGGAGCTCCTCGGTTCCGGCGCCGGTGTCGGCGATCGCATCGCTGATCGCGCGAAGCAGCTCCTCGGAGAGCTCTAGGCGGCCAGCGCCGGTCCAGTGGTCGAGTTGAGTTGGTCGGCGGGCGCCGACGATCGCGCCGGTCACCCCTTCTTGCGCGAGTGCCCAGGCGATCGCAAGCTCGGCTACCGAACAAGCGAGGTCGTCTGCGATCGCGCGCAAGCGCTCGACGAGAGCGAAGTTCTTAGACAGCTCTGGTTCGGTGAATTCGGATCGTCCGAGGCGCATGTCGTCGGGTGCCAAATTGTCCAGCCGTTCGCGATCGAACGTTCCGCTCAGCAGCCCGGAGGCCATTGGGGAGTACACGATCACCCCCGTTTGGTGCGCTGCCGCCCACGGGATCACGTTCCTCAGCGCTCCGCGCTGGAGCATCGAGAGCGGGGGCTGGAGAGAGTCGACATGGCGGATCGCCTCGCAGCGTTCGAGCTCATCGACGTCGAAGTTCGACACTCCGATCCACCGCACCTTGCCTTCGTCGACGAGCTCGGCCATTACCGTCCACGAGTCCTCGAGCGGCGCTCCGGTATCCACATCCGGCCAGTGGATCTGATAGAGGTCGAGCCGCTCGACGCCGAGGCGACGGAGACTTGCTTCGCATTCCACGCGGATCGACTGCGGGCGCAGGTCGCCATACGGGCTTCCGTCCGGCAGGGTTCGCCGACCGCACTTGGTACACACAAAGACCTCCTCGCCCGTCGCGTAGCCCTTCAACGCGCGGCCGACGATCTCCTCGGAATGCCCGAGGCCGTAGATCGCAGCGGTATCGATCCAGTTGATGCCTGCCTCCACCGCGGCGCGGATTGCCGCGATCGATTCGGCGTCGTCGACAGGTCCCCACCCAAACCGCCATGGGCCGCCGATCGCCCAGGTGCCAAGCCCTAGGCGCGTGAAGGCGGCCCCCGAGCGCCCAAGTCCTGCGATGGGAATCATCGTTTGTCTCCTCCCGATAGCGGACCTCGCGGTGACTCTGCTAAGAGCCGGCGAGGAGGCTGCATCATCCTTCAACCGGCACTCCAGCAGCATTCCCGCGCTCGACCAAACCAAAGCGCCCGAGTTTGCGATGGCTCAGGAGCGGGCACGTCAGCTCGACTGCCATCGTGACAGGAGGCCGCGCGCGCCGGTCAGGCATGCGTGAGGTCGCGATCGAGTTACGCGTCAACAAGGGCACCTGATGGACCTGCGCAAGATGGCAGGCGCGACCTGGAGCAGGGGTGGCGCCGAATGCTGGACGAAAGCGCCGTCGTGCGGCCCGGAGCCCTACCGTCCGCTTTCGACGAATGCTGCAGTCTCTGATTTGACGATCGAGATCAGGTTCCCGAGCGCGATGTTCGCGTCCAGCAGATGCAGACCTCACTCGGGGGTGGGGCTGGGCTGCGGTGTCTTGGCGCCGCGCACCGCGCTGATCTCCAGCACGTTCGCATTGTTCGCCGAGGAGCAGTGCGCCCGGTAGGAACCGGGCTCGGTCGACCACACGGTAGGTGGCATCGGCTGCGTCAAGCCGAGCAGCGCGATCCCCGCGGCTAGGGTGCTCTTGGGGTCAAACGGCTGGCTTGGGAAGATCGGATCGAGCAGCCCGCTGGTGCCCGCCAGAGCGGCGGGGTCCGCGCACAGCACTACGTCACCCTTCGACGCCTTTGTGCCCAGGATCCCGGTGGGTCGCCCGAAGAGGCTAGGGGTAGGCACTGGCTGGTCGAACGTCGAGAACGCGATCACGCATCCGAGCTGAGTGGCCTTAGTGCAGCCAGGGGTGTGCTTGAAGTCCCCGCCGATCTCCTTGCCCTTCTTGACCAGAACGTTGCCGCCCATAAGAATCGCCGAGACCAGCAGCCTGCGAACCGCCGGCTCGCGATCGACCTCGTTGGCGATCAGCTCGCGCAGAACGAACGAGCCCTGAGAGTGGCCGATCAGTACGAAGCCGCGGCCCTGGTTGTACTTCTTCAGGTACGTCTCGAACGCGTTCTGGACGTCCGCGTAGGCGATCGCCGGATTCGGCTTGGTCGTCGGCTTGCTCAGGCCGATGCCGGCGAGCGTCTCCTGCCGGTACATCGGCGCGAACACACGGCAGTACTGCGAGTAACGCGCGGCCTGATACAGCGCGATCGACCGCTCCTCCGGATCGACGTGAAGGTTTGCATTGCCCGTCTTCTGATCGCTGACCGTCGGGTAGACGTAGAAGCAGTCGATCGCCGGGTGCGGCACCTGCTTGGGATGCTCGACCCCGAGCTTCTTGAGGGTGGGCGAGTAGACCGTCGTTGAAAGCCCGGGGGTGCACGGATCGGGATGCTGCCCGGGACGGCACAACCACACCGTCTTGGCGGAGCTCGTCGCGACGGCGGCCGAGCTGATTGCCATAGCAACGCAACCCAGAATGACCAGTAAGCCTTTTGAGCGCATCCCAACCTCTCCCTCGTCGCCGGCACCGTTCGCGCGCGATCGTACCGCCCGCTGTCAGGATCTGCGATGGGATCGAGGCGATGGCGGTCGGCATCGCCGCGTCGAGCAGGTCGCACGACCGCTCGGAGCCAAACAAGCCCTTACTCGCCGGCCTTTTGAGTGAAGTGCTCGTCGGCGGCGGCGTGATCGTTGAGTTGGACAAGAAGCGCCACCTTCACCGGCCTCTCGCGAAACTTGCGCTCACTTGTCTAACGGCCCGCTGTCAAGTCCTCGGGTCGAGGGGTTCACGGCGGGCGGTGTCGGTTGGGGGGTGCGTTGGCGCGTCGGAGGGGGCTGGTGGTGTGCGCGCGGGCGCCCGGGCTTGCCGGGTCGGTGCCGGGGTGCATCCATCGGAGCCGGCGGAGGCGAGCGGTCTGTGCGGGCCCAAGAAGCGAGCCAAGACGGACGCGCGAGCTTGGCCGCAAGGCCGGCGAGGTCGTCGTGCAGCCGCGCCGCGGTGATCTTGTGGTAGCGCCATGAGCCATGGATGACGCGGATCGCGAAGTCGGTACCGGGCACCATGCTGCGCCCCGGGCCGTAAATGCGCTGCATCTCATCGACGTGCTCGCCGGGGTTCAGCGCCAACCGATCGTATTTGAGCGCTTGAGCGCAAGCGCGGCCTCGGCCGTCATACACGGGTGCGACGGCGCCAGGACGTGGAGGGTCAGTTCGGGCTGGGGCATCGCGGGAGCACTCTACGAGCTTGGCTCGGGTGCAACGCATCGCACTGGTAGATTCAACTGCTCCACGGTGGGCGTAGCTCAGCTGGTAGAGCTCCTGGTTGTGGTCCAGGCGGTCGGGGGTTCGAGTCCCCTCGCTCACCCTC
>CALAQT010000375.1 GCA_937888775.1 uncultured Actinomycetes bacterium | reverse complement strand
CTCACAGCCCTGTCAGCAGAGGATGAACCACTCGCCTGGGACCTGGCTGAGGGCACGACCGCTATGGCGAGCAGCAAGAGCACCATGGCGGACGTGCCCGCTGCTGCAATCGGCCGAACGAGTAGGTCTCGGCCGGCCAACTCACGCCCAGTCAGGTGCCTGCTCGAGCGTCCGGCTACGCCGCCACCACTCCCGCTCCTTTTTACGGGAGCGGAAGGACGCGGCACGCGGGCCTGGCTGCTTTGCGGCCGCGCCTCGGTGCTCGAGGAGGAAGGCCGTGCACGGGTGACGAGAAACCGTGCGCTCACCCGCCCGCGACAAGAGCGCGCCCGCGAAGCTCTCCGCAGCCTCGCGGAGCACGCGGCCGCTGGCCGGCTGATCGCTGCGGGACTGCTCAAGGACGACCGCGGCGTCCTACGGCCGACGCCGCGGGGTGAAGCGACGTTCCGGGCACCCCCTGATCGCCGCCATCTCCGCTGACCACATTCAACCCGCACCGCCCGGCAGCACCCGGGTGTTCACGGCTGGCTGTCACCGAAGTGAGCAACCGCTGTCATCTACCCGCGCAAACCAGTGTCATCCAAGCGCGCACCCACAGCTCCGCTGTAGAACGTCGGTCGAATGACAGCGGCGCACGAGCACCCGCGGCGGCCGGTTCCGGAACTCGCTTTCCGCGCATAGGGGGTCTTTCGTGCGATCACGGCCGAGGCGCGTCGCCAATGAAGAGCAGGTCCTCAAGGTCCCGACTGCGTGAGTGCTTCGCACCAGGACCGGTCATCTCGGCGACGCCGCCGACACTTCTCCTCTTGTGCTTGCTCGCTTGGCGCGATCGAGCTAACTCATCGCTGCGGTTGCACACTTCCGGCGGGCACGAGGTCTTTCGCGGTCGACCGCACCAGTCGCCCTCCTGGCGAGCAGCCGGTCCCGCATCGGCGCGGGAGTCGGGCCCTGCGAGATGCGTGAAGTGGTTTTCGAAGACGTCGCGGAACGCGTTCGGGTCGTAGGTGTACGGCGGCGTTGCCGGCCATGGCGCGGCACGGGCTAGCGGCGCGCCCAGCCGCTATCGGCTCTCCCGAACCCCCGTCGCGCTCGAACCGTCATCATTTCCGGAAGCATGCCCAGTGCGCCTCTGCACGTCGAACCCGGCGCATCGCAGGAGATTCCCGTCCTCACGGATGCGGCGCACCGCGCAGGGCCCGATGTCGTAATGCCGCTGCTCGTGTCGGTCGTCATCGAGGGATACAACGAGATCACGCTCAGTACCTCGGTGAGCGACACCTTGCTCGCCCTGCGCGAACAGGATTATCCGCTCGACCGGATCGAGGTCATCCTCGTCACTGACCTCTCGCGGTACCGCGACTGGTCCGACGTCGCCGACGGACAGCTCGGGTTTCATCGGGTCGCGGTCGTGCCCGCACCGCCGGAGGCGGGGTACTTCGAGATGAAGAACCTCGGCGCCGCCCGGGCGACGGGCGACATCATCGCCTTCGTCGATTCCGACGTCCACCCGCACGTCGGCTGGGCGAGCGCGATCGTCCGCGGCATCGCCTCGGGGGCGGACGCTGTCGCTGGCGTCTCGACCTTCTGGACCCGCGGTCGCCAGCCGATCCCCGCGGCTGTGCTCGAGGCGGCGGCATCGGTCAGCTGGGGACACATTCCCGGACGGGCAGGCGCTGGGCGCACGCCTGCAGCAGCCCTCGTCGCGCACAACTTCGCCGGCCGGGCCGAGACGATCAGGGCGATGCCGTTCGGTACTTGCTACCGGCGAAACACGAGCAACTCCAGGCTCCTCGGCGACCTCCGAGGCAGCGGCCGGCGCGTCGACTTCCTCTCGGGGCAGCGTGTCGATCACGTCTTCTCGCCGCGGTGGTGGCTCGTCACGCTGCATGTGCGAGTCGGGTGGGAGCAGCATGTCGCTCGACGGATCGATGACACCCGGGCCAACCGCGTCGTGCGGCGCACAAGCGTGCTCGAGCCCTTCATCGTCGCCGGTTGGGCGTTGGCCGCCGATGCTCGTGCGTGGCTGCGGTTCGGACGGGCACTGGGTCACGGCCCGGCCGCACGTGCCGCCCGCTGGCCGCTCGTCGCGGCCGCCTCGCTCTGTGCCCGCGCGGCCGGCATCGTCGGAGAGTTCGCCGCCATGGTCGCTCCGGAGCGCTCGCGGGCCTGGGCGGAGCGTCAGTGACCGCAGACGGGCTCTGTTCGTCGCCCTCGTCGCACGAACCGCCGGTCGAGGTTGCGCTGCTGCGGGGCGTCGGGGGGTACCTCAGCTCGTCGGTGCGTCAGTTCGCCGACGCGCTCGAGGAAGGATTTCGCAGGCGGGGCGATGTCACCATCACGCCGATCGAGCAGGCCGAACTCGGACTCGCCGCTCGCGGTCTCCCGGCTGGGATGGCCTCCCGGTGGGCTGCCGGCATGGAGAACGTCGTCGACTCCTTCGTCCGCTATCCGCTGAGCATCCGCCGGACTCGTCGGATTCGTCCGTTCCAGGCATACCACATCATCGACCAGTGGTACGCCCACCTTGTCGCGTCGCTGCCCGGGGAGCGAACGGTCGTCTCCTGCCAGGACCTGATCATGGCGAAGTACCCGGAGCTTCCGACGCGCTTCCGGCTACCGATCCGGGATCGGCTCCGCTTCGCCCTGAGCGTGAGAACGATGAACCGCGCGGCTCGCGTCGTCTGCTCGAGCCGCGCCACCCTCGAGGATCTCGTGCGCATCTGCCAGGTCGATCCCGAGCGCATTCGGATCGTGCCCAAGGGAGTCGATGCGCGTATGGGACCGGCAGCGGCCGTCGAAGCGCCCGTGGCCCGACCGGGCGGTAACTCGTCCCACACGATCCTGCATGTCAGCTCGGGCTGGCCGTACAAGAACGTGGCGGCGACCATCCGCGTCGTCGCCGCGCTGCGCGCGCGGGACGTGGACGTCACCCTCGTGCGTTCCGGCGTGGTGCTGACCCGCGACGAGCGTGCGCTGGCCGAGCGTCTTCGCGTCCTGCCATGGATCCTCGACCGCGGCTGGGTCTCGGATGCCGAACTCGTGAGGCTGTACCAGACGGCTGACGTCCTGCTCTTCCCGTCAATCTACGAGGGGTTCGGGCGGCCGCCGCTGGAGGCGATGGCGTGTGGAACGCCGGTCGTCGTCTCGACGGCGCCGGCGTTGCTCGAGCTCGTCGCCGACGCCGGTCTTCACGCCGACCCCAACGATGTGCGGCGGCTGGCGGACGCGGTCGAGCGCGTGCTCGTCGAGCCGGCTTTGGCGGCCGAGCTCCGTGCTCGCGGCCTGCAGCGTGCCGCGCAGTACTCGTGGCGCAGGACCGTCGCGGCATACGCGGAGATCTACCGGGAGGTGATCGACGCGGCCCAGGTGAGGGCCTGAAGCCGTGGAAGCACTCAGCGCAGGTCCGGTCGGCGTGCTCGCGATCCTCGTGGCGGCGGTGCAGGCGCAGGAGGTCGACGACCTCGTCGGGCGGCAGAACGGTCTGCCCGTCGCGCAGGCGACCGACGAAGTCGACGATCCGCTTGAGCGGAGCCGCCTTCGGCAGGACCGCGGTCGCGCCGCGATCGACCGCCCGCGCGCGCTGAGGGTGAGCGCACGCGCCGAGGGGTTCGCCCGTCGCAGCTCGTCGACGAAAGGGCGCGGCATGCGGCGGCGCCCGGTCTTGGTCACCTGGTCCCGCTCCTCGGCGGCGAGAACGTCGATCGCGGCGGGGGCGCGCATGACGAACAGGTAGCCGATGATCGCCGCCGGCGGCTCGGTCCTCGTGAGCTTCAAAGCTCGAGTGGCGGCAACCGACAGCCACCACTACTACGCGGTCCTGAAAACAAGCCGCTGCGGCAGCGGATCCGCCCCGGTCGGCCGGCTGACCCGCGGATCGCCGATCGGCCCGCAACCGGAGACACCCGCGGGAACACGAGTTCACGCAAACCTGGGCAACCCCGGATGCAGCGGTCCGATCCACGGGCGTGTCGTCCTGGTCACCGACGGACCCGACCTCATCCTGGACACGAACTCGGGGCACGGCACGCACATCGTCCGAACCGTCGGAACCGTCACCCCTGGAGGAACGCTGACCCGCTGGCGCCACCCGAGGTGCCGACCGCCCACGTCGCACCGGCGACCGGTGAGGAACGACTCGCGTTGTGCATCTCGCGCCGCCTTTTTGACATCGGAACCCGGCGGGCGGCGCGCGGTTCCAAAGCGAATCGCTGAGCTGGTCCTGCTCTGCCCGTGCGGCGGGCATCCTGCCCGCGCGAGCGGCTGTCCTCCT
>CALAQT010000374.1 GCA_937888775.1 uncultured Actinomycetes bacterium | reverse complement strand
TCCCGCCCGTCGATCCGGCGTATACATGCGTGTGTAGGCCGGCGGCGTGCTGGGCAGGTGTGCCATGCGCCTCGGCGGCGTACAGCACCGTGACGCCCGCGACGAACATGACCGTCATCGCTGCGAACAGAGCCCAGCCCTGCCGGCGGCTTCCCACCATCCGGCCGTAGGTCGCCGTCAGCGCGGCCGGGATCGAGAAGATCAGGATCAGCTCGAACACGTTCGTGAAGCCATTGGGGTTCTCGAACGGGTGCGCGGCGTTGGTATTGAAGAACCCACCGCCGTTGGTGCCGAGGTTCTTGATCACCTCCTGGGAGGCGACCGGACCGACCGCAATGTGCCCGCCCAGGCCAGTCGGCCCCGTGAAGCTCAGATAGTGGCCGAGTGTCTGAATCGCGCCTTGCGAGACGAGCACCAAGGCCCCGATGACAGAGATCGGGAGCAGTACGTAGAGCACGGTCCGCACGACGTCCTGCCAGAAGTTGCCAAGCCCCTTGCCGCTACGCCCGGCGATCCCGCGGATCAGTGCGACGGCGACGCAGATCCCGACCGCGGCCGAGACGAAGTTCTGCACCGTCAGCCCGGCCATCTGGCTGAAGTAGCTCATCGTCGTCTCACCGCCGTAGTACTGCCAGTTAGTGTTGGTGAGGAACGAGGTGACGGTGTTGAACGTCACGTTCCACGGCGCCGAGTGAAAACCCTGAGGATTGAACGGGTGGATCGTCTGCGTGCGCAGAATCAGATACAGCAGCACCCACCCCGCCAGCGAGAACAGCAGCACACTGGCCGCATAAGACTTCCAATCCTGCTCGCGCTCCACATCCGCCCGGATGACCCGGTAGATCCCCCGTTCAAACGGGCCCAGCAGTCGGGCCAGGAGCACCCGCTCGCCGGTGTATACCCGGGTCATGTACGCACCGAGGGGCGGGGTGATCGCCACCACCACCGCGAAGAACACGACGACCTGCAGCCAGCCCAGGAGCGTCACGACCTAGAACCTCTCGCCGCGCAGCAGCGCGTAAAGGAGATACAGCACGACGATCACCGAGACGACAAGCCCGAAGAAATCCGCCCCGCTCATGTGACCCACAACCGCCGCGAGCGGCAACGCGACGCTCATATCCGATCGATCCCTTCGATCAGGAGCAGCATCACTGCGACAAATGCGACAGCGATCAGAATCGCCACAACGTCCATGACGGCAATGATGAGTCCGGCGGCATACCGGCCGCGTACCGAAACTCACGCCCGACGTACAGATTTCGTACAAGCGTCAAGCGAGCAGAGAGCGGAGATCACAAGCCGCCACGCGCGCTGCGATCCCGCCTCCTGCCACGCGCAGCGTCAGGTCGGGACGCACTCGCGCGCGCCCTCCGCGGTGACACGTGCATCCGTCGATCGGCCCCGAGGGGTTGCGGGATCGACAGTTACTTGGGGTCGAACCGGTATCCGACCCCGGGCTCGGTGCGAATGTAATGCCGGCGCTGACCTCCAGCCGGCTCGAGCTTGCGCCGCAGATTCGCGATCTGCCCGCGAAGCACCGTCACGTCATCGGCGTACTCGGGCCCCCACACATCCACCAACAGGTCACGGTGCGTCATCAACCGCCCGCGATTGCGCACCAGTACGCGCAGCAGCCCGAACTCCGTGCGCGTCAAGTGGATCTCCTCGCCATCGCGGCGAACGACGTGGGCCGCGAGATCGACCTCGAGCCCGGCGGCTGCGACGACGCGCTCCTCCGGCTCCGGCGCCACCCTTCTGAGGACGGCCTCCAATCGTGCGACGAGCTCCTGCGGATCGAACGGCTTGGTGACGTAGTCGTCCGCGCCCGCGCGCAATGCCCTGACCTTCTCCTCCTGTTGGCCCACTGCCGACAGCACGATGATCGGCATCGAGCTCCACTCCCGCAGACGCCGGCACAAGTCGATGCCACTCCCATCGGGCAGCACCAGGTCCACGATCGCCGCATCCACACCCGACAGCGCTACCACATCAAGCGCCTCCTCGATGCTCGCGGCCGTCAACACCTCAAACCCCTCCGGACGCAGCACCAGCTTCAACGCCCGCAGGATCTTCAGCTCGTCATCGCACGCCAAAACCCGCCTGCCTGCGGCAGCCCGGTCCGTCATCAGTCCGCACCGTTCTGCGCAATCGGCAGCTCGACCACGAAGCTGGTCCCCTGACCCGGGGTCGATTCCACTGTGATCCGCCCGCCGTTCGCCTCGATGAAGCCCTTCGCGATCGCCAGACCCAACCCCGAACCGGTATGAGCCTCGCCCGGTCGCGCTGGTCCGCGATAGAACGGCTCGAAGATCCGCTCCTGCTCGGCGACCGGGATGCCCGGGCCGCGATCTATGACACGGATCACAGCCCGCCCACCAGCCTGACGCGCTCTCACGATCACCGGCCCTCCATTCGAGTATCGACTCGCGTTCTCCAGAAGATTCGCCAGCGCACGCTCGATCTGCACAAAGTCGGCGCGCACGGACCGAAGCTCCGGCTCGATGCGCACGTCAAACACCGAGTCCGATGGCTGAGCCGCGAGCGCCGCATCGACCACCTCCTCGACCGAGCACTCCGCCAGCTGCGGAGCGGCCGATTGCGCTTCCAATTTCGACAGGTCCAAGAGATCGTCGATCAGCCGCGAAAGACGAGCGCCCTCCTCGACCACCAGCCCGCCGAGCTCATCGCGCTCAGCGACAGTCACCTCCGGCGCACGCACCGCCGCGCCCGCCGCGACCATCGCCGTCACCGGCGAACGTAAATCGTGCGAAACCGTACGCAGCACGGCCGTCTTGACAGCATCACTCCGCCGCAAAGCCTCCGTCTCCACCGCTTCGGCCACCAACCGCTCGCGCTCCAGCGCCACGTCCAAGACTGCGGCGAGCGCCGGGACCACTCTCTCGAGCAGACGAGCCGCCACGCTCGGGCGCAGGCCGGACGGAACCATCAACGTCCCTAACCTCCGCTCGCCCACGGACAACGGGAACGCATCCCGGCGCGCGTCCCCGCCCTGCTCAAGGAGGGTGATCGATGCCCACGGAAGCCCGAACACGGCTGCAAGCCGCCGGCCAATCGGCGCCAGGGCATCCTCGACACCGGCGCGCGCAAGCAGCACACGGGCCATCTCCGCGGTCAGATCCGCCTCTGCGCGACGTCGCTCGGCCTCCACTGCACGCGCCCGAGCAAGCTCGCTCACAGAACTCGTCGCCACCGCAACAACCAGGAAGGCACCGAGCGCAACCCAATTGCGACTATCGGCGATCGTGAAGCGCCCGAGCGGCGGCAAGTGAAAGAAGTTGAACGCCGCGGCACTCAGCACCGACATCCCGACACCGAACCACAGACCCCAGAACGCCGAAACGATCACAACACCCAGCAGATACACCACCCCCAACGACGAGACGGTCGTCAGGTGCTTGAGCGGATACACCAGCGCCGTGCAAACAGCGACAAGCAGAACCGTTGCAGTCACGCCCGCGACGGCAGGCGGACGGCGGCCGCGCAACAGCACCGGATCGACGCCACGACTCATGCCGAACAGCGTAGCCTCGCCACCGAGACCACCGCCAACGCCCACCACCGGGAAATGACCGCCGTGCTCCGGTCCGCTCCACTAGCCCAACCGCCGATCAGCGCGGCCAGCGGCGGCGGCCCCGTCGAAGCCGGCGATCGACGATCGTAATGCGCACCGCGGCGGTCAGTCTCGATCCCGGCTGTGCCAGCGGCTGCAACACCACCGCGGCCCAGATCGCGTCGATGACGCCGGCACACATAGCGTCAAGCCTCTTCGCGGCGGGTCCCGGGGGGCTGTTTTCGTCGCCGAAGATGGCGTCCGCGAACCAGGGACGGACGCTACGCTGCTGCTCGCTTATGCGTGCGGCCCTTGATGTGCGCAGCCTCGACGCGCCGATTGTTCGTCAGCTCCCGGGTGAAGCAGACACGACGGACGACAGCCACAGCGGACCCAGGGAACTCGTTCAGCGCGAGTACGATCGAAACCGTGCAGCGCTCAAACGAACTCGCCGTGCTCTCGCGCGAGCACCACGTCGCGCTAGAGCTGGCCCGACGATTGCAACGCGCCACCCATACCGATGCGGAGACCGTCACCGAGGCGACACTCGACTTCTGGCGCAGGGAGGGTCGCGAGCACTTCCGCCTCAAAGAGGAGCTACTCCTGCCTGCCTTCGCCCGTCACGCCGGCGCCAACGATGCCGACATCGTGCGCGTCCTCGTCGAGCATGTGGACATCCGACGCCGGATCGCCGACCTCGAGACCAGCGGGCGCATAGATGTCGCGGCGCTCAACGCTCTTGGCAAGTCGTTGAGAGACCACGTGCGCCACGAGGAACGAACGCTGTTTGGACGCATCGAAAAGGCGCTCGAACCGGAGGAGCTCGCCACGCTTGGCACAACACTGCACGCGATCGGCGCGAGACACCAGCCGCCCCGCACCTGAGTCGCCAGACGACGACACGGACCCCCGCCAAGTGGAATCTGCACGACCTCGCGGCGGACGCGCGGTTGCGAAGGTGGCGGCCATAGCCCCCATCGGTGCCGACAGCACGTGAAGAGTCTCACCAAGCCCGTCGGCTGTCCGTCGGCTGCCGCTCAGCCATCAGTGAGATCACCTACGCAGCAGGCCGCTGCACCGCCGCCCCGGATCCAAGAACACTGGGCCACTGACGCTCACAAGACCCGCTTTGAAGGTGGCCGCAAGACTCGGCCCGGATCGCTCCCCAGACCTGCCTTGCGCGGAAGGCAGGAGCCAGCGCTCGGCGGGCGGTCGGCGCCTGCTTTGTCGCCG
>CALAQT010000373.1 GCA_937888775.1 uncultured Actinomycetes bacterium | reverse complement strand
GGCTGTGCGCCTGGCGGCACGAGCTCGACGCGCCGCCACCCCGCCAGCGGTGGTCCGTGCGTGGCGGTCAGCGCGCGCGCCCCGGCGGCACACATGCGCAGGTCCTCGCCGGCGCCCGGCAGCGACCGGCTACCGAACGTCCCGAGATCGAACGGGCACAGATCCGTATCGCCCATCGCCAGGCGCACCGCGTGGGGCTCGACCCCCAGCTCCTCGGCGACCAGCATCGACAGCGCGGTGCGGTTGTCCTGCCCGAGATCCACCTTCCCGGTGAACGCCGTCACGATCCCGTCCACGCCGACATGCAACCAGGCGCCGCCGCTGCGCAGAGCAAACGAACCGGCAGCCGGGCGACCCAGATCGGCGGGCGCCAGGCTTGGCTCCGGCTCGAACACGACCACCAGACCATCGCCCAGCAACTCGAAATACTCACGGCGATCGAACGGGGTCAGATCCCACGGCGCCGCCGGCCGGAACTCCCAGAACGACGCTGATCGCGGCAGCTGCCCACCGGCGGGCGCCGGCAGCGACCGTTCGTGATTTCGGATCGACCCCGCCGCCCGCACGACCGCGCGTTCGATCCGGGTGTAGGCGCCACAGCGGCAGACGTTTCCCGCCAGCGCCGCCCGGATCTCAGACGGATCGGGATCCGGGTTCGATCTCAGCAGCGCCACCGCAGCGAGCACCATCCCCGGAATGCAGTAACCGCACTGGACCGCGCCCTCCTCCAGGAACGCCCGCTGCACCGGATCGAGCACCCCAGACCCGGCAAGCCCCTCGATCGTCGTCACCTCCCTGCCGGCCGCGGCGGCAGCCGGGGTCATGCAGGCGCGCGTCGGCACGCCGTCGAGCAGCACCGTGCACGCGCCGCAGGCACCCTCGCCACACGCCGGTTTGGCGCCGGTCAGATGCAGATCCTCGCGTAGTACAGACAGCAGCGAGCGGTCCGGTCCGAACTCGGCCGACTGTCGCTCGTGGTCGATGATGATCTCGCCTGTAGCCACCGCAAAACCGCCGATCTCGTTCGGCGCCTCACGCCGACTGTCGTGTTGACGCGATCTGATCGACCGTAGGGGCCACGCTCGCGCGGCGTATCGGCCGCTTTCCCCAAAGCTGCTCCGTGTTAGCCCGCACTTGAGGCTGAACCAACCTGCTTGCGACCGCCGGGCCGGGCGGAGCCTGGCGGGAGAACTACCGAGCAGACGTGTTGGGCCGCTCGGATGGGAGCGGCGAGGTCGGTCCGTAGATTCGAGCCAATGCCAACGCTCGACCACCCAACCGAAACGGGTGGGACACAGGCGCCGGGCGGCCCCGACAACGCGTCACAGCGGTACTCACGCCTGGCGCTGCTCGTCGTCGTGACCGGCGTGCTGATCACGGCCGTGGACACCACGATCGTGGTGCTGGCGCTCCCCGAGATCCAGCGCTCGCTGCACATCGGTCTCGCTTCCGTGATCTGGGTGATCATCGGCTACCTGCTGGTCATCACCGTGCTCTCCGCGCAGGTCGGGCGGCTGGGGGACATGTTCGGCCGGGTGCGCATGTACGAGGCCGGGTTCGTCGTGTTCATCGTCGGCTCGCTGGCGTGCGCGCTGTCCTGGAACGAGGTCTCGCTGATCGTCTTCCGCCTCGCTCAGGGCGTCGGCGGCGCGTTGATCACCGCCAACTCCGGAGCGGTGATCGCCGACACGTTCCCCAAGGAGCAGCGCGGCCGGGCGTACGGGTTCAACTCGATCGGCTTCAACACCGGCGCCGTGCTCGGGGTCGTGCTCGGCGGCGCGATCGTCACCTACGTGTCGTGGCGCTGGGTGTTCTGGATCAACGTCCCGATCGGCACCGCCGCTGTGCTCGTCGCCCGGCGGGTGCTCGTGGACCGCGGCGAGCGCGAACGCAGACGGCTCGATATCTGGGGCATGCTCACGCTCGGCCTCGGACTGTTCGGGGTGCTCTGGGCGATGGTCAAGCTCACCTCGGAGCCGCTCGACGCGGCGATCCTCGCCTACCTGCTCGGCGGGCTGGCCGTGCTCCTGCTGTTCTGGTGGATCGAGCGCTCACACGAGGACCCGATGCTCGACCTGGCGCTGTTCCGCGTGCCGACGATGACCCCCTCCCTGCTCGCGGCAAGCCTCCAGAGCCTCGCGAACTTCGCGGTCCTGTTCCTGCTGCTCATGTACCTGCAGGGCGTCCGGCACCTGACCCCGATCCACGCATCGCTGCTGCTCGTCCCGGGCTACGTGATGGGCGGCATCGTCGGGCCTTACGCGGGGCGCCTGGCTGACCGCCGCGGCGCCGTCCTCCCGGCGACGGTCGGCCTCGGCATCCAGGTCGTGGCGCTCCTCGTCTACGCCCAGCTTGGCCTCGCCACGCCGCTGTGGGTTGTGATCATCGCGTACATGGTCGGCGCGGTCGGTGCCGGCGCGTTCTTCCCGTCCAACAACTCGGCGGTGATGAAGGCCGCACCCGGCGACGAGTTCGGGATCGCATCCGGGCTGCTGCGCACGTTCGCGAACGTCGGCATGGTCTTCTCGTTCGCGATGGCGATCCTGATCGCATCCCAGACGATCACCAAGCAGACGGCGTTCGCGATCTTCGTCGGCACCACCACCCTGCCCGCCTCCGCCCGCGCGGCGTTCACCACCGGGCTGCACGCCACCTTTTACGCATCCACCTCGCTGATGGTGATCGCAGCAATGCTGTCCGCCACCCGCGCCCAGTCGCTGCGCATCGGCCGCCTCGCGTTCCCACGTCACCCACTCAGAAAGGAAGCTCGCCATGCGTCTGATCACCCTTGAGGAGCACTACCGCGCACCGATGATCCGTCAGGCATCGGGTGAGGACGGGTCCGAGCAGCGCATGGACGTCTCCACCCACACGCCTGTGGGGAGGCGCCTGGCCAAGCTCGACGACCTCGGCGCCGGGCGGCTAGCCGACATGGACGCCGGCGGCGTCGACCTCCAGGTTCTCTCCCACACGGTGCCGGCGACCCAGCAGTTCCCACCCGAGCAGGCCGTGGCGCTCGCCGAGCAGCCAACGACTACCTCGCCGGCGCGGTCGCCGCCCACCCCGACCGGTTCTTCTGGCCGATCCTCGAGCGCGCGCAGCGCCTTGATGTCCCGCTCTACCTGCACCCCAGCGAGCCGCCGCCCGCCGTGCGCGAGGCCTACTACAGCGGGCTCCCGGCGCCGGCCGCGCAGATGCTCGCCACCGCGGGATGGGGCTGGCACGTCGACACCGGGCTGCACGCACTGCGCCTGATCGTCAACGGCGTGTTCGACGAGTTCCCCGGCCTACAGATCATCATCGGCCACATGGGCGAAGCGCTCCCCTTCCTGCTGGCACGCTCCTCACGCAACCTCCAGCAGGCCGCCGGCCTCCCCAAGCCGGTTGAGGACTACATGGCCGAGAACTTCCACATCACGACCAGCGGCATCTTGACCTACCCGCCGCTGCTCTGTCTGCTGCTCGTCCTCCGCGCGGACCGCGTGATGTTCTCGGTCGACTACCCCTACAGCAGCAACGAGGAGGGCCGATACTTCCTCGCCGACGCGCCGATCAGCACCAACGACAAGGAGAGGATCGCCCACGGCAACGCGGAGCGCCTGCTGCACCTCGAACCCGTAAACGGCTAGTCGAGCTCCCGGGGATGCAGCCGGATCGGCTCGCCACGGGCGCGGCGCAGGACCAGGAATGCAGCCGTACCGAGCAGCGAAGGGATCCACAATGCGATCGCGTGGTATACGAGAGTCGCGGCGGTGGCCGCGGTGGCGTTGACCCCGTAGAGGACGAGCATGCCGACGAAGCTGCCGTCGAGCACGCCGACGCTGCCGGGGATCGGGAGGATGTTCGCCATGTAGCCGATCTGGTAGGCGAGCACGATGCAGGCCAGCGGCGGTGCCGGTCCGATCGCCGCGAAGCATGCGATCAGCACGCCGATGTCGAACCATAGGTAGCCGACCGCGCCGACCGTGCGCCAATCCGAGGAGAACAGGATCTTCTCGGTCGCGCGGATGCTCGTCGAGGTGCCCTCCAACACGCTGCGAACGCGCCCCGGATCCCGCACCTCGGCGAGCCGGTCGGTGAACCGCGGGAGCGCCAGGAACAGCGCAAATACGGCGGCGCCGATGGCGGCCGGGACGATGCTCAGCAGGGCGTGTTGCGGTCCCGGCAGGACGCCGGTGAACAGGCCGAGGCCGGCGAGGACGAGCGTGATCACGTTGATCGCGCTGGTGAGCAGGAACAGGACGGCGGAGCGCTCGGCGATCCGGGCGGGCGGTACGCCGCGCTCGTGCAGCAGCCACGCGCCGACGGCGAGGCTGCCGGCGCCTCCCAGCGAAACCGTGGCCCCGACCGCCTGCTCGGTGAGCGCGACGCGGGCGCCGAACTGGAGCGGAGCGCGGTCGAACACCTGTAGGAACGCGAGCACGTAGGCGTGGCAGGACAGCAGCTCCAGCACGATCCCGATCGCCAGCCACCTGGCATGCATGTGGGTCATCGTGCGGGCAACGCCGTGCAGCCCCGGGATCGCGAGCAGCAGACCGATCACCACTGCCATCAGGATCGCGAGCGAGATCAGACCCCGGCGCAGGCGTCGGCGGGCATCGGACGCATCGATCTCGAACTCGGGCAATTCGGTCCGTCGGGAGCGCTGACGAACGTCTTCGGGGCGTCCGGGCGATCAGCAGCCCGTGCCGAGCGCGGTCGGGGCTCACCACGGCGTCTGAGCCCAGGTGTCGCGCCCGCCATCGCTGGTCGCCTTACTTCTTGACCGTGACAGTCCAGTCGGCCTTCCCGGTGCCGATACTCGTCTTGACGGTGGCCTGGACGACCAATGGGTAGCCGACCGCGGTGGCGGGGAACTCGATCGTGTCGCGGTAGACGCCCTTCTCGAACTGCACGTTCACCGGTTTCTCGGTCCCGACGACCGAACCGCTGAACAGATACTGGGTCGTCTCGGTCCCGCTCAGCTTCACGCCCTTGGCGTCGGTGATCGTGACCGTGTAGGTCCACTTCTGGTTGACGATCGGATCGTGGTTGGAGCCGACGAGCGTCACGTGCACCGGCGGCGTGTAGGTGGGGGTCGTGCGGGTTGGCGTGGTCGAGGTCGTCGTGGTGTGGCTGGTTGTCGTCGTCGCGGGGTGGGTGGTCGTGGTCGTGCTGGGGGCGGTTGTCGTCGCGGTCTTCGTCGCTGTCGTGTGGCTCGTGGAGGTGGTGTTCGTCGTCGACGTCTTGTGCGCCGGAGGCTTCGGCTTCGTGGTTTTCGTGCGGGGCTTGGGCGTCGTCTGGGTGGGGGTGGTCGTGCTGGTGTGCGTTGCGGACCGGGCCTGTGAGGTCGTTGAGCTCGACTTGGCGCTTCCGCCGCAGGCGGCGACGATCAGGGCGAGCACGAAGACGCCCGCAGTGCCGGCGATAGCGCGGGTCCAAGCCGCGGGCCAGCGCCGCGATGACCGGGTCGCTGCGAATCGATCAGGCATACAGCGAAAGCTACGAAGCCGGCACGGGCGAGCCATCCGCGCTTCGCCCGCGGATGTCCGCGCACAACTACCGAGTTTCGCCTGACTGGTGCATGGTGCTCAGCGATCGTCTGGGTCTGCCGCGTCGCGCGGGTTGGCAGCGGCAAACGCCGCGAGCTCGGCGTTGAAACGGTCGGGCTCCTCCAGCATCGACACGTGCCCGGCGTCGGGGAAAACGACGAGCTCTGCCCGCGGGATCAAGCGCCAGAGCTCATAGGCGTCGGCCAGCGGCACCAGACGGTCCCGCTCGCCCCAGACGATCAGGGTCGGACAGCGGATCTCCGGCAGGCGACCGCGGATACCGGCCTTTGGCAGGCACGCGAGCGCGGGCAGGAACCCAGCCTTGCCGGTGCCCTGCAGGATCAGATGACTGAGGTCCGCCGGCAGCCGCTCCGGATGGTTGGCGACCATCCGCAGCACGATCCGACGCAGCCCCGGTCGCTTGGCGACCGCCGACGCGCGCTCGCCACCTCGGCGAGCCGCAGAAAGCGCAGACTACGGTCCAGCGCGCTCAGCGACCTGAAATGCAGCTGCTCGGTCGAGAGGCTGGCGGCGTCGACGAGCACCAATCGCTCCACAAGACCGTGGTAGCCGATCGCCGGCTCCACAGCGATCAGCCCACCCATCGAGTTTCCAACGACGGTCGCCGACTCGATCCCCAGCTCCCGGCACATGGCGTTGACCGTCGCGGCATAGGCGGGGATCGAAATCGCATCGCGTGGCATCTGCGACGCTCCGAACCGGGCAGATCCGGCGCGATCACGCGATGCTGGCGGGCGGCGGGTGGAATGTTCGGGAGCCAGTTCTGCCAGCAGCCGCCCAGCCCATGGATCAGCACGAGCGGCGGGCTGTCGCCCAGTTCGACCAGATTGATCCGGCGTCCCTGCACCTGCATCCAACGTTGATGCGCCTGCCAGTCAACCCGCGCCAATCGTGCTCACGGTCCGATTCGAGCAATGATCGAGGTGAACCTTGACCCGGGTCACGTACCGCGTCGCCGAGCACCACTCACGTCCCGCTCGGGACGAGGACCGGTCGCAGCCGAGGGTAGCTGGCGCGGTCGATGCTGACCAGCAGCACGTCAAGGGTGTGGCAGTCCTCGAACTCGGCCAGCATCCCGTTCAGGGAGCGGTGCACCCAACCGACGAAGCGGTAGAGCCTGACCCCATCGGTGTAGTAGCGGTGCGCCCAGAACGGCGAATCCGGGCACGCCAACCGTGCACCGCTGCGCTCCTTACAACGCATCCAAAGCCGCTCACCGAAGCGAGCGAAGGTCGATGTCGGCCTGCTGGTCATGGGCTCGTGATCCTCGTGACGATCAAAGCACCGGCCCGGATAGGTCGGCATCGGTGATCGTTACGGATAGCACTTCGGCGTTAGCGCGGTCCCGAGACAAGCCCCGCCGTGCCCTCTGGCGGGTCCGGTCCAGTTCGCGATGTTCTATCGGTACTTGTCCGAAGGTCTCCTGCGGGTGGTGTCCCGATGGGTGCTGGGCTGGACGGACATAGGCTCCAGTGAGATGTCGACTCCGTCGTTCGCCCACCGCCCGCTGCTGCGCCGTCGCCCCAACCGTCATGTTCGGGGTGATGCACGTGCGCGCGTCGCGGTGATGCTGGGCGTGGCGGTGCTGGGTGGGGTCGTTGCGCTCGTGCTCGGGTTTGCCGCGGGCGCGCTGCACACTGCCGCGCAGGCCACGACCGTGGTCGAATCCGCGCCGGCGACCGTGAGCGATCCAGCGACGACGGGCGGTTCGTGGAGCGCGGGCTACGCGCACGCGGCCGCCGGCACGGTCGACATCACAGTCCGGGCCACCACAACAGTGCAGACGCCATTCGGGCAGACCCAGGAACAGGAGACAGCCCTGGGATCGGGGTTCGTGATCGACGGCCAGGGGGACATCCTCACCGCCGAGCACGTCATCGCCGGCGCCACTTCGATCACGATCACGTTCCCGGACGGCGCCAGGCGAACCGCATCGGTGCTCGGCAAGGACGACGCATCCGATATCGCTGTCGTGCATGTCAACCCGGCCGGATTGACCCTTCACCCGCTCAGCCTGGGCAGCGACCGCGGGCTCCAGGTCGGCGACGCTCTGGCGATCATCGGTGACCCGCTCGGGTTCAACCGCAGCCTCACCACCGGCGTGGTATCGGCGCTCGGCCGCCAGATCCAGGCGCCGGACGGCAAACTGATCTCAGGCGCGATCCAGACCGACGCCGCGATCAACCCAGGCAACTCCAGCGGCCCGCTGCTCAACTCCCGCGGCCAGGTGATCGGAATCGCCGATCAGACCGCGACCGGCACCAACCAGTTCGGACACTCGGACACCGACACGAGCACCGGTGTCGGGTTTGCCGTCCCGATCGATCTCGCCAAGAGCGAGATCCCACAACTCATACAGGGAGAACAGGTCAAATGAACGCAAACGTTTCAATGACACGCCTCGTCCTGCTGGTCCTGCTCGGACTGCTTGCCCTCGCGCCGCTCGCGCAGGCCAGCGACGCGACCCTCGAGAAAGCCATGAAGGCTTACGAGAAGCGGCTGACCAACGACATCAGCTACCTCTCGAGCTTCTCCGCCCCGAGCAAGCACGCGGCGCCCTCCACGCTCAGCAAGCTGTCGAGGATCGGCAGCGACCTCGCCGGAGCGACGAAGGCCGCGACCCGTCAGCAGGCCTCCACCAGTTCCGGGCGCAAAGGACGGACACAGATCCTCGCCGCCCTGCACGACGCAACCGCGGCAAAGAGCGACGCAAAGGCCTCCGCGACCGCGGCACGAGCCGGCAAGACATCCACCGCGAAACGCGACGCCAAGACCGAGCAAAGCCAGATCACCAAGGCGATCCCGCTGTTCGAATCGGGCGGCAAGCTGCTGAAGCTGTTCTGAACACGCATTGCCTCTGCTCGAAGGGTCCGTGGCTGCAGAGTGCTAGGGGCCGCTGTGTGCCTGTTGGTAGGCGATCCAGTCCATCTGAGTCGCGTGCGGTGCACTGCGTTCACTCGGGGGAGTGCGCCGCAGAGCGGCAGCGCCGAGCGCCGCCCCGAGCAGACAGGCGAGCGCGCCGAGCGCGAGCCCGAACCTGGGGCTTGCGTACTCCGAGACGGCGCCGATGATCGGACCTCCGATCGGGGTGCTGCCCTGGAAGGTCACCGCCCGGAGTGCCATCACTCGGCCACGGAAGCTGGGATCGCTGGTGAGCTGCAGGGTGCTGTTGCCCGTCGCCATGAAGGCCGTGCTCATCGCTCCGACGAGCACGAGCGCGACCAGTTCGGTCGCGAGCGACCGATCAACGCCATCATCAGCAACGGCGAGAGCAGGCCGGTGTTGACCCGAACGTAGTGGGTGACCGTCAGCACGCCAAGCAGCAGCGACAGCGAACCGAGCGCCGTCTGCGTTCCGATCAGCAGCGGCCCTTCGAGACGCGGTCGGCGATCAGCGCGCCGCAGGCGCCGAGCAGTAGGACCGGCAGGAACTGCGCTGCGACCACCAGGCCGATCATCGTGCCTGAGTGCGTCAACTCGAGAACGAGCCACGACAGCGCGACGGACTGCATCCAGGTGCCCACGAGGCTGATCGCCTGGCCGATGAAGTAGAGCCGGTAGTTGCGCCTGTGCAGCGCGGCGAACGTGGTCCCGCCGCGTGCGTCGGCGTTCGGTACCGAGTCAGCGGCGTAGAGCTCTGCCGGCGGCAGCGTCGAGGAGAACAGCTGCACCAGCGTTCTTGTCCGTGCGATGCACCGCGGGCAGTATTCGATCGTCAACCGGTCAGCCCGGGGCCTGATGCTGAGGCCGCAGCGCGGACGTTCAAGAATGACCCAGTCCGGCCGGTCATCACGGCTCCCGAGCCGCTGCTGTGGGCGGTAGCTGGGAGTCGCGTCACCGCCGATGCGCTCGTGGTGGAGTACGCGGTGGTAGGCGTCCTGGACGATCAGCTCGCACGGGTGCTGGTGGGGGGCGCTGAGATAGGCCACGCGTTTGGCCTCGTCGAGAGTCCCACACGTGACCCGGGCGCCGCCCGGGAGTACGACGTCCCACTTTCCCCCGCGGTTGAGCTTCACCTGGACCCTCAACGAGGTCATCGAACCACCTCGCGCGGCCGCATCGGTCGTTGGCCTCAACCAGACATGGCCTTCGTGGGCGGCACCTCGTTCTGTGACGTTTCGCGTCGTCGGTGGCCATGGGATCTCCTTTTGGTTCGGTGGGCGCCGGCGATCGTGTGCGCACACAATCGCCCACGGGTCTGGCGATGAGATCGGGAGCAGCTCACGATGTTTCTCCGTAGAACCGCAGCGTGCGAGGCGGTGTCCGTTCCCCGGGCCGTCGGACGATGTCGAGACGGGCACGCCGGTTCGACGCCCGCGGCGCCTCGGTAGTTCTCCGCGTGCCGATTGCGGCGATCGGCGGTCAACGGCAGCTGATCTGACGCGTAGCGTGAAGTCGTCATGACCGCTCGCCTGATGCAAGTGCGTCCCCCTGCGCCCGTCGATCTCGACGGAGCCTTTCAGGCCCTCCGATAGTTATGGCGGGCGCGCGTGTACTCGTCGAGGGCGTGTCGCGGGCGTACGGGCCGGCGGTGGTGCTCGACAACGTCAGCTTCACGGTGGAGCCTGGCGAGCTAGTCGCATTGACCGGGCCGTCGGGCTCGGGGAAGACGACCCTGCTGCAGCTGATCGGCAGCCTCGATCGTCCCACGAGCGGACGCATCCTGGTCGACGACGTTTCGGTCGGTGAGCTTTCGCACCCGGCGGAGTTCCGGCGAGCGACGGTGGGGTTCGTGTTCCAGCTGCATTACCTGCTCCCGGCGCTGAGCGCCCAGGAGAACGCGGAGCTGCCGATGGTCGCCGCCCGGCTGCCGCGACGCGCGCGGGTCGAGCGTGCCCTTGAGCTCCTGGCCGACGTCGGTCTCGGCGACCGGGCGCATGACCGCCCTTCGGACCTGTCGGGTGGTGAGCGCGCCCGTGTCGCGATCGCGCGTGCCCTGGCCGGGCGTCCGCGGCTGATCCTCGCCGACGAGCCGACCGGGTCGCTGGACAGCGCCGCCTCACGCAAGGTTTGGCAGCTGCTGTCGAGCGTGTGCGCCAATGACGGCGCGACCGTGATCGTCGCCTCCCACGACGCGACGCTCGTGGAGCACGCCGACCGCTCGCTGCATCTGCTCGATGGTCGCCTCGTGCCAGCGGAGGGCGAGCGGCTCACTTCTGGGGACGAGCGACGCACTTCTCAGGGGATCGCGTGAGCACGCTCAGTCAGACTGCTGCAGGAGGTCGCTCTCGCTTTCGCGTGGTGCGCCGAGACTGCTCCGGCGCCATGAGGGAAAAGAAGGAGGTCGACATGACGTAAAGGAGCGACAAGTTCAGGGCGGCTTGCCGGTGTGAGTCCGGTCCGGGGAGATGTCTGGGTCCCTGGTAGTGATGTCCCTGTGCGTGGTCGAGAGGTCGGGTGCGAAGCGGGGTGTGA
>CALAQT010000372.1 GCA_937888775.1 uncultured Actinomycetes bacterium | reverse complement strand
TGGCCGGGGCGCCGGGAACCTCGCGGATACCAGGGGATTCATGGTCGTAGCGTCCAGCGAGTCACCCCGAAACGACGAGGAGAGCCCATAAATGGGCCGTGAACTTCGACCCACCTTGCAGCCGCCCCGACGGTGCCCTTGGTCAATAGTGAAGTCTCGCTTGTAGACACCACGATAAGCCGCCACGTCCGCTTGTCGCGCTGCTCGGCGTGCTGATTCAGCCGTCCCTTCTCGATGCCTTGAGCAATCTGCATTACGAGTTTCCCTAACGTCACTTCACTCTCCGCGGTGTTGTTGGCGTCGTCCCAGAACAGTGGCATCCCACCAGACTCGGCAAGCTCGTCGGTCTTGCTGCCGAGGGTGCCGTGCCAACTCGGGTCATTCCCCACCGGAGACGGCTTGCCCCAGATCGCAGAGCCGCCACGTCCACTAGTGGTTTTGCCCGTGGTTGAATCGTCGAGCAAGTTCACCCCGCCGCCTGGCAACCCCAAGCGCTCTAGCAGGGGGGATGCCACGTAGGCGCCAAAGGTAAATGCCAGTTTGGGGTAGTCCCTCGCGATTCCGATAGCCCTGCGCCAGCACTCGCGCGCACGCTCCTCCGTGCAGCCCGACTTGGCATAGCTGGAAGGCAGTTGCAGCCGATCACCGGTCCACGTCGGCCGCTGTACCTCGAACCTCGTGCGTCGTCCCACGTTGGTGGCGATAGCCGCGCTCAGCCACGTACTCGCACCGCGCGCCTGAGCGGGGGTCAGCGACAGTCCGGTGTGCTTGTGCCAGGGATCGGCGGCCTGTGTGGCGCGGATGACAGACACGGGCATCGTGAGGACCCGCCGATAGTCGCCTTGGCGGACGCGCACGTCAACGGCGACGACATCTTTAGTCTCGGCGTCACGGACGTGCCCGAACAGATACAGGGCGACGTTCGGCCCGGCTATGGGCTTTGGGTGTTCGCCGAGAGAACAGGGTGTGAGTGTGCTGGCGTCGCCCATGTAGACGTAACCGGCGACCTCTACCGGCTGAGCTTCCTCGGGCTCGTGGTGGCCGGCGGGACTGGCTTTGCCAGCAACCTCGTCAGCGGGCGGGATATACTGAGGTACCGAGGTCGAGTCCATTTCGACTTTCTGAGCCCGTCAGCTTGTCACTGGCGGGTTCACTCGTTTGTGGGTGGATAGGTTCCGCTCGCAGCGCAACGAGGACTGCATCGCGGATGTACTGCGCTTGTGAGACACCGCGCCGGCTGGACGCCTTGCGAATCTTGGCCCGCAGTTCCTCGGGCAGCATCAGCGGGAAGGCCCGGAACATCCGGGAGCCGTAGATAGGTGGGACGCCGGGAGGATTGCTGCTCATATATTAGTATAGCGTGCTACACTGCTAGGTGACGCGAAACGGGGCGCGATCTGTGTTAGGATCGTGTTAGGTCTGTTTGCTACGGGCTCCGCGCCGTGCTAGGCGGCTTCGCGAGCTTGACCGGGAGGGCTCAGAAACTGCGGGGCGGGTGAAAGGACTGCCCAGGTGAGGCGGCGCCGCCAGCGGCGCGGTGGGCGGCGGTGGTACCCGCGCGGTGGTAGTCGCGGGCGGCGGCGGCGGCGTCGCGGGCAGCAGCCTGGGAGGCAAGGATCGCCAGCATGGCATCCGCGAGTTTGACCGGCACCCCCGCCTCGGCAGCGGCGGCCTTGACTTGGCTCCGTGAGAACATGGGGAAGTCGGGGGTGTCCGTTGCGCGCCACTGGGCGGCGGTGGCGTAGACGGGGGCGGGCTTGGCTGGCGGCGGCGGCGGCGGGCCAACGGGCTCGGGCTCGGGGTTGGGGGGCTCTGCGTTGGTGGCGGCGGCGGCCAGCAGGCGCTCTGCGGCGGCGGCTCGCATCGCCAGGTGGGCTTGGTGCGCGTTGACCGGAATGGAAACATTTGGTTCCAAAGTTGCTACGTATGCCGCTACCTCAATCCGGCGGTTCGCCCACTGCCGGGTGCAGTCCCATCGCTCCCGGCAGTAGTCCTCGAATCGGTCGTGGGTCACACGGTACAGGCGCCGATCCCGAATCTCGCCGAGTGCGGCGCCAACCGCGAGGTAACCGTGCTGGACTACCGACTCAAGCTCGACTAGGCGCTCGGCGTCCGTGACGACTTGGCCGTTGACGGGGGAAGTGGTGAGGGCTCTGGAAGCCATTTGGACTCTTTCTTTGGAAACAATTTGTTTCCAAATGTAGCACGGGGGCGGACCGTGGGTCAAGCGGCTAGGCGGGGCGCACAACCCAGTCCTGCGCGGTGCGGTCCCGCAGGATTCTGGCCCACGCCTCGGAAACGCGCAGGGTCATAGAGTCCTTGAACGTGACGGCGATGCGGTCGGCAGCGCGGCTACGCGGTCCGCGGGCCGTGGCGGGCCGGACCCGCACGGACTCGATGCCCGCTTGGACCGTTTCGCGCCGTTCGGTTAGGGTCAGGTCGCCAAATTCCGGCAGTGTGAAATCACTCTCGGACGCGCGCTGGCGGTCGAGCACGTCCCGGAGACGGTCCTCCTCGGCTTCGAGCGCGCCCACATCGGCCGCGAGCGCCTCCGCGTAGGCAGCTATGGCAACCGGGTGCGTCTGCACGGGGAGCAGAGCCCTTGCCCTTATCTCGTCCGTCAGGCGTTCTATCTCGGCGCGGACCGCGGCCGTGTCCTCGTCCGTCGAATCGACAGAGTCCAGGTCCACACTCTCGTCTAGCTGACCGGCTAGCTGGCGCACAACCTCGTGCTCGATTAGATGGGCCGCGATTGTCGCCCGGTGCCTGCATCCCCGGGTCACACATCGGTAGACCCCCGGCGATGACCATTCTGCAATTGCGGCGCTCACTGCATCGCCGGTAGACGCCGCGGTTGGCCGCGCGCCGTGCGCGCCCTCCATCCGCCGCCCACAATAGGCGCAGATGACGAGCCCGGTCAGCAAGTAGGTCCCGCGCGCCGTCCGGTGCCCGGCCGGGTTCTGCGCCCGGCGCCAGAGGGACGGCGACGTAATCAGCGCGGTGTGGGCGCGCGGTTGCGTGGTGGCGCCGTGGTGAGACTCACCGAGATAGACGCGGTTCTTGATGATGTGCTGGACCGATGCGCGCGCCCACAAGCGGCCGTCCGGCTTCGGCGCGGCGGTGTCCAGCCACCGGGCCAGTTCGAGCCAGGTCCCACCAGCCGCTTTGCGTTCAAACAGCGCGAGCACGACCGGCGCTAGCCGGTCGTCCGGCACCAGGCGCGAGTCCTCGATGCCGCGGGCGTTGGCGCGGGGCGTCGGGTCGGCGTGCTGATACCCGAACGGAGGGACGCCCAGGCTCTTGTTTTCTTTGACGGCGTCGCGGCGGCTGTTCGCCCACTGCGTACGGCGGGCCACGTACTGATTTCGCGATGCCTGCAAAGCGCCGACGAGCCGCGGCTCGCCGTTAGGGTCATCGGGCTTGATGTCTAAACCGAGGTCGGCTACAACGAAGTGCCCGCCCGCGGATGTAATCGAGCGAAACAGCGTCATGGGCTCCTCGATGGGGGCGCGGCTGAAGCGGTCAGCGCAGGCCATGACAACGCCATCGGTCAGCCCGGCATCGAGCCGCTCGCGTAGCGCGCGAATGTCGGCGCGGTCCATCGTGCCACCGGAAACGTCGATAGCGGGCGGCGCGTCCGGGTTCACGATGACGACATCGAGGTCGTCCGTTGCGAGGTCGTCCGCGGCTTGCTGGCATTGGGCGCGCTGCATGGCAGGCGAGCGTAGGTGGGCGCCGCGCCCGCCGACTTCGGACACGCGGATCAGCGCATCTAAACGTAATAGGGTCCGGGCCATGTCCACCACACTAGCGCGTTAGGTCGGTAAGCGCAAGTCCGTGTTCACGGTCCGGACCCGTTGCCCTTTCTCCCTCGGGCGTAGCGGCACCCTACACCTTGCCCACGGCGAAGTGCGCACGCCGGCGTTCGTGCCGCTCGCCACGCGGGGTGCGGTGAGGACGCTCGAGCCACGAGATGTCACCGCGCTGGGCTACGAGATGGTGCTCGGCAACACATTTCACCTGTTCCTGGCGCCGGGCCCCGAGCTGGTGCGCCAGCTCGGGGGCCTGCATCGGTTTATGCGCTGGGAGCAGCCGATCATCACCGATTCGGGCGGCTTTCAGGTCTTCTCGATGGGCCATGGCGGCGTCGCCGACGAGATCAAGGGACGCGGGCAGGCCGGTCGGGCGGCCGCGGGGGAGTCGACTGGCACGATCTTGGCGATCGAGGAGGAGGGGGTCAGGTTTCGCTCCTACGTCGACGGCCGCGAGCGCTTCCTGGGTCCTGAGAGCTCGATGGAGGTGCAGGCCGCGCTGGGCTCGGACATCGCGCTGGTGTTCGACGAGTGCACGCCGTTTCATGTCTCGCGTGACTACACCGCCCGCTCGACCGAGCGCACGCACCGTTGGCTGGATCGCTGCCTGGCCTGGCACGGGCGCCACGGGCCGCCGGGGCAGGCGGTGTACGGGATCGTCCAGGGCGGCGTCGAGCAGGATCTGCGGCTGGAGTCCGCCAGCGTGATCGCCGCCAGCGGCTGCGACGGGATCGCGATCGGCGGTTCGCTTGGCCGCGACAAGCCGCAGATGTACGAGGTGGTCTCGTGGACTACCGCCCAGCTGCAGCGCGATGCCCCGGATCGCCCCCGCCATCTGCTGGGGATCGGCGACGTCGATGACCTGATCACCGGCGTGCAGCTGGGGATCGACACGTTTGACTGCGCGATGCCGACCCGGCTGGGCCGCCACGGCGTCGCCCTGGTTCCCGACCCGGAGCGGCGCTGGCGCGTCGACCTGGTCAAGGGACGCTGGCGTGAGTCCGACGAGCCGATCCTCGACGGCTGCCCATGCCCGGTGTGCGCGGCCGGCTTCACCCGCGCCTACCTGCACTATCTGCTGCGCGCGGGCGAGCTCACCGCGCTGCGTCAGGTCACGCTGCACAACCTCAGCTTCATTGCGCGGCTGATGGCCGATCTGCGGGACGCGATCGACCGGGGCCGGTTGCCCGAGGTGGCGGCGGCGCTGCGCGCCGGGGCGGCCCCCGGGGCTTAGGGGCGTCGCGAGCCGGGGCTACTTCGTGTACTTGTTGATCAGGCTCTGGATCTGACTGATCGCCGAATTGGTGTCCTTGGCGACGATCTGCTGGAAATGCACGACGGTGTTGGAGGTGCCGGTCGCGATCAACGTCGCAACGATCACCACCGCCGCGAACACGCACAGCAACAGCGCCACCAGCATGAACCGTCGCAGCGCGTGCCCGCCGCCGCGCTGGGTCTCTCGCCGATCCGCGGCCGCGGGACGCCGCGCGTAGGCAGCCTCGTTGGCCGACCTGGCCTCGCGGCGGGCGAGAAGGAACGCGGCACGATCGAGACGATTCTCTGCAGT
>CALAQT010000371.1 GCA_937888775.1 uncultured Actinomycetes bacterium | reverse complement strand
GGCACTGGACGACGGCCTCCTGCATCTCGTCGACGACCTCGCCGCGCTCCCCGCTCTCGGGGTCGATCCGATGGATCCCCTCGTAATGCACCTGCACCTCGAGGTTCTGTGACCAGCAGCGGTAGCAGCGCAACCAGCTGCGGACCTCTGTCGAGCCCTCCATGCCGGTTGATGATAGGACGTGTGGTTAGGATCTTGGCCGGGCCCCGCGGGATGGCCGGACAAGCCGTCAGAAATTTCGTCGCGAGCCCTTATGCTCGCGCAGTGAGAGACCGGCTCCCCAGACGCCGATGAAGCCGCCCAAACCGCCGATCGGGATCGTGCTGGCCGGCGGCATGGGGCGCCGCATAGGGGGGTCCAAGGCGACGGTCGAGCTGTGCGGCACGCCGCTGATCTGCTATCCGCTCAGGGCCCTGGAGGCGGCGCTGGACGATGTCGCAGTGATCGCCAAGCCGGGCAGCCTGCTCCCGAGCCTGCCGGGGGTGACCGTGTGGCTGGAGCCGCGCTTCCCGCGACATCCGCTGATCGGGATCGTGCACGCGCTCGGATTCGCCGAGGGCCGGGCCGCGCTGATCTGCGCGGTCGACCTGCCGTTCGTGACGGCGGCACTCGTGCGCCGGCTGGTCGAGGCGGATCCTGGCGGCGCGCCGGCGGTGCTGGCGGCCCATCAGGGGGCGGCACAGCCCCTGCTGGGCTGCTATCAACCGCAGGCGGCGGAGCTGCTGGCGCCCAGCGCGCGCCAGGCGACATTGCCGCTGAGAGAGGCGGTGGCGGCGATTGGCCCGCGACTGCTGGAGGTGGAGGACCCGGAGCTGCTGTTCAACATCAACGCGCCTGAGGACGTGCTGGGCGCCGCGGCGATCATCGACCGCCGGCGCCGATCGGCCCGGTCCTAGCCGCTAGCCGAAGGTGAAGTCATACGCGCTGACCCCGGGTGGCAGCTGGACGGTCAGGGTGTGCTGCCCGGCGCTGGGCAGGGACACGAGCGAATAAAGCCGCTGGCCCACGATGGTGACCATTCCACTGTGGACGTCGGCCCCGGCGTCGGCGGCCGAGACCGGGTGGCCGTCGAGCAGGATCCGGCCGCTGCGCGGCTGGTTGCCGGCCGAGGTCAGCACGAGATAGACGTGTCCGGCCTGAAAGCGGCCCACAATCGACGCGCCAGCGGAGACGGGACTGGCCGACTGCGCGGTGATCTTCCATGTTCCGTGCAAGCCGAACTCGTTTGGCTGCGGGTTGGTCACCCCCGCGTAGAAGTGCGTGCCGGGTTGCAGCGGCTGGGCGAAACCCTGCGCGCGATCCGGGTTCAAGTAGGTCTCGGGCGTGGCCAGCTGAGTGGATGGCATGATCGCCGTGGCCGTCATCGGCGGCGGCAGCTGCCTGGCACCTGCCTCGGAGAGCAACTCGCGGACCGCCGCCTCGTCCTGCTTGTAGTCGCCCTCGCCGAACTGCGTGTGCCTGACCTGTCCGCGTGAGTCGATCAGGTACTCGGCCGGCCAGTACTGGTTCTGAAAGGCGTTCCACGTGCCGTATTCGTTGTCCTGGACGACGGGATAGCGAAGGCCGTCGGACTGGATCGCCTGCTCTACGTTGCCGGCGTCCTGCTCGAAGGTGAACTCGGGCGTCTCGACGCCGATGATCTCAAGGCCGTAGCGGTGGTAGGTGGCATACAGGCCCTTCAGGAACGGCAAGGTGCGGATGCAGTTGATGCACGTGTAGGTCCAGAAGTCGACCAGCACGACGTGCCCGCGCAGCCCCGCCAGGGTCAGCGGGGCGCCACCGGGTGTGTTGAACCACCGCTGGGTCTTGGTGAACTCGGGCGCGGTGCCGAGATCGGGCAGCGACGGCGTCTTGACCCCCGGGATCGAGACGCCGACCCGGTCGGTGACGGGGCTCGCTGAGGCCTGGCTCTGGCGTTCGGCGAAGCGCGACGGCGGCCGCAGCGAGGCCAGGCGCTTCTGCACCGCGCTCGAGTTCTCCAATGAGCGGGTGGGATCGACCAGGAAGGCGGGCAGACTCGTGTCCTTGGCCAGCGCCTCCTCAAAGCGCACGTCGAGATTGGTCGCCATCACCAGAGCGGTCGCCAGCAGCACTACGCCGAGCGTGCGCTCGACCACGTGGCCCCGCGCTGAGCGGCGGATGCGCTCGATCACCGCCCGGCCACCGAGCGCGTAGAGCAGCAGCACGGCGCCGAGCCCGATCGAATAGGACAAGGCCACCACGACGACCCGCGCCGAGGCGCCGCCGGACGCGCTGACCGACGTGACGGCCGCGAGGATCGGCCCGGCGCAAGGGGCGCAAACGAAGCCGAGTGCGCCGCCGACGCCGATGCCTGACCAGAATCCGTCCCCCCGGGTGCGCGGACCGAACCGCGCCAGGCGGGAGAGCGGCGCCTGCACCCGCTCGGCCAGTTCGGGGACCAGCATCACCACGCCGAAGGCGATCAGCACGACGATCGCCAGCGTCCTCGCTGCGCTCCCGTCCAGCCCGACGCCCTTGACCAGCTGCGCCAGGGCGACGATCGCGATTGTGAACGTCGCGGCAAGCCCGAGCACGATTCCCAGCGGCCGCCGACGGCCGCCGACGGCGCTGGCCGACAGCAGAGCCGGGAGCACTGGCAGGACACACGGCGTAATCGCGGTTCCGGCGCCCGCGATCAGCGCAAACAGCATCAGCAGAGGCATCGGAGCCTCAGATGATGCCGATCAAAGCTTGCGATCCCGTTAACCGCCGATGGCGGACATCGTCCGCAGCGGCTGAATGAAGCCGGGCTCTCCCACGTTGTGCTTGAGCTCCTTGCGCCAGACCGCGTCACGGATGATCTGCTCCAGCTCGCCGTCGTCGGCGCCGGCTCGTATCGGCCCGCGCAGGTCGGTCTCGTTGAGCGAGAACAGGCAGGTGCGCAGGCGCCCGTCGGCGGTCAGCCGGATGCGGTTGCAGTCCGCGCAGAACGGCTCGGACACCGGGTTGATGAAGCCGATCCGCCCGTGGCCGTCGGCAAACCGGTAGACACGCGCCGTCGAACTGGGCGGGCGGGGCTCGGGCTCGAGCGGGTACACGGCCTCGATCGCTGCTCGGATCTCCTCGCCATTGAGCACCTGCTCGGGACTCCAGTTGCGATCGGCGTCCAGAGGCATGAACTCGATGAAGCGGATCTCGTAGGGAGATCGCCGGGCCAGCTCGGCGAATGGCAGGATCTCGTCCTCGGTGAAGCCGCGGATCGCCACCGCGTTGACCTTGATCGGGTAGGCCTCGGGGTACTGCTCCAGCGCCTTGAGCCCGCGCAGGACCTGGGGCAGGGCGTCACGCCTGGTGATCTGGTAGAAGCGATCGCTCTGCAGCGAGTCGACCGACACGTTGAAGCGGCTCACGCCGGCGCGGACGAGTGCCTCGGCGTCACGCTCCAGCAGGAACCCGTTGGTGGTGACCGAGACCTCGTGCACAGCTTCGGTGCGCGTGAGCATCTCCACCAGCTTCGGGAAGTCACGGCGCACGAGCGGCTCGCCGCCGGTCAGGCGGATGTCTCCGACGCCCATCTCGGCCAACAGCCCGACGAGTCTCGAGATCTCTTCAAAGCTCAAGATCTCGGCGCGCTCCAGCCACGGCAGGCCCTCGGCGGGCATGCAGTACTGACAGCGGAAGTTGCAGCGGTCGGTGACCGATACGCGCAGATCGCCGATCAGCCGTCCGTGGCCGTCGGTGAGCGGTTCCAGGAGCATCATCCACAGGCTACCCTCTCCCGCCATGCGGCCCACATCGGGGATCGTGATCGTGGTGCTCTCGTGCGCGCTGGCCGGCTGCGGCGCCAGCGCGCGTGAGGAGGTCCAGGCCAAGGTGCAGCAGTTCGCCAAGGCGACAGCCAGCGGCGACTACCAGGCGCTGTGTGAGCAGGTGCTGGCGCCGTCGCTGTTGCAACGCCTGTCCAGCGCGGGCCTCGGCTGTGAGCCGGCGATGAAAATCTTCGTGCAGAGCGTTCAGGATCCGACGCTGAGCGTGACCCGGATCAAGGTCACGGGCAAGCGCGCTTCGGCGGTGGCGCTCACCGCTGCGCGCGGGCAGCGCGCGGCGCTGGACACGATCGAGCTGATCGACACCCAAAACGGTTGGCGCGTGAGCTCGCTTGGATCGCCGGCGAAGGCCGATCAGCGATCGGCTTCTGAGGCCAGCAGCCCGTAGGCGACCATATCCTGGCGCTCGTAGGTGCCCTGCATGTAAGAGCGCAGCAGTGCCTCGCGCGTGAAGCCGGCCCGCTCGGCTACGCGCTGGGAGGCGGCGTTGCCCGTCGCGGCGAGCAGATCGATGCGCTCCAGTCCGAGCGAGCGGAAGGCCCAGGCGCAGATCAGGCGCACCGCGCGGACGGCATGCCCCTGTCCCCGCGCCGTGCGCGCAAGCCAGTAGCCGACCTCGGCGCGCGCGTGCTGGTGGGCGAAGCGCATCAGCGAGATCGACCCCAGCAGCGGGCCGTCGGTGGCCTGCACGATTGCAAACGGGGCCGAGGCTCCGGCAGCGATGGCGTCGTAGCGAGCCAGCAGGTACGCCCGGGCCTCGGACTCGCCATAGCGCGGGGGGACCCGGGTCCAGCGCACTATCTCCGGATCCTGGCAGGCCTGGACCAGCTCCGGGATGTCGCTGTCGCGCCACGGTCGCAACGCGGTAGGGTCGTCCAGCAGCGGCTCGCCGGGGAGCACGATGCGTATTCGGCGGGCCATGTCGGCCCACGATGGTAACGACGGTCCAGCCGGTGACTAATGGCCGCGACGCGGCCCTAGGCGCCGGTGGTCAGCACGACCTTGGTCGCCTCACGCGCGTCGAAGGCGCGATCGGCATCGGCGGCGTGCTCCAGCCCGACGGTGTTGCTGATCACGGCCGAGGGTGACAGGCGTCATCAGGCCGGGCTGAGCAGCTCTCGCTGCGCCGCTCGAGCGCGAGGGTCAGCGCGGGCACGTCGAGCCCTTGATCCTGCTCGGCGAGCCACCGCTCGGCCTCGCGGCGGCCGCCCAGCGCCCGCAGGCCGCGGTTTCCATGCTCGGCGGCGAAGTCGGCGAGCGCGTGCATACGCCGCGCGCGCAGCCGGCGCTGCGCGAGATCGAGTCCCTGGCGCTGGGATTCCAGCGCCTCGATCAGCTCGTCGATCCCCATCGGGGGCACGACCGAGGAGACCGCAACCACCGGGGTCCGGGTGGCGCTCAGCGAGCCCAGCGCTGCTCGCAGGTCGCCCAGCGCCCGCGTGGCCACGAGTCCCAGGTCGGCCTTGGTGACGACCAGCACGTCGGGGATCTCCATGATCCCGGACTTCAGGAACTGCAGCACGTCCCCGGAGCCCGGCTGGACGACGACGGCGACCGTGTCGGCGACATCGGCCACCTCGGTCTCTGACTGGCCGACCCCGACGGTCTCGATCACCACCAGGTCGAACGCGACCGCGAGCGCGCTGGCTGCCGCCCGCGTGGCGGGCGCGAGACCGCCGAGCCGGTCTCCGGCCGCCGTGGAGCGGATGAACACGCCGCGGTCGGATGGATCGGACTCGATACGGGCGCGATCGCCGAGCAGCGAGCCCCCGGATCGCCGTGAGCTGGGGTCCACGGCGAGCACGGCCACCGAACGCTCCGCGGAGCGCCAACCGGCGACGAGCCGGGAGAGCAGCGAAGACTTGCCCACCCCCGGCGGTCCCGTGATCCCGATGATGTGCGCGGGGGCTTCGCCGACGAGCTCCCCCGGCGACAGCGCGCCAAGCAATGCTGCGGTCTGCTCACGCGCCGTCGGGCTGCGGTTCTCGACCAGATTGAGCACCGCCGCGGCGACACTGAGGTCGCGCTTGCGCAGCCTGACGCCGAGCTCCCGCGCGTCCGCAGCGCCGGGGCTCAAGCCGGGGCGGCAGTGTCGACCCCGTGGCGCTCGCCGACCAGCGCGATGATGTCGCGCATCATCTTGTTCAGATCCCAGTCCTTGGGCGTGTACACCGCGGCGACGCCGCCCTCACGCAGGGCGTCGGCGTCGGCGTCGGGGATGATCCCGCCCACGACGACCGGCACGTCACCGGCGCCGGCCTCGTGCAGCGCCCTTAGGACGGCGGGGATCAGCTCGGCGTGCGAACCCGACAGGATCGACAATCCGATCACGTGGACGCCCTCCTGGGCGGCGGAGGTGGCGATCTGAGCGGGAGTAAGGCGAATCCCCTCGTAGACCACGTCCATCCCGGCGTCGCGAGCGCGGACCGCGATCTGCTCGGCGCCGTTGGAGTGGCCGTCCAAGCCGGGCTTGCCGACCAGGAATTTGAGCCGGCGGCCCAGGACATCGCTGATCCGCTCCACCTCGCCGCGCAGCTCGGACACGTCCTCGCTGGACACCGCCGCGGCCTCGCCGACCCCGGTCGGGGCCCGGTATTCGCCGAACACATCGCGCAGAGTCTGTGACCACTCGCCGGTGGTGGCCCCGGCCCGGGCGGCCGCGATCGTCGCCGGCATGATGTTCTCCGAGTCGTCGCGGGCGACCCGGGCCAGCTCCCGCAGAGCGGTGTCGACGGCGGTTTGGTCGCGCTGAGCCCGCCACTGCAGAAGCGCCGCGCGCTGCTGGGCCTCGACCTCCGGATCGACGACCAGGATGCCGCCGTCGGCATCGGCGGTCAGTGGCGAGGGCTCGCTTGAAGTGAAGCGGTTCATCCCCACCACGGTCAGCTCTCCGGCCTCGATCCGCCGCCAGCGCTCGCGGTGGGAGTCGACCAGCGCGGCCTTCATGTAGTCCACGGCCTGCACCGCGCCGCCCAATTCCGCGACCCGCGCCATCTCCTGACGAGCGTCCTTGGTCAGCTCGGCGACCAGGCCCTCCATCACCGTCGAGCCCTCGAAGATGTCGGGGTACTCGAGCAGGTCGGTCTCATAAGCGAGCACCTGCTGCAGGCGCAATGACCACTGCTGATCCCAGGGCCGGGGCAGTCCCAGCGCCTCGTTCCAGGCCGGCAGCTGGACCGCGCGGGCCCGGGTGTCGCGCCCAAGCGTGACCGCCAGCGCCTCCAGGGCGATCCGGTACACGTTGTTCTCAGGCTGGGCCTCGGTCAGCCCCAGCGAGTTGACCTGGACCCCGTAGCGGAAACGCCGCTGCTTTTCGTCTGCCACGCCATAGCGCTCTCGCCCCAGCTCCTCCCACAGGGCCGACATCGCCCGCAGCTTGGCGTGCTCCTCGATGAAACGCACGCCGGCGTTGACGAAGAACGAGATCCGCCCGAAAACGGCCCCCATCATCTCCCGTGGCACCCGCTCGCGGACGGCATCGAGCACCGCGATCGCGTTGCTCATCGCGTAGGCGATCTCCTGCACAGGGGTCGCGCCTGCCTCCTGGAGGTGGTACGAGCAGATGTTGATCGGGTTCCAGCGGGGCACGTGCGCGACGGTGTAGGCGATCGTGTCGGCGATCAGCCGCATGCTGGGCCCGGGTGGGAACGCATACGTGCCGCGGCTCAGGTACTCCTTCAGGATGTCGTTCTGAGTCGTGCCCTGAAGCTGGTCCTCGGCCACACCCTGCGCTTGCGCTGCGACGATGTACAGCGCCAGCAGCCACGCCGCGGTTGCGTTGATCGTCATCGAGGTGTTCATCTGGTCAAGCGGGATCCCGTCCAGCAGCGTTTGCATGTCACGCTCATGGGCGATCGACACGCCGACCTTGCCGACCTCGCCGCGAGCCAGCTCGTGATCGGGGTCATAACCGGTCTGGGTCGGCAGGTCGAAGGCGACCGACAGGCCGGTCTGGCCCTTCTCCAGGTTGCGCCGGTAGAGCTCGTTGGACCGGCGAGCGTCGGAATGACCGGCGTAGGTCCGCATCATCCACGGCCGATCGCGCTCGGACAGCCGAGCGGAGGATGATTCGGTCATGAGCGGATTGTATGAGCCGCGGGCCCGGTCCGATTAGGGTCACATAAACCCGGGCGGCAAATCGCGCCTCCGGGTTGTCCGCGTGCGACAATTGGCAGAGAAACTACGCATGCCTGACCAGAGCTCAGCCGCCACCGAGCACGCAATCCTGCAGGAGATCACGGCCCCGCTAGCGGGGCTGCCCGACGATCCTGTGTCGATCACGCACGCGGATTTCCCCGCCGCCCTGCGGGGATATGACCGGATGGCGGTCGACGCCTACGTCAAGCAGGTCAGCCAGCTGGTGGCCGAGCTGCAGGCCACGCGCTCGCCCGAGGCGGCTGTCCGCCGAGCCCTGGAGCGGGTCGGCGAGCAGATCTCGGGGATTCTTCAGCGCGCCCACGACACGGCCGAGCAGATCACCTCCCAGTCGCGGGCCGAGGCCGAGGATCGGCTGGAGCAGGCGCGTCAGGAGGCTGCGCAGATAGCCGCCGATGCCGAGCAGCGCGTCAAGGACCTGGACGCTGACACCGACCGGATCTGGGCCGAACGCCACCGGATCGTCGGCGACACCCGGGAGCTGGCCGGGCAGCTGGCGGGACTGGCCGACAGCGCGGCCGAGCGGTTCCCGCCCGCCGATGACCCCGAGGGGCAGGCCGTGCCCTACGACGACCAGGCGCCCGAGGACGACCAGGCGCACGACAGCTATCAGGCGCCCGAGGACGACCAGGCGCACGACAGCTATCAGGCGCCCGAGGACGACCAGGCGCACGACAGCTATCAGGCGCCCGAGGACGACCAGGCGCACGACAGCTATCAGGCGGCGCCCGAGGACGACCAGGCGCATGACAGCTATCAGGCCCGCGAGGACGATGAGGGCGATGCCACGGTCGCGTTTGCCGCCGTCGAATCCGGCTCTGACGACGAGCCGGGTGCCGAGCTCGCCTACGAGGATGCCGCCGCCGAACCCGATTACGGGGATGCCGCCACTCAGCCCAATTACGGGAATGCCGCCACTCAGCGCGACGCGGCCGCCGATCTTGCCTACGAGGACGCGGCCGCCGGCTTGGACTCCGGGGGGGCGGCCGGGACGCCCCCGCCCGTGGCCGCCGATGAACGGCCGGGAGAGCATGATTCAACGGCCGTGATCCCGCCGGCGTCGCAGGCCGCCCATCGCCGCGCTGGCAGCTAGCGGGCGGGCTGGTTTCGGAGGCGGGGTTTGTTTTCATCGTGCGGGTGATTGATGTAATGCACCTCGGTCGCGAGCGAGTGATCGGGTGCTGGCAGGTGGACGACGTGCTGATCGATCCGGGGCCGGGCTCGACCCTGCCGGTGCTGCTGGACGCGCTGGGCGACGAGCGGCCGCGCGCGGTACTGCTGACCCACATCCACCTCGACCACGCCGGCGCAACCGGCGCACTGTTGGAGCGCTGGCCCGACCTTGAGGTCTACGTTCACGAGCTGGGCGCGCCGCACCTGATCGACCCGTCGCGGCTGATCGAGAGCGCGACGCGCCTGTACGGGGACCAGATGGACCGGCTGTGGGGTGAGATACTGCCCGTGCCCGAGCGAAATCTGCACTTGCTGACCGGCGGCGAGCGGCTGCTGGGCGGCCGGTTCAACGTCGCCTACACGCCCGGGCACGCTTCGCATCACGTCTGCTATCGGCACGACGGCACCGCGTTCGTCGGCGACGTCGGCGGCGTGCGGATCGGAGCTGATTCGCTCGCGATCCCGCCGACGCCGCCGCCGGACATCGACATCGAGGCCTGGCATGAATCGCTGGACAAGATCGCGGCCTGGAAGCCCGAGCGGCTGGCGATCACCCATTTCGGCGCCGCGGAGGACGTCGAGCACCAGCTCGCCGAGGTCGGCGCTCGGCTCGACGATTGGGCTCAGCGCGCCCGCACCCAGGATCTCGAGACATTCGTCGCTGGTGTCCAGGCGGAGATCGAGCGTGTCGCGGGCCCCGAGCTGGCCGCCACCTACCGGCAGGCGGCACCCTACGAGCAGCTCTACGCGGGCCTGGCACGCTACTGGCGAAAGCGCGCGGAGGGCTAGCAATCGACGCTCGCCGCGCGGGCGTCGCTATGCTGAAGGCCGATGTCGCAGACGGTTGAGCTGCCCCGCCTGGGCGGGCCCGGCAGCGGGCTGGGAGGGCCCTGGAGGGTCGTCGTTCTCAACGACGACCACAACACGTTCGACCACGTGGCCGAGACGCTGGCGCGGTTCATTCCCGGCGTCAGACTGGCGGACGGCTACCGGCTCGCCGATCGGATCCACAACACCGGCTGCGCGATCGTCTGGAGCGGACCTCGTGAGGACGCCGAGCAGTACTGGGAGCTGCTCGACGACGCGGGGCTGACCATGGGGCCGCTGGAAGTCGGGTAGGTCCGCTGAACGTCGGGTAGGTCCGCTGAACGTCGGGTAGGTCCGCTGAACGTCGGCTACCGGCTGACGGCGGTACGCGGCTTGGCCGGCGGCGTGTTCAGCAACTTGGCGGCCTGGCGGTCGGGGCTCACGCGGACCACGTTCCAGACGATTCCCAGTTTCTCCAGCAGCCGGATCAGCAGCCCGGTCGGGTCGGCCAGCCGTTCCCAGAACCGTAGTCCATGGAAGGCCGAGGTGGGGAAGGCGTGGTGGTTGTGGTGCCAGGCCTCGCCCATCGACAGCGGAGCCAGCCAGAACACGTTACGCGATTCGTCTTCTACGTCGAACCGGCGTCGCCCGAAGAAGTGGCACACGGAGTTGATCGACCACGTGACGTGGTGCAGCAGGAACACGCGCACGAAGCCGCCCCACAGCAGCGCAGTCAGCGCGGTCCCGATCCCGCCACCGATGATCCACCCGAGCGTGAACGGGATCGCGAAGCCGAGCACCACCCAGAGCCAGAACAGGTGGTCAACGGCGCGCACGACCCGGTCCCTGACCAGGTCCCCGGCGAACCGCTCCCGCTCGGCGGTGCCGACGTTCTCAAACAACCATCCGACATGGGCGTGCCACAGGCCCTTGACCCCACCCCAGAACCCGGGGCCGGCCAGATGGGGCGAGTGCGGATCGCCGTCCTGGTCAGTGAACGCGTGATGCTTGCGATGGTCGGCGACCCAGGTGATCACCGAGCCCTGCACCGCCATCGAGCCGAACACCGCGATGATCGCCTTGAAGGCGCGCGAGGACTCGAACGCACGGTGGGTGAACATGCGGTGAAAACCGAGCGTCACTCCGAACCCCGATAGGAAGTACAGCCCGACCAGCAGGGCAAGCTCCAACGGCCCGATCGCGCGATTCCAGAGCAGCACGATCGCCACGATCAGCCCGACGAGCGGCAGTGGGACTCCGATCAGGTTGACGATCTTGTTGGTACGGCTCATGCTCGTCCAAGGATACGTCCAAGTTATTCAAGTTTCTCAACCGGATTCCACTACTGGCGGCGACGAACTTGTACATTTGATATGAATGACGGTCGAGCAGCCCTGGCATGAGCTTCCACCGGCGATCGTCGCCGTGCTGCGTCCGGTGCTCGACGACGTAGCCGACGAGATGATCGAAGCGGTCCGGACTGTGCCGGGCTACGGGCGGCCACTGGAGGGACCGTTCGGTGAGGGGATCAGAGCCGGAGTCCAGGAAGCGTTGCGCCACTTCCTCGATGAGGTCGAGGCCGGCGGCCCGGTGGCGCGATCGGACGTCTACACGGCGCTGGGCCGGGGCGAGATGCGGGCCGGGCGCAGCCTGGACTCGCTGCTGAGCGCCTACCGCGTCGGCGCTCGCGTCGCGTGGCGGCGCTTCGCCGCGGCCGGTGTCGCGGCGGGGCTGGAGCCTGAGACCCTGTATCTCCTCGCGGAGTCGATCTTCGCCTACATCGACGTGCTGTCGGCCGAATCGGCCGAAGGCCACGCGCTGGAGCAATCGGCCGCCGCCAGTCAGGCCGAGCTGCGCCGGCGCAGGCTCGTCCGGATCCTCGTGCGCGATCCGCCCGCCGACCCCGACGCGCTGGAGTTGGCGGCGGGTGATGCCGGCTGGCCGTTGCCGCGGCGCCTGGCGGTGGTGGCGATCGCGGGCGAGCGCCGCGAGGCGGCCGCCTCCAGGTTGCCGCCGGATGCGATCTCGGATGTGATCGGCGAGCTCACCTGTGCCGTCGTGCCGGATCCCGACGGGCCGGGACGGTACGCATCGATCGAGCGCGCGATCGTCAGCGCCGGCGCGCGGGCTGGGCTCGGGACCACGGTTGATCACTCTCAGGCGGGGATCAGCTTCGCGCGGGCCAGAGCCGCGCTCGAGCTTGGGACCGGCGAGGTCGGGGTGATCTCCGCGCGTGCCAACGCCGGCCGGCTGCTGCTCTCAAGCGATCAGCGCCTCGCCGAGGAGCTCGCCGCCGATCGCCTGGCGCCGCTGCGCGAGCTGTCCCCGGGATCGAGGGCCCGGCTGACCGAGACTCTGCGCACGTGGCTGGAAGAGCAGGGCCGACTCGGTCCCGTGGCGCAGCGGCTGGGAATCCATCAGCAGACCGCCCGTTACCGGCTGGGAAGGCTACGGGAGCTGTTCGGCGATGCCCTTGACGACGCCGACGGCCGCTTCTGGATCGAGCTGGCCCTGCGGTTGGAGTCCAGCCAGACCTAGGTGACCCCTAAACGGCGGCCTGAGGCTCGGGCTGAGGCGCCGGCTGGTTAGACGAGGCCTCGACCTCGGGGCCGAGCGCCCCGGCGGCGATCTCGTCCTGCCAGGCGTAGGTGACCGGGATCTGGTAGCGACCGGAGTTGCGCCGGCGGAACTCGATCATCTCCGGACCGTCCCAGTAGCTGTACCAGCCCGTCTTGGAATCGAACCATGACATCTGGGTGATCCGGTAGCGGTCATCGTTGCTGACGTGCACCTGATATCGGGTCGCGCCATAGCGCAGCGCCACGGGCGCAATGCGCGCGACCTCGGCGGCGAAGGATTCGTTGCGCAGCACGGTGGCGTACCAGGAAACCCAGACGAGATCGGCCATCTCTACGCTCCCACCTCGGCCCGGATCGCGCCTGGCCCTTCGGTCTTCTTTCCCTGGCCCTCCTCGGTGGCGCCGACCAGGATCGCGATCTTGCCCAGATGCTGGTTGTCGCGCAGCAGCTGATGCGCCTCGGCCACCCGGTCAAAGCCCATCGTCTGCCACAGCACCGGACGGATCTTGGACTCCTCGATCAACTCGTTGGCCTTGGTCGCCTCCCACGCGTTGGCGAAGTGCGAGCCGATGATCTCCTTCTGGCGCATCCACAGATACCTTACGTCGAAATCCAGCTGGTAGCCGGAGGTGGCCCCGCAGATGACCACCTTGCCGAACGGCTTGACGGCCAGGACCGACGTCGGGAAGGTGGCCTTGCCGACATGCTCGAAGACGATGTCGGGCGCTGCGCCCAAGATCCGCTCGACCTCCTTGCAGAACCGCCGCGACTCCTTGAAGCGGGCTCGCTCCTCGTCGGCGCTCTCGCCGCCGCGGCGCATCATCCCCGTGAAGTCCGATCGGTCGATGTGGCCGACCGCTCCCAGCTGCTCGATCAGCCTGCCCTTCTCGTCGCTGGAGACGACGCCGACGGCGTCGGCGCCGGTCATCGCGCACAGCTGGGTGGCGAACACGCCCAGACCCCCGGCGGCGCCCCAGATCAGCACCCGGTGGCCGGCCTGGAGCTTGCAGCGGTCGATCAGCATCCGGTAGGCCGTGAAGTAGGTCAGCCCGTACGAGGCGGCTTCCTCCCAGGCGAGATGCCGGGGTTTGCGCAGCAGCTGCTGGGCCTGGACCTTGCAGAACTGCGCGAACGAGCCCCAGCTCGTCTCGTAGCCCCAGATCTGCTGGCTCGGCGCTGCCAGGGGGTCCAGCCCGTGGACTTCCGGATCCTCGTAGGAGGCCTGGTTGCAGTGGACCACGACCTCGTCGCCCGGCTTCCAGCGCGTGACGCCCTGACCGACCTTCCACACGATGCCCGACGCGTCCGAGCCGCCGATGTGGTGGTCCTCGTTGGGGTGATAGCGGAACACCGACACCGGCTCGCCGAGCGCGGCCCAGACGTTGTTGAAATTGACCCCGGCGGCCATCACCCGCACGATCACCTCAAACGCGCCGGGTTGGGGAACCTCGATCTCCTCGAGCTGGAAGGCGTCGAGCGGTTCGCCGAAGCGCTCCTCACGCACGACCCATGCGGCCATCGTGGGTGGAAGCTCGCCCGGCTCGGTCTCGATGTGTGCGACTTGGCTCAGGTCGACGGCCACGCGCGTTGTACCTCTCTGATCGGTTGGCTCGCTCTGGATCGTAGGGGTTTTGCGCGCGCCGGGCCCGCCGAACGAGCCCCGGAGCCGGGTGGCTCAGACCCCTTCGGCTACCCACGCGGCGGTGGCACTGACACTCAGACCAGGGTGAGCTCGGCCGGCACCTCGTTTAGCGACGGCGGCGCCTGGGCACCCGCGGCGACGCCCTCGGGCTGCGCGAGCGTGGGGGAGCGCTGAATCAGAGCCCAGGCCACGATCGCGCCGCACACGGTCACGGCGGCACCGATCGTCAGGCCGGTGCCGAGCGCGGAGACGAACGCGTCCCGGGCTACGGCGACGATGTGGGCGGAGGTGTGGCTCGGGCTGGCGCCGGCGCCGAGCGCGTTGGCGATCGCCGCGCGGGCGCTGGCGGAGACGTTGGGAAGCTGCTGATCGATCTGGGAGCGTCCGATCGCGGTCACCAGCGCGCCCATCACCGCCACTCCGAACGTGCCGCCCACCAT
>CALAQT010000370.1 GCA_937888775.1 uncultured Actinomycetes bacterium | reverse complement strand
GGCAGGTCACAGCGGTCATCCGGCACGCCCTGGAGTATCGTCCGGAAAAGGACGCATTCATGACTGCTTCGAAGCGTCTTCCCGACTCTCTCGGGCCGGGCATGACTCGGCGAACGTTGTTGGCGGGTGCGTCCGGGCTCGGACTCGCTGCCTGCGGTGGCACTCTTGCGAAGCGCCGCCGGGCTCAGCTGCTCGGCGAAGCTAAGGACGTTCAGTCGGGAGCCAAGATCCGGATCGGGATTGCCGCTGGTCCAGTGGATCTCGATCCTCACACCACCACGGATCTCGGGGACCAGCAGTTGCTCGAGAACATCTACCGCGGCTTGACGGTTCTCAATCCGGAGACGTTAAGCCCCGTTGGTGAGATTGCCGCGTCCTGGGTGGTGTCGAGTGACGAGCTGACGTGGACGTTCAAGCTTCGCCCGGGAGTCAAGTTTCACAACGGTCGTGCGGTCGTCGCCGACGATGTCAAGTTCTCGCTTGAACGGATCCTCGACCCCAAGCTCCACGCAAGTGCCGCCGCGGATCTCTCCCCGATCGGCGCCATAGAGGTCATCGATTCGCACACCGTCGCCCTGAAACTGAAGAATCGCTACGGCATTCTTCCTGTTGCGCTCCAAGAACCAGCATGGTCGGCGATCATCCCGCGGGAGGCCGTGCCGAATCTGGGCACGAAGCCTGTGGGTACGGGACCATTCCAGTGGGTCTCACAGGTCCCGAAGACGTCGGTGACGCTGCAGAAGTTTCCGGACTACTGGCGGAAGCCACTTCCCTACCTGGCAGAGCTCGACTATCAGGTCATTCCCGACGCCAGCGACAAGCTCGAGGCCCTCCTGAGCAAACAGGTCGACTTCATCGATTCTGTGCCGCTGGCCCTGGTGGCTCAGGTTACAAACCGGAGCGGCATCACCCTGGTCCACTTCAAGTCAAGCTGGGTGAACGAGCTAGGGTTCAATTGTCGCGTCAAGCCGTTCAGCGACGTGCGTGTCCGCCAAGCAATTGCGATGGCTCTCAATAAGAACGAGCTCGCCAAGGCCGCCACCTACGGTCAGGGTGCCCCCGCTCAGACGATGGTGGCACCCGCCTCACCGATCAAGGTAAACGTGAAACCACTTTCCTACGACCCGGTGCGGGCGAAGGCGCTGCTCGCTGAGGCTGGCTATCCGAATGGATTCTCGTTTAGCTTTTCCGCCTGCGGCGGCGCAGCGTTTCCCGATATGCAGTTGGCTTCCGAGCTGATTGCCTACCAGCTGCAAGCAATCGGGATCAACGCGACGGCGCCGACGGAGGCGGCCGGCGTCTGGGTCGACAATGTGATCACGAAGCACAACTATCAGGGATTTATTTGCGGGCTCGTAAACGGACTTGACCCTGACCAGCATTTGTACCGCTACTTCCGCAGTGATGGGCTTTACAACTTCAGCCAGTACGCTTCAACGCCTACTCTTGACCGGCTTCTGATCGAGGGGCGCGAGACGATCGATCCGGGTCAGCGCAGCAAGATCTACAGTCAAGCGTGCCAAATCCTTGCCGACCAAGTGCCGTGGATCCCGCTCTACTGGCTTCCGGGACTGGTAGCGATGGCGAGCGAAGTGCACGGGTTCCTGCCTGAGCCTGAGTTCAACCTCCGCTTCGACACGGTGCGGATCCAGTCCTAGGAATCGGGGCGAAGCTGGCGTTCACCCGTTTCCGTTGACACCTGAGAGTTAGGGGTAGGACTGCGCGGGGATCCTGTTGGCGCCGTTGTTCGTTTTCGGTGGGCTGAGTGGCCGAGGCTGGAGTGCCTGCGGCGAGTGTTGTAGGGGTACTTTATGTGCTAGGAGATCCGGATTCGGGCCTGCTCGCGGGTCGCTCGGCGCCGGAGGAGGGCTTTTTCTCGAGTGAGGCGAAGAAGGTCTCGGCCCTCGCCGCGCCGCCGGCGGCGAGCAGCAGGACGAACGCAGGGAGGACGAGCGCGAGTCGGAGCATCTTCATGCGCGTAGGCGTTCTTGCGCGGTCTGCTCGAAAGGGATCGTCACGCTGATCCGCGTGCCTTCGCCGGGCGGGCTCTCGATCGTAAGCTGTCCGTCGAGGGCTGCGATGCGGTCGCTCAGCCCGCGCAGACCGCTGCCGCGGCTGGGATCGGCGCCTCCGATGCCGTCGTCCTGGATTTCTACGGCCAGCAGGCCGTCGGCTTCGGTGACGAGTACGCGGACGCCGTTGGCCTCTGCGTACTTTGCGACGTTAGTGAGCACTTCGCTGACGAGAAAGTACGTGGCTGACTCGAGGCTTCCCGGAAGCCGCTCGGCGAGATCGACTTTGAGCTCGACTGGCAGCGGTGCGCGTTGCGCCAGGGCTTCAAGGGCTGGAGCGAGGCCGCGGTCGGTGAGCAGCGCAGGGTGGATGCCGCGGGCGAGCGCGCGGAGGCTGGCGAGCGCGTCTGTGAGCTTGGCACGGGTGGTGTCCAGGAGCTCAAGGGTCGGGGTGTCCGTGATCCTGGTCTGAAGGAGTTGCAGATCGAGGGAGAGCGAGACGAGCTGCTGCTGGGCGCCGTCGTGGAGGTCACGTTCGAGTTGCTTGCGTGCTTCGAGGCTTGCTTCGACGATGCGCTTTCGGGAGGCGCGTAGTTCTTCGAGCCGCGCGCGTAGGTCCGCTTTCAACTGCTCGTTTCCGAGTGCGAGCACAGCGCCCGCGGCGGCGGCCTCGACCAGTTCGGGTCGCGCCTCGAGTTCGGCGTCGTGGATGATCGCGGCGACGCGGCGACCGCTTTGCTCGACTGCAGTCCATGCGCGACCGGAGTCTCCGGTCGGCAGTTCGACTGGGTGGCCGTGTTCGTTGACGAACAGCTCCGATTCGGGGAGCCAGTAGGCGATTGTGAGTGTGTGGTCGCCAAGCCGTTCCGCCAGCGCCTCGCGCACCGTGACACCGGTACTGACGCGGCTCGTGAGAGCGTGACGGGTCAGCTGCGTGAGGCGCGAGCCGCAGGCGATGAGTGTCGCCGCTAGCAGGACGAGCGCCGGAACGCTGAAGAGGACCAGCACGCATCCGACAGGCGGACCGAGCGACCACGGGCCTAGGTAGCTGCTGGTGCCCCCGAATCCTTCGACCGCGTGAATGAGGAGTTCGACGACGAGCGCGGCGGGTATCGCGCAGAGGGCTGCGGCAAGCGCGCAGAGCGGGAGTCTTGAGGCAAGGAACGCGACGTTGCGCCTGTCGATCGGCTCGCCGGGCATGACGGGCCGCAATGCTGGGATCCGCGCCGCGAGGAGACGGTTCGCGAGCGTGCGCTCGAGTTCGAGCAGCCGCCGCAACGCGGTAGCGCCGCCCAGAAGCGCAGTTGGCAACGCAATCAGGTAGAGAACGCCGAGCGCGAGTTCGGCGAGTAGATAGGCGAGACTTTGCATCGCCTGTCGAGCGCGACGCTGGAGCGCGAGCGGTTCGGGCCGCGCGAGAGCGAGTGTGCTCATGTGCCGGCGGCCACCGTGACGTTGCCGCTGTTTGAGAGGGCCTGGATGTTCCAGGGGGCGTCGGCGTTGTTGACGAGTCCGCTGATGCGGGAATTGCCGCTCTGCGAGGCTGCGTCGATCCGGTAGTTCCCGGCCGGGACAGTCACGGCGACAGAGCCGCTGTCGCTGAAAAGCGCGAGTCGCGCCGGCGAGCAGGAGGTCCCGACGCTGATGCTGCCGCTGGCCGCTGCGGCAGCGAGCACCAACCCGCAATAGCCCTCGACGGTGATCGAGCCCGCGTTGGTCGTGATATCTGCCGAGCCTTGATAGCCCTCCAAACGGACAGCGCCGTGCTCGGCGCGCACGTTGATCGAGACGTTATCGGGCACGTCGATCAGGTAGTTCGAAACGCAAGAGCCGAGGACGAGCGCCGGACAGCTCGAGACGAGATGCAGAATCCCAAGCCGGACGAGGCGCTGCTCACGCGGGCCGTGCCCAAAGACCGAGTGGTCGGTACGGCTAACCGAAACACCCGCCTGGCTGCCGCCAACGATCGTGACATTGCCGGATTGCACGCGCAACTTGATCCCAAGCAGCGTTCTCGGCACTGCGTAGGCGACAGTTGTGGTGCGGGAGCTGGCGAGCCACCAAGCGGCGAGCACCGCCGCCCCGGCGATCACCGCCATCAGCGAACCAACGACGAGGAGCGCCCACGGCGAAAAGCGCCGCAGCGTGCGGCGCGTGGTACGCGGCTCAGACGCAGCGGAAACGAGCTCAACGCTCATCGGCCCTTCAGCTTACGACGGCGAGGCAGCACTCACAACCGATCGTTCAGACCCGCTCGACCGCACAGACAAGGTAGCGCCCGCGGCGTACGTTGGTGAGCGGTGCACCGTGGGGTCAGGCGTACCCCCGAACGCTGGGCTGCACCATGCAACGCCAGGCCTTAGCGGCGAAGCTGGCGGGTCACCTTCACCAACGAAACGAACGTCATGATCGTCGCCGTCGCTTGATCGCGCTGCCGGCTCGATTGCCGCTGCGTTCCCCGGGAGTGGGCCTGGCGCCGCGGCTCCGCGATCGAACCGTTGGTCCAGCTCGCAGATGCGGCGGGCATCGCCGGCCTGATCGCGGGCCTCGCCGCCGTTGGCCTCGTCTACGATGCCGTCGGTGCCGTGGCCCTCGTGCTGGGCCTCGTCGGCGGCAAGCGGGCCGCCGACCGCGTCGCGACCCGCGCCTGGGACGCCCGGCTGAAGCTCGACTCGCTCCGCGGCCTCGCGTCGGATCGGCTTGGCGGAGCGATCTGCGCCTCGGTCAAACAGGGGTGGTAGCCGTACTGTCGTTCGGAAGGTCGTCTGGCATGATCGGCGTGATGCCAGACGCTCTGATCATCGACGACAGCGCAGGTTTTCGCGCCAGCGCTCGCTCGCTGCTTGAGACGGAAGGCTTCGCGGTTAATGAGGCCGCCACTGGGGTCGAAGGCATCGACGCAGTGCGTCAGCGCCGCCCCGAGCTGGTCCTGCTCGACATTCAGCTTCCCGACATCGACGGCTTCGAGGTGGCCGAGCAGCTCGCGCAGCTCGAGCGCCCGCCCACGGTGATCCTTACCTCGAGCCGCGACGGCGCGGACTACGGGTCGCTCGTCTCGACCAGCGCTGCGCGCGGGTTCATCCCGAAGAGCGACCTTTCCGGTGCCGCCGTCCGCTCGATGCTCGGCGTGTAGCGTGGCGCAAAGCGAAGAGCGCACTTCCAGGTAAGAATCCAGCGCCTCGCTGCGTCCCAGACGGGCTCTGCGCGCACTCGGGTCATTGATCATCAAGACGGTCCTCGCCATGCCGGGAGTTATTCGGCAACCGCGGGCATGAACAGTGCGGCTAACCGAACCCCTGTCGGGGCGATCCGAACGCCAAGACGCCCGGCCGCAACACCGAAACGCGTCCGGCTAGGTGGAACTCTGCCGCTGTGCTTCAACCCAGTCTCAGCGGAGGAAACGCCATGCACGAGATGCCAGACCGATTCGATGAACGTGACCTAGATGCCATGCTCGACGGACGCGAGCCTAGCGGGCTCGACAATCGATGGATCCGGCAGGCAGAATCGAGGCCACCTAAGCTCGTCTCGGACGTTCTGGCCGATGAGGTGAGGGAGCATGATGCTCCGCAGGAGATGAGCGGAGGTGAGGCTACCGGAGATAAGGTGATTGTGCCGATATTCATCCTCGCTAACGCACAATGGGGGATCGAGTATCGCCTCGTGATGGATTAACTATGTGTCGCGCGCCCGGAGCGGCGCAAACAAAGAAACCCCGATGGGCGCCGCTTCGGCACATGGCTGGCCCGCGACCGGGTGCTGAGACTCGCTGACATCCCGGATGCGGCCGGTAAAGAGGGCGGGTCTAGGCGTTCAAGAACGCCCGCACTGCGAGCACGCGCCGGTGATCGTCGGCAGTTGAGGAGAGGTTGAGCTTGGCGAAGATGCTGGTCACATGCTTCTCGACGGCACGGTCGGTGATCACGAGCTCTGCGGCGATCGCATGGTTAGATCGTCCCTCGGCCATCAACGCGAGGACCTCACGCTCGCGCCGGGTGAGCTCGTCCAGGCGTCCGGCGGCGCGTCCTCGGCCGAGCATCTGTGAGACCACCTCGGGGTCGAGCGCCGAGCCGCCAGCGGCCACGCGACGGATCGCGTCAATGAACCGCTCCACGTCAGCAACGCGGTCCTTGAGGAGATAGCCAACGCCCTCGGCGCTGTCGCCGAGCAGTTCAACCGCGTAGTCCTTCTCCACGTAACTGGAGAGAACGACCACCGCAGTGTTCGGCAGCTCGCGGCGGATCATCAACGCGGCCCGCAGCCCCTCATCGGTATGCGTTGGGGGCATTCTGATGTCGACGATCGCGACGTCGGGCTTGTGTGCCCGCACCTTGCGCAACAGGTCCTCGGCGTCGCCAGCTTGAGCGACGACCTCGAAGCCGGCGTCGCCGAGCAGGCGGGCGAT
>CALAQT010000369.1 GCA_937888775.1 uncultured Actinomycetes bacterium | reverse complement strand
CAACAGCACGTCAGGCTCTCGCGACCGCTCGGATTCACCCCCAAATGACGAGGAGCCCCACAAAACCGATCAAGCGGATTTTCTGAGTTACCCGAAACGGCACCTGGGGGCCAGTAAACACGGCAGCGGGTACAACGATTGGAAGGACCGGCGACCCGTAGGCTTACGTCCTCCGTGCCCGACGCCGCGCAGCGGGCCGGAGGTGCGGCGTGGGGCGTGGTTGCGTGGGTGCTAGCCACCTTCGCTCACTACGTGATCGCGGCGTGCTGATTACGGCCCGTCCGGGTCGGTTGACGTGCAAGCTTAGGGGATCACCACACCGGGCGTACGTGTTCAACTGCGCCGAACGCGACATCCCGCGGGTCAGACGGCGGCGGGTGTTGCGGGTCTAGTGGCTCGGGCCCCTGGAGGTCGGGCGTGGGGAAGCGTAGGCTGGCGCCCGACCATGCGCGATCCGCCGGACAAACTCTCCTTCGAGGAGTACGGGTTCACCGCCGACGACTTTCGCGCCTACCAAGACTGGATTCTCCGCGGCGCCCCCGAGCCGGATCCGGAGCGCGTCAAAGCGCGTCGAGCGGTGGCACGAGGACAACGCCACCGCGCGACAGGCAGCACAGGACGCCAAGACCGAGCGCCAGCGGCGGTTCTGGTTCGGCTTCTGGAGCCTGGTCGGTATTGCGTCGATTGTCGCCCTAGCGGCGGCCGTGACCGCGGCATACCACCTACGCCTCAGTGGGCAAGGGCTCGCCGGAGTCTTGATCGTCGCCGTTTCCGCGGGGCTCGTCTCCCTGGGTGGTCGTGCGAACCACCGCAAACAGTAGGGCCCCGAGGCGGAGACGTTAGGCTCGCCCGACGACGACCAGCCCCGTGATTCTCCTAATACTGATCACGCTGCTGTTGGGCGGATTCGCGGCAATGTGTGACTTGACAAACCCATGCGCATGGGTGAACAATGATTAAGCATGGCAAGCAGGCGTTCGGCATCCCGGTCGTGGACGGGAACCGGCTGCTGATCTTCCTATCGGCGGCGGTGGTCGCCATCGCCGCCTCATGCGTGCCCCTGGGAGGGCTGCTGCTGGCTCAGCTGGTGCTGCTGGTGTGGATCATCGTTGTATCCGGCCTGCTGGTTGCGCGCCTCGCGCTGACGATCACCGACGTTTACCGGCGCCATGTTTACCGCCGCGTGTGCTCCGAGGCGGTGGACGAAGCCGGATCTCGCCTTGCAGGCGATGAAGCTCGCGAGCGAGTCTCACGACGTCGTCATACGTAGCTTGCCTGGGCGCTAGCGGTCGCTGCGTCGCTCGCTCAGACGCCTTTAGAGTCTGCTCGGCGATGTCGAGTTGCTGGATGCCAAAGTAGACCGTCGCGAGCAACGTGAGGATGGAGACGAGCAACGGCACGGAGATTTTGCGAAGCCACGAAACGGCTGGCCCTGCATCCGTGGTTCGGGCTGCGAACTCGTCGTTTGAGATATCAGGATTGTGTGCGTCCTTAGCGATCTCGCGTAGACGCTCTAGTGAGAACTCACGCTCGGTCAACAACTTGACGACATGCTCGGCCCAGGCGAGGCCGAGATCGAGCCCGTTGATCCACTTGCACTTCGGGCAGACAACCCAGAGGTCACGGACTGTCCCTGGGTCGACGCCGCGTGCAAGCAGACGTCCACAACGACCGCAGAAGAGGTCACGGTCGCCTTCCCCAGCAAAAATCAGGCCGCCGTGAGCCAGCGTAAATGCGGTCATCGGCGGGGCGCCTGATTCTGGCGGCACCGCCAATAATTCCACACGCTGTCGAGCGCGAGCCACGCGGGCGACCCTAACCGATGGGTCGACCACCCGGAACGGAAGGCAGGGCGGTAGTCGGGGCCCTACGGGGCTAAGCGTTGTACTGGCAGGGTCCGAAGTGGCCTGCGTCCAAGCGACAGGACTTGCCCATCCAGGTTTTCGGGCATGGCTGGGGAGCGCCGACCGGCTGGATCGACCTTCAGCAGCGCGCGTAGCGCTTCCTCGGGATCGAGCGGGATCGTTACGCGCTCGTCATGAACGCCTCGCATGGAGGACCACCACAGAAGGGATCGACCTCGGCAGGTCGTAGTCTTTGCAGAAGGAAGGGTTGGAGCGCCGGTGGCATCCGACGCCCCAACCCGGGTTGACAGACGCGCTTAGCGCCTATCTAGGGGGCGGCGGCATTTTGCCATCACCACCTTTCCGGTCCAGAATGCCCAGAGCGCGTCCAGGTGATGCGGCGCGCGCTATGGGTTGACCAGCCGAGAAATCTAGGCATCGTGCCGGACAGAGGGGTAGGCTCGCTATGAAGATGAAATCTGACAAGCCTCGTTCGGCGTCTAGGGATGAGCGGGTCGTGATCCCGCTTGATCCCGAAGAAGCGTTGCGCGCGCTCTTAAAGGTCGCACCGGAGCCCGAGTCGTCTGAATCGCTCCGGCGGAAAGGAGAAGTGTCCGAGAGTCCCGAAACTGGCTCTAGGAGCGAGGATGGCTGACCTTGGCGCAACTCCAATCGGCTACTACACGCCTGCCGAGGTTGGTCGTCTCGCTGGGGTTTCAGCCCACCGGATTGGGCAGTGGGCCCGCTACGGGATCATCCTCCCGAGCGTTTCGCGTCGGCCAAACGTCTACTCGTATGCCGACGCTGGCGAAGCTGTCTTGGCTCATTACTTGGTTGAGCAGGGCCTCAGCCCGGGCGACGTGCGCCGCATCGTGCATAGACTTCGAGACGAATACGGTCCCTGGCCGCTAGCGCGGGCACCGTTGAAACACGACGGTAGGCTGGCGGTAATCCAGCGCAAGGACGGAATATTTGACGTTGTGCTGGCCGACGAGCAGGGCGAGCAAGGAATCATGCTGCTGAAGCTGTTCAATCTCAAGGACATTAGGCAAGCGTTGAGCCGGGGTGGATGGGTTTCGTACGAAAACCCGCGCGAATTCGTCGAGGTTGATCCGGACCTACATTCGGGCGAGCCGGTGATCCGCGGGCGGCGTATCACTACAAGCCGAGTAGCAGCACTTGCGGCCCTACCGGATGGCCGGGAGACGCTGCGCGAAGATTTTGATCTGACTGACGCTGAGATTGACGATGCGGTCGGCTACGAGCACGATCTAATGGCGATTGCCGCCTGACCCAACGCTCCGCCTCGTCATTGACGAGGACATGAATTACAAGCTTGCTCGCGAGCTTTGTCGGCGCGGGCTTGACGCCACCTCGGTCAAGCAACTAGGGCTTGCCAATAAAGGGACGAAGGATGGAGCCCTCTTCAAGGCGCTTGCGAATCTGGCCCCTTGCGTCCTGGTCGCGTGGGACAGCAAAATGGCTCTGAGTCACCGAAGCGAGCTAGATCACTTCGGGATCACGTTGGCCGTTGTTGACAGATACGCCAACCGGGGTGGCTTGAACGACGAGCAGTATTACCGCGACGTGATTCATCGTCACGCGCATCGGATGGGGACACAACTCGCGGGCTCGCTATTCAAGTACAACCGGACACGCCGGTCGGACCTTCGCTACGCGCTCCATGACGGCTGAGCGAACCTCGCCAGTCTCGCGGTGAACGAGCGCCACCACGGCGGTCTGATCGGTCTCACCGAAGCCGCGTGCGCGTTCGCGCGGATCGTTGCGATGCCGATTCTTCGGCTTCCCGCCGATGTAGGTTTCGTCCACGGCGACCCGCCCTGTCAGCAGGCCAGCCATGGGTTCGCGCTTCATCGCTTCACGGATGCGGTGCATCATGAACCAGGCCGTCTTCGGTGTCAGGTCGTACTTGCGTTCAATCTCGCGGGCCGACACGCCGTTCTTGCTGGATGCCATCTCAAAGATGACGAAGACCCACGTGCGTATCGGGATCTTCGAGCCGTGGAAGATGGTGTCGGTCAGGACGCTGAACTGCTTGCGGCATTCGCGGCACTTCCAAACACGTCGCTGGGAGGTAGTTCCGGTGCGTGTCTTGCGTGAGTTTCCGTTCTTCGGGTTCAGGAAGTACGGATCGACGCCACCGCAATGCGGGCAGACCGGACGTTCGCCCCAGCGCAGGTCTTCAAGGAACTTGTAGGCGTCGGCTTCGGTCTGGAGCTTGTCGGCCAGTTGCGGAATGCTCAATCCCATACAGGAAAGTCTACTCCGATCCATAGGTTTGCCAAGTCACACATTGCCGGATTCGCGCTCGCGTCGGTCGTGTGCCTCGTGGCGAGCCTGATCGACATCCTGCTCGGCAGGGTCGTGGTGATCGAGTGGCTGACCGGCACCACCCGGAGATGGGTGACGCTGCTGGCCGTTTGCACGGTCGCGGCCGTTGTACTCGTCCTCCTCACGTCGGCGTGATAGCGACGGGCCCCGCTTAGGGTCCGGTGGCGTCTGTGGGCTCGTGAGAGCGCGCGTGGGCGCCTTCGGGCGCTCGGCCGGTAGTAGGACTCGGGGAGCCCAAACCGCGAGCGCGCGAGGGCTTGTCGTCAGGCCCGGTAGAAGCCGCGCACGAACGCGATACAACCGACTGTGAGCGCGACGAACGCGCCGACCTCGCCCGCGAGCAGTGTCATTGCAATCAGGAACAGTACGCCCCACACGAAGGCGCCAACGGCATGACGCAGCGCGGGGAAGTACAAAAGCGCGGCGATGCATGCGAGCAGGACGATCATTGAGGGTTTGTTGAGAGCGAATTGTACACTCGGACCTCGGCGCGCTCAGACGCTCTGAGAGCCCGTTTGCGGTGCCCAAAACCGCTCAAACAGGCTACGTGTCCAGAAAGTCCAAGTGTTTGGGCCGCGTGCGCTCTAGCGGCTGATTGAGCCCTTATAAACACTGGGCGTTTTGGCCCGTACGCAAGCAATTCCACTGGGGATACCACCCTGTTTTTGGGGGTAAAACCGGGTTTACAAAAGTCCCTGCAAAAGGGCACTTTCCGGTTTGGGCCGACGCATCCTAAGGCGTTCTAAGAAATGGCCTAATTTCGGGACGGAAAGGGCAGGCAAAGCGGCTACCAATCGCCTCCCTCGCGGTCGGGCATCTGCGCCGTCCACCGTTCCCAGGGCAAGAACAGACGGCTCGGGTGCCTGCGCCAGCGCTTGCTACAGAGGTAGGGCGCCCGCGGGACCTCGACGTGCCACCACAAGCGCCCTATCGTCCAGTTGCAGGACTCGCAGCCGCAGGCGGGCGTCAGGCGGGCGTCACTCCCGATTGCCTCGCGGCTCACCGCCGAGAGCCCGCCGTCCTCGCGCCCGATGCGTGCGCGCAGTTCGTGGACCGTGAGGTCGCACGCGCGCGCAAGCTCCCGCTCTAGCGGGTGCCAGGTCATATTGGGGAGCGTGGTCCCGTCGAATAGGCGGATGACGTACATATCAATCAGGCCCGCTGCGCTCGCGCTCGATGTCGTCCAACTTGCGCTCGGTGTCGAGCAGCACCCTTTCCGCCCAGGGGTTCGGTGGGAATAGCTCGTGCAGTTCGCTGATTCGCGCCTCTGGCGCCATGCGCGCGAGGTAGCGATCAGTGGTTGCAGCGCTCGAATGGCCTAGCTGGCCGCTGATTGCATCGAGGCGAGCGCCTCCCCGCACAAGCGCAGTGGCGTGGGAGTGGCGCAGGCCGTGCGGGTGGACTCGCTTGTCGATGTTGGCGCGCTTGGCGAGCACGGGCAGCAACGCTCGCACGTAACTCGAATCGAGCTTGCCCCCGCGCGTGCGGCTGGCGCCCTTGCTGATTGAGCAGAACACCATCGAGCCCCTCGGGAGCCCTAGAGCGGCGCGCATAGCAAGCCACAGGGCCAGCCATGCGCCAGCCTCGGGGCGCAGCGCTGCAACGCGCGCCCGGTCACCCTTGCCATGCCGGACCCTGAGCGCGCGCCCTCGTTCGAGCACGTCGCGCGGCTCAAGGGCGAGCGCCTCACTGACCCTGAGCCCTGAGCCCCACATCACTGCCAGCAACGCGCGGTTGCGCGTCGCCAGCAAGCCATCGCCCTCGATGGACGCGAGTAGGGATCGAAACTCGTCATCGGTCAGAGGTTCGGCCGGGTACGTTTTGCCTGCGTTGGCGGGCGTGGTCATGCTGACTCCTGACGCACATCGCGGCGGTACAAGGCGGCGCCCAGCGCCTCGCGGGTGGCGGGGTCGCCAATATTGTCAATGTCGTACCGCCAGGCGTAGACGGCCTCCGACAACTCTGTTGGTGGCAGACGCGGGATAGCGAACTGCCAGTCCATATAGGTGTCCAACTCGGCGTCCGTTGGGCGCGGCGGCCAGTTAGCGGGCTTAGGTTCAGGTCCGTATACGGGTAGGGCTTTCATGCTGTCTCCCTAGATTGTGCTGATTAGCAGCAATGATAGCAGGCCGTCGCACGCTTTTGTACCAAAGCGTATGAGCACGGGCGCTGACAGGGCCTCGGCGGGGCCTCAGCGGGTCAACCTAGTGAAAGCGTACGAACTCGGGAGCGCTGGGCGCGCGCCAGTCGAGCGCCTCGTGGGGCGCCAGCGCCTCGGGCAGCGAGATCACCGCCGGTCGATGTCGAGCGCCTCGGGCGCCAGGTCGGCCCAGGCAAAATCAGTTTCCGAACCCTTGAGCCCGCGGCGACAGGTTTTGCAGGGCTTTTGCAGGGTTTGCGGGCTCGGACCGGCGTGTGACCGGCGCGCGAAAGGCGCTTTCAGGCCGTTTGGCTCGCGTGCGCGCGCGGGCGTGCGAGACTCTGCCGTCCATGACGATCGTTACGGACATTGGTACATGTCTGACCGCTGCCGGAGTCGGTGCAGCCGTAGTTCAACTCCAGTTCAACTACAGGCGGGCCAGGACCGACTTTGAGGACCGATTGACTTCGGTGTACCGGCAACTCGTCGCAGAGCTGCCCGTGGACGCGATGCTGGGCAAGAAGCTCACGCCTATCGAAGATAGGGAGTCGCTGTCTGCCTTCTACCGATACTTCGATCTCTGCAACGAGCAAATCTTTCTGCGCGAATCTCATCGGGTCTCAAAAAAGACCTGGAACGAGTGGAAGCCGGGCGTCAAACGAACCTAGGCCGCCCAGCATTTCGACAGGCGTGGAGGACCTTAGCTGTCCAGATATCGACTGACTTCGTGGAGTTCCGGAAAGAGTTCAAGGATCAGCTCGTCGAGATCGAGTCGGAGCCCGCTGGACCGGGCATCATCCAGGGGCGGACGGCTTGGGTGCTCTTGATCGCAACCTGGATTAGGCATCGCCGGACATGCCACGAGGTCCAGGAATCGGCCGATGAAAGAACGATTTACACACCGGGCAGATCCTGAGGGCACCGGTCTCCGGCCTGCGTGAGACCGACCTCTGTACCGACCTCAACTGGATCGTTCCAGTGGGACTCCTAATCGCGGCTGCCACTTGGGACTCCTAGAGATCCTTGGTGCTACGTCGTCGAGCCAGATGCGCCCTGACGAGGACAGTTGGGTTGATGGGTAGATTCCATTGCCGAAATTGCCGAGGACCATGCGTTCCATCTTCGAGCCGTTCGTCATCCACCTAGAACCTGCGGAGCAATCTCGGTACCGAGATACGGCGTGGAATGACGCGAGAACGATTTTGCGTCACTGGTTCATTGTTGCCGCCGTAGCGGTAGTCACGCTGGCGGCATCGATCGTCGCGACAGTAGAAAGCCATCTCAGTGTCGTCATGAAGGTCGTGTTAGCGGCTCTGGGCGCGGGCGTTGGCACGGTCATGATTCTTGGGCCGGTGGTCTTCGTCGCCATGCTCCTCGTCGCCCCACACCGCCAGCGCAACCAGGCCCGGGACGAACTAGCTCGGCTAGCCATTGTCTCTGATTCGCTCGACCAGGAGTTCTCGGAGTGGCTGCTTGAACTGCGTGCTGGATTGCCTGATCACGGATTGAGGATGATTCCTTCCCTATTCGCGTCGGCAGAGGTTAGGGCTGCGTCCGAACAGCGCGAGGATGCCCTTGCCCAGCTTCAGGTGATGGTCGGGGCGCAGGGGCGGAGCTGCTCGCTCGTACATCCTTGTCCCTGCGGGTGTGAACACCTCCTCGCCCGCGTTCAAGACCGCCTCGTCGGCCTGCGACAAGCTCCTCCCCGGCAGTGACGGGCATCAACACCTCTCCGCCCAGGCGTTGGCGCAGATGCTGAAGTTCTCCGAGTGCATGCGAGCGCACGGCGTCACGGGGTTCCCCGACCCCACCTCAACGCGGCCAGCCAGCTTCAGCGGCTACAGCATGGTCGTCAGGCGCGGTGGCGCCTACCTGGCCGTTCCCAACACGATCAGCCACGCCTCGCCGGTCTACAAGCAGGCGGCCGCCGCGTGCAACTTCGGACCGGTGTTCAGCTAAAGATGAGCACTCATCCCGAACCGGGCAGCCGCGGGTCGACCGTCACCACAGGCGGACCAGCACCGGTTACCACGCTCACGCGTAAGGACGTGCCAGACCGCGGCAACTAACGCACCCGGGCATCGCAGATTCGAGACGCAGGCGGCGAAGCGTACCTATGCATTGCGCGCCTCCGACAGATCCACTTCAGAGACCTGCTCTCGGCGAAAAACACGTCTGCCGAGCGCCCGCGCGACGCGTCCGGTTTCGCCATCAAGCAGCCACGCCGACGCACACGTCGAGACGGCTCGTGTTGGTGCGGAGCGGTCACGACTTCAGCGTCGCTGGCCCGGCTGCACGCTACCCCTGTCGGACAATCCAGCAGCCCTCGCAGCTGACGCTCGAACACGGTCGACCGCTCGCTGAGCGGTCTGGCGGCGAACACCTGTTCGCTGCGACGGCCGCGCTGTCATTCGACCGACGTTCTACATCCCACTCACATGTCAGCGGGATTCCCGCGGGTTGTCAGTAGATCGTCCCAGTCGTTTGTCAGTGGTCAGAGCGGGAGGTGCTGGCAACCCGAGACCTGGTGTAGAGCGCGATGCGGCTAGCCCCATTTTCCGCACTACGAGAGGGTTAGTGCTCCCGGCTTTTGTTCGGG
>CALAQT010000368.1 GCA_937888775.1 uncultured Actinomycetes bacterium | reverse complement strand
CCGAAGCCTCATCGCCTACGACCACTGAACCCACCCACACGGAATCAATCATCTAGTGCTAATTGCCGCCCCTGGGGAGCAGCGGGAGCACGACATCGGGGGATGCAGAGTTCCGCTCCCTCACGGAAGGAGCCACGAGCTTGAGGCCCGCGACAGCGCCGTCGGCGACTGCTTGCGGACAACCCCAGCCACGATTCGTCGAGCCGGGCGCGTGGCCGCATCTCGTGCCGAGCAGCCACGACCCGCCCTTCGCGCCATCGCCTGACGCGTGCCCGCAACGCCGCTATTCCGGCCACCTGACGCGCGGCCGCGAGATGGCTGGTGCTCGCTGGGAGCAGCCACCGCGGGCTTCACGGCGCGATCGCTTTCGCTGCGAGTACCACCCACACCTCGCGATCGGAATGGCGACAACTCAGACGTTTGCGTCTCCGCCGAGCCGACGATCGCATTCACTGAGTGGCAAAGCAGGCGCGACGCGACCGAGGCGTCGAGGAGTTCGGCTCGACGAAAGCAGCGGCGGCGACTCTCATGCTGACCGCCGAGCCGGCGCCGGTGGATCCACGCGAATGCGAGAGCCAGCCACGTGATCGCCGGCGCAGAAAAGCAGCAGCGGCGGGTTCCTCCGCAACTCGTGCGATCGCCGGTCGGCCGGGCTGCTGCCTTGCACCCTAATCTAATACCAGCCATCTCCCGGAGTGGCTGCTCTGCGCTCATAGGAGAAGCGGACCGCCCGTCAGATCAGACGCCCGGTCCTCGCCGTGAGCGGGAGCGAGCCGTGCGCGAATGGAGACGAGCGCATCTCGTGTCAAGCGGCAATGTGGCGCTACGCGCGCCGACCGTAACGGTCGTCCTGCAGCCGCGCGAGGACGGCATCGAGAGCCGCGACTGCGCTTAGCAGCGCTGCGTTGCGGCGTGTGCTCCATGCGCGAGCGTGAGGGTGAGCGCGTTCAACCATTGCCGGGCGTCGACGGGCTTGCCGTTGTGGCGGATGATCGCGAGGTCGGCGCCGTGCGCGTAGCCGGTCGCGAGGGTCGCGCCGTCGTGACGCTTGCGGTGGTGTGTCAGTGCCACGCGGTCCGCGTGAGCGGGCTGATCCCGTAGAAGGCTGATCCGGCATACGCCAGACGAATACTCCGGGCGCCACGGGTCCGACGCCGTCCAGCAGGCCCACCCGAAACAAACAGTCCTATTTGCACCGCATCACGGGCCACAGGACACCGCACGATACACCGGAAACTACGGTCACAAAGGGCCCTCGGTCCGGGCGGAGGGCTCCTACCTCAGGCCCTGCGCTCGACGGCCGCGCGCAGCGCCCCGCGACCGTCGCGGTGCAGGACGTGAATTGCGTGACGGGCCCGCGCGCTGGCTAGCTTCAACGGGTGGTTGCCATGTGCGTACAACGCGTCGAGGTAGGGGCGCTCGAACGCTTGCCGCACGTTCCGCTGAAGATGGGAAGGCCAACCCAAGCCGAAGCTGGCCAGTACCCGCCCCTCGTAGAGCCGCATACCCACGCCGTCCCACGGGCCGTCGGGAAGCGCGAGCCCGGCCAGCTGGTGGGTCAACCACAAATGGTCTCGTAAGACGGTGGAGAGGTCGTGGGCGTCCATTCGCACGCGGATCGCTGTCCAGTCGACGGCTGAGCGGTGCACGTGCGCGAGGCGCGCGAGTGTGAGCAGCTGCCGCAGGGGCAGTCCGGCCACGGCGTGGTTGAGGTCCTGGACCGCTGAGTGCAGAACGTTGTGCAGCACTTGGTGGGGGCATGGGGGTGCAGGTACACGTTTTCCGGATCGGGCTCGTAGCCGATCCCGCGCAACGCCTCGACACAGGCCGCTATCGCGTCGGTCGGGACGGCCAGGTCGAGGTCGGCCATACCGCGGTTGCCCAGGCTTACCGCCGTGCCGTCCACCAGCTGGAGAGCACCCTTGAAGAGCAGCGGGACGACCCCGGCCGCATTGAGCGCTTGCACTGCTTCGGTCAGCTCGTGGCGAAAGCGGAGGTTACGGACGGTGTTCACCCTGTAGTACTGGCGCGACAGTTCGGCCGCGTGCGCGGGAAGGGTGCCCTCGATGCGTGGCACTGCGCACCCCAGCGAAGGCATGACCCACAGCTCGAGGGCCACGGCGAGCCCGTCGTTCCAGTCGATCGGTCGCGCCCAGCTGACTGCGCGCCGTTGGCCCAACGACCGATCCTGCCCCTCGAGCGCACGGCAGAGGAAGAGCAGCGCGCTCACGCGCCGGCGGGGTGAAGTCAATCGCGCCCAAGGCGCTGGGCTCCGAGGATTGCGCAAAGTCCCTCCACGGGGACCCGACCGAGTGCCGGGTCTCCTACCGGTACGCTACCCACCGAGGCGGCGGTCCGAGTAACGCTCTCGGCGTTGGCCTCGCTGGGCGCACCAAGCCGGGCGGCCCTCGCGAGCGCGTGCCGCAGTCCGTAGCATCACGGTGTGCCACGCGCTCAACACCGTCTCGTGTTCGAGTCCTTCGGCCTCGCGGCTGAAGTTCTGAGCGACGATCGTGAGCTGTTCGACTGTCTGCCAATCGTGCTGCCACCGGGCTGGCGCCCACCGAACGGCACGCCTACGGCGGCCCGGTTCGGGCTGATGCGAGACGGCACGATCACACTCGACGGCGCCGAGGTCGCCCGCACCGATGGTGATCGGAGCGCCACGCTCGTCGTACTGGGCTCGACCGTGCGCGAGCACCTCGCGCTGTACGCGCCGGCGCACGTGTTCATCCATGCGGGTGTCGTCTGCGTCTGCGGTCTGGCGATCGTGATCCCTGGGAGTAGCCGCAGCGGCAAGACGACGCTCGTCGCCGAACTGGTGCGCGCGGGAGCGACCTACTATTCCGATGAGTACACGGTTGTAGATGTGGACGGCATGATCCACGCCTATCCCAAGCCGTTATCGATTCGTTTCGATCCAAACCGTCGCGGCGTGCCGGTGCCCGTGTCGGACGCGCGGATCGGGACGGAGCCGATCCGGGCAGGTCTGATCGTCGTGACGAGCTACGAGGAGGGCGCGGCGTGGCGCCCGGTCGCCTGCACCCAGGGGGAGGGGGCACTCGCACTGCTCCAGCACACCGTCGCGGCGCGTTCCAGTCCCGGCCGCGCGCTGGCCGCTGCGCGCCAGTTGACGCGAGACGCGCGCGTGATAGCGGGGGCCCGCGGGGAGGCTAGCCTCGCCGCGCAGGCGCTCCTCGAAGCGATGGCATCGCCGGCGTCAGAGAGCGATTCGTGAGCAAGCCAGCGCGACCCGGGGGAAGCAACCTCCGCCACGGCTCGACCGTCTGGTAGGTTTGGGCGCGTAATGGTCACTCGTCCGCTCGTTCGTACCTCGGATCTGCTGACGGAGGAGCTCGATGGCGAGCTGCTCGTGTACGACGAGCAGCGCGACGTGGCCTGCAGGTTGAACCGCACCGCGGCGCTCGTGTGGCGGAGCAGCGACGGCCAGCGGACCCTGGCGGATCTGGTCGAGGTGCTGCGCGAGGAGGTCGGGGAGCTGGCCGACGAGGACCTCGTCATGGTCACGCTCGACCACCTCGAAGAGCACGGTCTGATCGAGTCCGGCTACACGCGGCGCGACCCGAACGCGGCTAGGCTCAGCCGCCGGCGATTCATCCGCCGCGTCGGCGTCGTGGGCACGGCGGCGCTGGCGCTGCCGGTCGTGCAGAGCATCGTCGCCCCGACGCCCGCCGCTGCGCAGTCTGGCGGCGGGGGCGACTACTACTACTACTACAACAACTTGTCGGACGACAGGCTGAAGCGAAACGTAAAGACGCTCCGAGCAAGCGACCGGCCGTGAGCCGGGCTGACGCCCGCCTGACGCCGAGTCATGGGACAGACCTGCGGCACTGACCCGGCCTCGCCGGAGGCCGACGACCACGCTCCAGACGATCGTAGTGTGATGTCGCTGGTCAGGCGCCTTCGGGGCGTCTCGTTCGAATGGCGCGAGGACCTCCAACCTGGGCACAGCGGGAAGGACCTGGGCGTTATCGCGCAGGAGGTGGAGCAGGTCTTCCCGGAGCTCGTACATACCGACGCCCGCGGGTACAAGATGGTCAACTACGCTGGGCTGATCGCGCCGCTGATCGAGGCGGTCAAGGAACTCGATGCCAGAATCGCGGCTCTCGAGAAGGCCAGCAAGGAACGGGACAAGCACGTAGTCGGGGAGCGGTCGACAGCCGCTTCGAAGGAGACCTCCTCGGGCATCAGCTAGCGGGCGTCGCCCTGAGCCGGTCCCGCAAGCCGTCGTCGCAGTTCATAGGATCAACTCGTGCCGCGTGCTCAGCTCAGCGTCGGGCGGCGATCTGTTGGTCGCGTTCGTCCAAAGAGCTCACCATGACGGTTACCCCCGCACCTTGGCGCAATCCGGTCTACGTCGCCGCGACGATCGTGCAGGCATTCGCCCGCCCCCGCTGGCGTCCGGAGCTGGCCTACACCGCGAGCGACCTGCGTCGCCACCTGTTCCCGAGCGCTGCTGAACGTGAGCGACAGGCTCGTCGCGAGCTGCCCTATTTCGCGATCACAACGCTGATGCTCGACGAGGCGCGGGACCTACGCGAATGGATCGAGTTCCATCGGCTCCAAGGGATTGAGCGCTTCTATCTCTACGACAACGGCAGCAGCGACGCCATGGAGGAGGTCGTCCGGCCGTACGTCGAGCAGGGAATCGTGGAGTTCACTCGCTGGCCGTACCCTGGCGCCCAGCGTCGCGCGATCGCTGACTGCTTCAGACGCCACCGGAATGACGTGCGCTGGTTGGTCTGCATGGACGTCGATGAGTTTCTCTTCTGTGGCGAGGCTCAGCCGCCGGCGCTTCATCCGCCGGGTCGGCGTCGTGGGAACGGCAGCGCTGGCGCTGCCAGTCGTGCAGAGCATCGTCGCGCCCACGCCCGCCGCCGCTCAGTCGAGCGGTGGCGGTGACTTCTTCTACTACTACTATTCCTACGGCCTCGTCTAGGACGCGAGGTTGGAGCGAAACATCACGACGCTCCGCGGGCGTCCGCATCAGCGCTAGGCGCCGGCACTGACCCCCGGATAGCGCCCGGAGAGCATCTGCTCGACCAGCTTCGCCAGCCGCGGCTCACCGTCGTAGGCGGCGAGGTGCTCGCCGAGCTCGGCCGCGTGCTCGCGCGGGCGGCAATCGCCGATCAACCGATGCACACCAGTGCGGATCGCAGCCGGAGTCATGTCCACGATCGCGCCCGCCCCGAGTGCCTCGAGACGCCGCGACCAGGCGATCTGATCGGAGCCTTGCGGGATGCAGACCATCGGCACGCCGGCGAGGAGCGATTCGTGCACCGAGCTGCAGCCGCCGTGGGTGACGTGCACGGTTGCGCTCGCGAGCACTTCGCGCGAGTCGACGAATTCGCGGACGACCACGTTCGGCGGCAGCGGTCCGAGGTCGGAGGGCGACACGGGACTGCGTCCAGTGGAGATCAGCACATCGACAGGCTCGTCGGCCAGGGCATCGACGACTGCCTGAAACGGCTCCCGGCGATAGTTGAAGAACGTGCCGAACGCGGCGTACACGAGTGGCCGGCCTGGCGCGGCGATCGGGGGCTCAGCAGGGTCCATCAGCGGACCCACCAGTCGCCAGCCGGGCTCCAGCTCGAGTCCGCCGACGATCACCTCGGTCGTGAAGCCGATCGTCGCCTCACCCGTGCTGACTAGCGCGCCTCGCCAGTCTCCGAGCTCGATCCCCCATTTTCGGGCGATCGACAGCCGACTGTCCAGCACGCGTGCGGCAGCTTGCACCGAACCGGCGCGCAGAGGCTCCGGAAGATCGTCGACGTCCGGCATCGGCGGGCTCGAGCCGGGAAACAGCGGGTGGGAGATGATCCTCGGAAGGCCGAGGAACTCTGCCGCTATGCGGCCCCACGGAACGTGGCAGTCATGGATCACCAGGTCCACCTGTTCCTCGAACAGCCGCTCGATTAGCTCTTCACAAGAGTGCTCGGCAGCCTCGGCCAACACAGCTGCGAAGTCGACGAGGCCGCCGACCGGTCCGTGCGTTGGCTCGTGCGAGCAAAACTCGGCGCCCGTCGCCTCGACCTGCTCCCGGCACGCTTCCGGAGCCCATGCGAGCACCCGATGGCCCTGGCGAACGAGAACGGCACCGAGGCGGGTGGCAGGTCCGACGTGTCCGCCGAGGCCGATGTTCAGGACCGCGATCGTTGCCATCGCTTAGGCGGTGAGCCGCTGCGGCGTGCTATCGCGTACCAGGACCTCGTCGACGAGCTCGGCGACGCGACTGGCGCCGTCGAACGCGGCAAGCCCGCGGCCGAGCTCCCGCGCTCTCTCGCTCACGCACTCGTCGGCCAGCAGCCGGCGGACGGCGCTTCGGATCCCCGCCGGTGTCAGCTCCGCCGTCTCCCCCACGCCGAGGCGCTGCACGCGTTCGGCCCAGCCGAATTGATCCGCCCCCACCGGCAGGCACACCATCGGCACGCCTGCCAGCAGTGATTCGTGCACCGAGCCACAGCCGCCGTGGGTGACGTGCACGCTCGCTCGGGCGAGCACCGCACGAGAGTCGACGAACTCATGGACGACCACGTTCGGCGGCAGCGGCTCGAGTTCGCCCGGCTCGACTGCGCTCCGCCCCGTCGAGGCGATCACGTCGACGCGCTCGCCTGCGAGGCCCTCGATCGCCGATCTGAACATCACCGGTACGGTGTCGAACGACGTCCCGAACGCGACGTACACGAGCGGGCGGGCGCCTGTGGCGACACGGGGCGGGGCCGGGTCCATCAGCGGCCCCACGTAGCGCCAGCCGGGGTCGAGCTCGGCGATACCGGTGATCTCCGCAGTCGTGAAGGAGACCGTGTCCTGCGCAGTGCTGACCAGCGTGCTCGGCCACTCCCCGATGTCGACCCCCCACCGTTCGGCGATCAACAGTCGCCTGGCTTGCACCCGGGCTGCGGCCACGTCGGAGATCTCCTTGAACACGGGAAGATGCTCGACCGCCCGGTACAGGGGGCTGAGATGAGGGAAGGCCGCGTCGGCGCCCGGAAACAGCGGGTTGGAGATGATCCTCGGCAGACCAAGGAACTCTCCCGCCACTCGCGCCCAGGTGACGTGACAGTCGTGGACGACCAGATCTACGCGGTGCGCAAACAGCTGGTCGATCAGCTCGCCGGCGCAACGATCCGTTGCCTCCGCCAGCTCGGCGGCGAACGCGGGCAGGCCGGGGAGCGGCTGGCGCTGGGCGAGCGGGTCGTGAGCCACGAACTGGGCGCCGCTGGCCTCGATCAGGGGGCGATACCCCTCCGGACCCCAGGCGAGCACGCGATGGCCCTGGCGCGCAAGCACCGCGCCGAGGCGGATCGCGGGGCGGATGTGCCCGCCCATCCCGATGTGGAGCATCCCGATCGTCGCCACGTCTCTGAATCGTATCGACGCTGCGTCACTCATCCGTTCACGAGCGATAGTGCTGCGCGGCGCCGCTCACACCGTCGCGCAGTAGGTTGCGAAGCCCGTAGGACCGTACGATGCCTTGGAGCAGCACGGCAAGGTCGAGTCCCAGATCGACCGCCGCGCGCGCGCTGCGCGGCCGGCGTCGTGCCGGCGGCTGTGCGGCAGCTCCCGCGACCAGCCGGTCTCGCGCGCGGAGGATCGCGCGCTCGTCGACTGCATTGAGCCGTGGATCGGTGAACTCCTTCATGCCGTGCGGTTCGAACTCCGAGCCGCGCGCGGCGGCGAACGCCGAGCGCGCGAACTTCCGCAGGCTCTCGGCCTTGGATTTCGTCCAGTAGTGGTTGATCCGGACCCGCTCGCTGCGAATCGGCCACGGATGCGGACCGATCACCGGGCACCCGATCTCGTTGACCGCAAAGCCCACCCGGTAGGGTCGGTTGTGAGGGGTGCGCAGCGGACCATCCAGCGCGCTCGATGGGTCCACGATCGACTTGATGTGCCGGTTGGCGCTGCGCGAGCCGAAATCGTCGGAGCGGCGAGTGAAGGTCGGCAGGACCTCGGCACCTGGCGGCCGTAGGACGACGTCGGAGGTTCCGAACATCTGCCAGTGGACCGCGACCGCGGGGTAGCCCTCGAACTCGCGCAGGACGTCGCACACTCGCTCCCCGGTCGGGCAGAACAGAAACTCGTCGATGTCCATGCACGTCAGCCAGCGGACGTCGTCTCGATGGCGGGCGAAGCAGTCCGCGATCGCCGCGCGCTGGGCACCCGCATGCGGCCATGGGACGAGCTCCGCAATGCCCTCCTCGACGTAGGGCCTGACCACCTCTTCGGTGT
>CALAQT010000367.1 GCA_937888775.1 uncultured Actinomycetes bacterium | reverse complement strand
CGCCAAAACGCAGACACAGCGGGCGATCGCCGATCACAGACCCAGGTAACTACGGACTAGTTCAGTGAACTTTACCGTCAGAAACCGCGTGGTCAGCGAGCGCTCGTGTTCCCGACGCGGTTCACGCCGCGTGTAGAGCAGTGCAGAGCGGCTCGTGTGGCTGAGGGAGCGTTCCCGCGCCGAGTGCCATACGGGTCGGGGGCTCTACAAGCGACCAGCCGTCGTCGGTTCGCAGCTAACCGTCCCACACCGCCATCCACCGGAACGGAAAGACATCGTCAGCCGAGCGCCTCGCCAGAACGGCCGCCCGGCGCACGCGGGAGAACAATGCCGATCCCGCCCGCAAGCGCCTGGAGCGGGAGTAAGCTCGCCCCGACTCAAAGCACAAGGGGGCCGGACGGCCGAACGTCATGGGCGACTAGGAGACGATCCGCAACCACGCCGCCTTCATCTGGTCGGTCGCCTGGCAGCACGATTACTGTTCCAAACGTGGATCAGAATCTTGGCACCGACAACGGCTATGCCTACGGCACTGGTCCCACCGGAGCCGCCTGCGACGACAACCCGAGTTCAACCGAGCCGAGCTGCTCGTTTTAGGAAGACCAACCTCTTGCCATCAAACCCAAGTCAGTCGATTGCACTACGCCGATGAACGCGAGCGTCGTTCTTAGTTACTTGCCGCGGAAAAACCCTTGAGTGAACGAAACGGCCGCGCTGGCTGAGGGCGCGGCCGTTCGAATGAGTGGGTTGTTGCTCTTGGGTGGAGCGGTTCGGAGTGTTTCACCGGGTTCGGACGGCGAGTGTGTCGGCGTCGTAGGCGAGGATCCCCCACTCAGTCCAGATCTGCTGGCCCTGGTGGCCCTTGAGGCGGCTTCGGCCCATCCCGTAGCGGCGTTTGAGGTGGCTGATGCGGCCCTCCTGGCCGGTTCGGTAGCGCTGCAGCCGCCGATTCATGCGTCTGGAGCCCGGTTCCTGGCGGCCAGAGATAAACACCCGCTCGGGTGCCAGGTCTTCGAGCGCGGTGTTGCTCGGGCCGGGCATGAACCCGCCGTCGAGGGCTACCTCGCGCGGGGTGATTCCGAGGCGCTTGAGGCTCGGCGGCTAGCTGAGCGGTTACGCCCCCCGTGGGGCCGTCCAACATGCCTGCCCTCTGACCCCAAGAGGGGAAGTGCCAATTTGAGACAAGTCTGTGGGCTTTCACAACTCCTTTGCCGACGCCAGCCACCGGGCGGCTCGACGACGCGAGATGAACACCACCCATCAGCAGATCCTCCCGACTAGAGTCTCATTCAGGCGCGCAGGGCTGAGCGAGCACTCGCTGGCGGCCCCTCCAGGGGCGAGACCGGCCATTGATCGGTTAGCTCAGCGGCGACGAGGGACGTATCGACGAGTGCCTTGGAGAGCGGTTCCCAATACCGCGGTCGGCATCAGCGCGCTGCCCGAGAGACGGCTGATTTCCCTTGGCGGCAAACGCAAACTCGCCGTATAAACGAACCTACTGACGCATCCGTGGGTGGTGTCACCGGCCGGGTAGGGGTGGGCAGAGCCCGCCGAGGGAGAGCATCGCAAGTGCGATCACGGCCTCTTGGGAGTGGTAGCCGAACCCCCGTCGGGTGATCAGGCGGATCTGCGTGTTGACCTGCTCGACCCGGGCGTTTGACAAGTTGTTGGTCAGCGCGGCCTCGACCCTGTGGCGCTGCTCGGTGATCGTTTTGGCGAGCTTGACGAACGGCTCCAGCCGGCACCGTCTGGCCCACTTCAGCCAGCTGTCGAGCAGCTTGATGGCGTCGGCGGCGGGGAGTTGGTAGATCTGCCGGAGCTGTTCCTTGAGCAGGTAGGCGCGATAGATCGGCGCGTTGAGCTTCTGGATCCAGGCGAGCTTGGTCTGCTGGCGGTTGGTGAGGTTCTCCGGGTTCTTCCAGAGCGCGAACCGGGCTCCCTTGAGGTCCTTCGCGAGCTGCTTGTTGCCGGAGCGGCGCGCCTCGTTCCACACGGCGCGGCGGATCTCGTCGAGCGCGTCGGTCGCCGCCTTGACGATGTGGAAGGGATCCAGGCAGATCTCCGCGTTCGCGCACCGCTCCGACACCGGGCCGGTGATCCAGGAGGCGTTGTCGCAAGACACGAGCGTGATCTGCGCACAGCGGTCTTTGCCGAGCAGATCCAGGAACTTCTCGACGGTCTTGCGGTCCCGGCCGGGCGCCGCCCACACCAGCCGGCCGGTGTGATGGTCCACGACGACGGTCAGGTACTTCTGGCCCTTGCGGACCGAGATCTCGTCGAACCCGAGCCGCTCCAGGCCGGCGAACAGGTCGCGCCCGCGTTTCGCCTCGGCGGTGACGCGCTCGCAGACACGTCCGACCGTCCGCCAGGCGACCCGCATCAGCTGGCAGATCGCGCGCTTGGACGTGTTCACCGCCAGCCACGCCGTCTGGTCCTCGAAGCTGCGGGTGAACCCGGCGTCATGGCGGGCCCACGGGACGGCGGCGACGACCACCCCGTGGCGCCGGCACTCGACCCGCGGAGCGTCGGCTTCCAGGTAGCAGAACATCGTCGCGAGATCCAATGCCCGCCACCGCCGACGGCCATCACCGAGGTCATAGCCCGGGCAGCGCCGCCGACAATGTGGGCAGCGATCCCGCTGGCTGTACACGGGCCTGACCGAGATCACGACCTGGTCGTGCTCGTCGAGTTCGACCGCCTCCAAAACTGTCTTCTCCAATCCGAGCATCCGCGCCCACGCCCGGATGCCTACGCTTCTGTTGCGCACGCCGCCACCGCTCCTTATTCAACGTTCCTGACCTGAGAAACCGGAACGCTAGAAGCGACGCGGCGTGCGCACCCACCAGCCCGGTGGTCGGGGCGCTCCCAGCGCCCCGACCTCGTTGCCCTCAAGCGCGGGCGGGCGGCGCTGTCAAGCAGCGCAAACCGGCTGCAAACGACGACAACGCCTCGCGCACCGCGACCACGATTGAGGCGCTGCTTGACATACGGCGGCTGGCCGCGCTACCCGGCCACGAAGCCTTCACCCCACCCACAGGTCAGGCAGAAGCGCCGTATAAACGCTCACCCACCACGTCCGGCGCCCCCTCAGCCGAGCCCCCGCCCCCGCGCGGACACCAAGAAACTTCAACCCGGGGCCGGTCACGCGAGGTCGCCTACGCGCGCCGGCGTGCGTCTCGACGTTCCCGCGTGGCCGCCGAGTATGGGAGCGCGCTCCGAGTCGCAGCCGTCCCGGTCAAGCCCGCCGCGGCCGCGACGGTTGGAGCGGCTGTCCGATCGCCGCGGGAACCCTCGTGATCCGGTGAGGTCGCCGCGCGGCGTGATCCAGCGGCCATCATGGTCGAGTCAGTTGTGGTTGCCAGCCGGCCTGGTTCGTTGATGCTCCGTCCTGACGTTTCGCGCGTCACCCCCACACGACGAGGGCGCCGATCGCGGAGTGAGAATAGGATGAAGCCGGATGGAACGCGATAAGGCCGGTCACTACGCAACCGGACTGGCATGCGCTCTCTTGGGGGTTGCCTACATGCTCGTCCGCTGGGGTCCCGTCACGCATGGCGGTGCCGACTTTCTCGCGTTCTTCTACCCAGCCGGTAAACAGGTGCTTCACGGGAACCTGCATTACTCGCTTCCGCGGCACTACAACACCACCAACATAGGGCTGTTTCGATACCCGCCGATTGCTGCAGAGATGTTCGCGTTATTCGCATGGCTCCCTGCCAAGGCCGCCGCGACCGCATGGTGGATAACTGGGGTCCTGCTGATGGGCGCGACTGCACTCCTAATGGCAACCTGCGCCGACCGGAGCCGCGGACTGTTCGCTGGCATCACCTTCCTGTCGCTAGCGGCGTTCGCGCCGCTAGCGATCTCGATCGCCGCCCAGTTGGATATCTGGATTGTGGCGCTCGTGGCTGGTGCTTTCGCACTCAGCGGTGACCGCTCTCGGCCGCGCCTCGTTTTCGCGGCAGGATGCCTGCTAGGGGTAGCCGCGTCCCTCAAGATCTACCCGTTGCTGACAATCGCAATCATCGTCGCCCTGCGGCGCTCTGAAGCTCGAATGCTGCTCTGCGGAGCGGCATCCTCGATTGCCGCGTGCCTGATCATCCCTTTGCTCACGCTCGGCACTGGTCCGCTCCGCGAGTACGTTCACGTTCTCCTAACGCAAGGAAGTACGGTACTGACCGCGTTTCCCTTCGCGTTTGGGTTCTTGAGCATCGCCTATCGTGGCCTCGTTTCTACCCCATATGTGATCGGAAGCGCCCATCTAGACCCAGTCCTCGTCAAGGCCCTGTTCGTGTTCTTCATACTCTGCGTGCTGGGGTTTGCGGGCTGGCGTTTACGTAGCACTCGCGCGAGTCGCGGGATGGTTTGGGTGACAGCCATTGTTGTCACCGCAGTCTGCTCTCCGTTTCTGGAGATCCAGCACCTAGCTCCATTAGCGCTGCTTACCGCGATGCTCTCGATGGACGCCACGGTACCAATGGTGCCGCTCGTATTTGGGTGCTTCGCGTGCGGAGTCGCTTCGCAAGTCGTCTCCCTACGTGCTTCCGAGGTCCTGTCAGTACTTGTTGCTGCCGCCGTCGGGATTTGGCTGCTCCGCGGTGCACCGTTTGGCTGGACACGGCGGCTGCAGATAGCGGCGTTTGGAGGCGCCTTCGTGTTGCTCGCCACACCCGCGTTCTTGAACGTCAGCAGCTCGTGGGGCGAACCGATGTCGCTCGCTCAGGTCGTTTTCGGCTCAGCCGAATATGTGTTCGTCCTGCTCGTCATGCTGCTGACGCCGCGGATATCGTGGACCGCCGAGACCACACCGCTGCTAGTTGGCCCCAGCGCATTGGCGTAGAGACTCAACGACCGTGCCGTCGATGAGCACCACCACAACGCTTCGCGTGGATGGTCAGTCACGCTGCCATCAGCTAGGACTACTTTTGGACCTCGATCTCGAAAACCACGAACCAAGCGGGGTAGATCCACGCCCAGCGCTGCTCGTCTCCCGCCGGATATCGGTTTGCGAGGCGTGAAGCGATCTTGCCGACGGGCGTCTTGTAAAACTCGATGACCCGACGCACCATTCGGTAGCGGATCTGAGTGTAGTAGTCGTGCGTATGCTCACCGGTCACGGTGTCGAGCGAGAAGTAGCCAAAGAACGTGCGGTGCGTGATGTCGGTATAGGCGTTGCCGGCGGAGAAGTGCGGTACGACGATCTCCACTCGGGCGCCCGGCGCACATATGCGGTGCAGCTCGATCAGCGCGTCTAGTGGCCGATCGAGATGCTCAAGGACATCGAAAATCTTGGCCCGTGAGAACCGGTCGCTCTCGAACGGCCACGGCATCACGTTGAGGTCGTGAACGACGTCGGGGCTCGTATCGGGCGTCACGTCGAGATTGACCCATCCTGTCAAGTAGTCGCGTCCCGATCCGAGATTGATCTTGTCGGCCACGCACGAAGCCTAGCGTCGCGACTCCCGCCTCGGACCAATGTCGAGACTACGGTGGTGGCTGGCCGCCATTCCTACTCGCCAAATGGGCCAAGCTTGGATGGCCTGACTCCCTGGGTTCGGTCCGACCCTTGTGAGCGTTTCTCGCGCCTATGAGAATGGGCGAGGAAGGAACTCTGTTGAAGCGACGCAGGCACACGCCGGAGCAGGTGATTCGCAAGTTGCGGGAGGCCGAGCGGCTGCTCGGGGAGAGGAGACCCTCCCCGCCCGGAGCCCTCCTCACGCGCGCACGGGAGTACGGATACCGCCGGTGGTGCTTGAGAGGCCTCAACCAGCCACAAGGTCGGTCACCCTAGTTGCCGGGCCAGCCGAACCATTTTGCCTGCAACCGACGGGTTGCGTTATCAGCAACTTGACGCAAAGTGCCATGGAAATTTTTGGCAGAGTCAAGTTGCCATTTTAGTTATTAGCGCCCGGCCTGAAAATGAGGCTCAGTGGCTGCCGCATAAACTGGCTGGCCTTTGAATCACTCAATGGTCCTACACACCGTTGTACTAAACCGAAGTTACCTGGCCTAGCACTGATCTGAGGGCCGCGATCCCTTGTGGTTGTTG
>CALAQT010000366.1 GCA_937888775.1 uncultured Actinomycetes bacterium | reverse complement strand
GCGGCCGTGGCTGCACCGTAACGACCGATTGGAGTGGAGATGGCCAAGCTGATCTATGCGGCGATCGCCTCGCTTGACGGGTACGTCGAGGACGAGGAGGGCAGGTTCGACTGGGCGGCGCCGGATGACGAGGTGCATGCGTTCGTCAACGATCTCGAGCGGCCGATCGGCACCCACCTATACGGGCGCCGGATGTACGAGACGATGGTGTTCTGGGAGACCGTGAGCACCGAGGCCGATGAACCGGCAGTGTTCTGGGACTATGCTGGGATCTGGCGGGCAGCTGAGAAGATCGTGTACTCCCGGGCGCTTCAGACGGTATCCAGCGCGAGGACGCGGATCGAGCGCGAGTTCGATCGAGACGCCGTCCGGCGGCTCAAGCAGTCCTCGGGGGCCGGCATCACAGTCGGGGGTGCCGAGCTCGCTGGCCACGCAATCGGCGCCGGGCTGGTCGACGAGTGCCATCTGTTCTTGTGCCCAATCGTGGTAGGTGGCGGCAAGCGCGCCCTGCCAGACAACGTCCGCGCGCAACTCGGACTTCTCGATGAGCGCCGGTTCCGAAACGGCGTCGTTCACCTCCACTACCGCGTAAGCGTCTGACCGAGCCGGCAACGCGACGCCAGGCAAAGACCTGCTCTAGCGATCGCGCGAACATCTGGCTGGCTCGCCGCAGCGACCCGCTCAGCGCGGAAAGCGTCCATCCCGCGGACGACCGCTTTCGCGATCTAGCCGTCTGCGAGCCCGACGAGTGGATTAGAAGCTGACCTGTGAATCCCCGCGGCAGTGACCGACGTTGGGCAGCGACGTTTGCGCCAGGCGAGCGCTGGCGGTAGACCGGCTCGGATTGTGTTGGTTGGCTTAGGCGGGCTGCTCGGCCTCCTGGCGCTGTTCGATGACGACGCTGTAGCCGAGCGCCTCGAGTTGGCGTTGTAGGCGCCGAGCGCGGTGCTCGGGCGAGTAGCGGCGGCGCTGCCAGTCGGGTCCGAGTTCGCGGAATGGGACCTGGTCGCGGACGATGTGGTAGTAGGCGACGAGAATGTCGTGGCGGGTGGCGCCGGTCGCCTTGGCCTCACCGCGGCGTCCGCGCAGCTGGGCGTGGTGGGCGGCCAGGTAGGTGCCCTTGGTGCGCGCGGCGGCTTTGGCGGACTCGGTCAGCGCCTCGCGCAGCCAGTGAGGCCCGGGGCGGGTGTGGCCCGAGCGCTGGCGTCCGGCCGACTGGCGGTTGCCGGGGCAGACCCCGGCCCAGGAGGCGAAGTGCCCGACCGTGGGCCGCTGGCTCATGTCCAGTCCGCATTCGGCGATCAGCACCTGCGCGGTGCGCTCCGCGACGCCCGGGATCGTGCACAGCAGCTCGACGATCCGCTGGTGAGGGGCGAGCATCGCACTGATCTTCTCGTCTAGGTTGGCGATCGCCTGATCGAGCGTGTCGATGTGCGCCAACAGCTGGGCGACCAGGATCCCGTGGTGCTCTATTTGAAACCGGTTGGCCAGCGCCTCGCGCAGCTGCGGGATCTTTTGGCGCATCCGGGCCTTGGCCAGCTCGGCGAGCTGCTCGGGGGCGCTGATCCCGCAGAGCAGAGCTTCGAGCATCGCCCGCGCGGACTTCGAGTACGGCCCCGAGGCGACGCTGGTGAGCTTGATCCCGGCCTCCTGGAGCACCTTCTCCAGCCGCTGGATGACGCGCGCGCGCTCGTTGACCTGCGCCTTGCGCAGCCGAGTGAAATCCCTGAGCCGGCGGATCTCGGGCGGCGGCACAAAGCTCGCGCGCACCAGCCCGTGCGCTACCAGGTCACAGATCCACTCGGAGTCTTTGACATCCGTTTTCCGCCCGGGGACGTTGCGCAAATGATGCGCGTTGAGAAGCCAGCATTCGAACCGGTCCTCAAGCGCCTGAAACACGGTCATCCAGTAGACGCCCGTGGCCTCCATCCCGACCAGCGTCACCGCCCAGCCCTCAAGCCAGGCGCGCAGCGCCGCGAGCCCGGCGAGCGTCGCCTTGAAGGTACGCGTCTGCCGGTCATAACGGTGCTGATCCTCGCTCGGGACCCGCACCGTGGCCACCACGTTGTCGCGATGCACGTCAAGACCGGCGCACCGCTCGACCACTACATCCATCTTCCGCCTCCTTTCGAGACGATCGCTTTTCGTCGTCCGGAGGAGGCCTACCGAGATGAGTCTGACCTTCGCGCTCGCAGCAGCAGTCAACGGCACCACAGGTCTCCGCGCCATACTCCTATACGGGCTCGTTCGCACCAAGCTTCGTCGACGTCGGTCCGGACAACACCCGGGGATTCTCACGCCGCACAGGCGGCCGCGCCAGCGGCCACCGAAAACTCCTATGTCAAGGAATTCGTCTAGCTGCAACCTTTTGGTTGCGGGTTGACGGCG
>CALAQT010000365.1 GCA_937888775.1 uncultured Actinomycetes bacterium | reverse complement strand
ACCGCTTCATCGGTGAGTTGCTGCTGCACCTCGAGAGTCGTCAGATGGGAGAGCGACCGCGCGGCTGGCGCGGTCGCCGTGAGTTGAGTAGCGGCTCGGGTAGGCGCATCCCATCGCATGAGGCGATCCGGGCCGAGTTCGGGCGAGTGGGCTGGGCCGGGGCCGAGCACCTGCTACCCGGTCGCCGGTTAACCGGTCGCCGGTTATCCGGCGGTGACGCTAGACTGGGCTGCGTGGATAATCCATTTCGCTACGGCGACATCGTGGAAGGTCAGTACTTCACCAATCGCTTCCAGGAACTCGCGGAGCTCAAGGGCGACCTCCAATCGGGCCAAAACGTCATCGTGATTTCGCCTCGCCGGTTTGGCAAGTCATCTCTCGTCAAGCGAGCCCTTCGCGAGGTGCGATCTAGCGTGCTCTCCACCTACATCGACCTTGGTGAGGTCTCAACCAAGCAGCGGTTGGTTGAGGTCATGGCGCAACGCATGCACGAGGACCTGGAAACCAGGAGCGCCGCAGCGAGGCGCAAGCTCGCGGACGTCATTCGCAGCCTCCACCCGAATCTGCGCTACACGGTCGACGACACAGGCGCGCGCTGGTCGCTGCATCCAACCGTGGGAAAGGCAGGCGCCAAGGACGTCGACGACGCCTTGGCGGCACTCCTGACGTTGCCGGCAACGGTTGCCAGGCAGCGCGGAAAGCGGGTGGCGCTCGTCTTGGACGAATTTCAGGAATGCGTTGAGATCGACGAAAACCTTCCGCGGGTGATGCGCTCGATATTTCAGCACCAGGGTGACGTATGTCACGTTTTCCTGGGAAGCAAGCAACACCTCATGAAGCGCGTGTTCAACGATAAGAACCAGCCGATGTACCGCATCGGGAAGGTCATGCCTCTCAATCCGATTGAACGGAAGGAATGGCAGAAGTTCCTGCCGGAGCGATGTCGGGCGACCGCGGTCGAGGTGCAGAGCGAGGCAGTAGAGACCCTGCTCGACCTCAGCGAGTGCCTGCCATACGAAACTCAGCAACTGGCTCATTTCGCGTGGAACATCGCCTTCCCCCGGGACCGATTGATGAACGAGGGAGTCGTGTGGGAGGCATGGGCTCGGGTGCTCGCGGCTGAGAATATTCGGTACCGGGATATTTGGGCTGCGACGGGACTCACATCGACCGCGAAAGGAATCCTGAGGGCTGTCGCAGCAGGCGTGAGAGGCGGCTTCTATTCCACCGAGGTCGCGCTTCAATGGCAGTTGGGATCGCACGCGGCAACGACGCGCGCTCTCGAGGCTCTCCTCGAAGCTGAGCACTTGGCGGATGACCAACTGCCTGGCACGCGGAGCCGCGAACGCAGCTTTCGGATCCCCGACCCGATTTTCCGGGCATGGATCCGCAACCAGACGTAGAGCCATGAGCTCGCTGACTTGCCCGTCAGCGGACGCGTCGGCTTGCGTCGGACCTCGGTCCGGACGAGCCGTTGCCGCTACGCACCCTGCTTGCGACGGCCACCTTTGTCGCGGTGCGGCTATCACGCCGAGATTCGGACCACACGGAGGGTCAGAAATGACCACGGCAGTCTCGTCGCCAGCAGCCACCATGGAGGTGGCCGTCATTCCGCTCGCCGACATTCGTCGGAGCGGCAACGTTCGCCAGGAGCTCGGGGTCAACCGCCGCACCGCCGAGGTGCTGCTCGCCGAGATCGGCCCCGATATGAGCCGATTCCCCTCTGACGCACACCTCGCGTCCTGGGCAGGGATGTGCCCGGGCAACAACGAGTCTGCCGGCAAGCACCACTCCGGCAAGACGCGCAAGGGTTCCAGATGGCTGCGCATCGCACTCGTGGAAGCCGCTCAGGCGGCTGCCCGGACCAAGAACACTTATCTCGCTGCCCAGTACGGCCGCATCAAGGGAAGGCGCGGTCACAACAAGGTCATCGTGGCCGTCGCCCACTCGATCTTGGTCATCGCCTACCACCTGCTCACCCGAGAGCTGCCCTACACCGACCTCGGCGCCGACTACTTCGTCAAGCGTCAGCAGTCCGACGCCTACCGCAACCCTTGCCCGTGTAGGTCCCTCCGACCGATCCGGCACCCGCAGTGCCACCGGGCACCGGTGAGCCCGCCTGACAGCCGGCGACGACGATAGTGGCCATCACCACGATGACCGATCGGAGACTGAATGCGGTCTGACGCGTCACCATGGAGGAGGCCAAGGTACCACAAGCGCCACTCGGGTTTGCCCAGCAGGTTTGCACTGTCTGCGCCGGGGTTCCGGCCACGAATCTCTGCACAGCCTGCGGGGCCGAGGACCGCATGTTCGACAAGGGCCTCTGTCCACGCTGTTCTCTGGAGCGACGGCTCGGCGTGCTTCTCGGTGATCCTGACGTGTGACAGCGCAACGGCATGGCGCCGCTCTTTGATGCGTTGCTCGCTGCACCCCGGCCCCGCGCCGTCTTCGACTGGCTGTACCACAACCACAAGGTCTCAGACGCCCTCGGCCGGATGGCCAGCGGTGGCCTCCCACTGAGCCACGGAGCCCTCGACTCGCTGGAACCCATGCTTGGTCTCCGTGCCTATCGACATCTCGGCAACCTCCTCATGGCCACCGGTGCTCTCCCTGTTCGTGATTCGGTGCTTGCCGCCCTGGAGCGATGGTGCGATCGTGAGCTTGCGGCCATCGACCACCCCGAGCATGCGCGGATCCTGCGCGCGTACCGCACGATCATCGTCTGTCTCGCCACGGCGTGCCTGCACGACGAAGACGGGCTACGCCAGGCGGACGCGCGCGTCCAACAGGGCGTAGATGGCGTCGACCGCGATGTTGGCGACGATGACGAACCCGGAGGCGAGGATCACCACCCCCTGGATCACTGGCAGGTCCTGGTTGGAGATGCTCTGCACCACCGCGCGACCGAGTCCGGGCAGGCCGAACACGCTCTCGGTGACGATGGCGCCACCGAGGACGGTGGCGACGTCGATGCCGAACTGGGTGATGATCGGTGTCAGCGCGCTGCGCAGCGCGTGCCGGTACACCACCCGCCGCTCGCTCAAACCCTTGGCGCGGGCGGTGCGGATGTAGTCCTCGCCGAGGGTCTCGAGCAGCGAGCTGCGCGTCAAGCGGGAGTACACCGCCGCGGTGATGAGCGCCAAAGTTATCCAGGGGAGTATCAGGTCGCGCGCCCACTCCAGCGGATTCTGGGTGATCCCGGTGTACGTGCCGGCAGGAGGGAAGAAGGCAATGCCGTGGATGGTGAGGATGTAGAAGAGGACATACAGGAGCAGCAAACCGATGATGAAGGTCGGCATCGAGAGACCGGTCAGCACGAACACGGTCGCGGCCCGGTCCCAGATGCTGCGCGGACGGCGTGCGGCGAGAACGCCGATGCTGACGCCCGAGGCCATCCAGATGATCGCCGCCCCGATGGCGAGCGAGATGTCCACCGGCAGCGCCCTCAGCATGATCGTCGTCACCGGCAGCCGGTTGATGAATGAGGTGCCGAAATCGAGGCGGACGACGCGACCGAGGAAGTTCCAGTACTGGGTGAGGATCGGTTTATCGAGACCGAGCGAGTGGCGGATGTTGTCGAGCAGCGCCGGTGTCACCGCCCGTCCCGCCAGTGTTCGCGCCGGGTCGTGCGGCGCAACGTAGTAGAGGATGAAGACGGCGGTGACGATGACCCACAGGGTGATCAGTCCGAAGACAGAGCGGCGGATGAGATAGCGCGTCATGTGGGCGCCTTCCGCTGCCGCCTCTTCTTGCGCGTCGCGAACATGCGCTCAGCGCGCGGGTCGAGCGCGTCCCGCACCGAGTCTCCGAGGAGGTTGAACCCCAGCGTGGTGATGAGAAGAAAGAGCATGGGGAAGAACCAGAACCACCAGGCGCCGTAGCCCGTTCCCTGCGCGTCGGCGAGCATGTTGCCCCACGATGGTGTCGGTGGCACGATCCCCACGCCGAGGTAGGAGAGAGTCGACTCGAACACGATGGCCGCGGGGATGAGCAGGGTGGCGAGCACGATCACGGGCGCCAGCAGGTTGGGAAGGATGTCGATGAACATGATGCGGAAGTTCCCCGCGCCCAGGGAGTGCGCGGCTTCCACGTACTCCTTCTCCCGTTGCGACAGCGCCTGGCCGCGTACGATGCGTCCGATCGCCGCCCAGGAGAAGAAGGCGATGACGATGATGGTGAGCGGTAGGCTCGGGCCCACGACCGAGACCAGCGCAATCGCGAACAGCACGTACGGGAAGGACAGCACGACGTCCATAAGCCTCGCCAGCAGGGTGTCGATCCAGCCGCCGTAGTAGCCGGCGAAGAGTCCGACGACCACCCCGAGGATGGTGGCCACCGCGGTGGCGAGCACGCCCACGACCAGCGAGATCCGCGCGCCGTAGGCGAGCCTGATGAGGATGTCGCGACCGAGGTTGTCCGTGCCGAGGACGTAGCCGCCGGTGCCCGGGCCGAGCGGCTGACCGCTCGCGTCGGTGCCGGTGTCGAGGTTCACGTCTGTCGGCCCGTGCCCGACGATGCCGGCCAGCACCGGAGCGAAGACGGCGAGGCCCACCATCAGGACGATCATGCCGACCGCGATCACCGCGACACGATCGCTGCGCACTCTGTCGAAGGCCAGGCGCCAGGGGCTCCGCCCCTGGATTGCCTTGTCCTGCTCGTCTGCGGCGAGACCGGTTTCGGCCGCGGCGGTCTCGACGACTGTCAGGCTCATACCGGTGCCTCCGTCACGAACTCCTCAACTGCTTGCACGATCTCCGCCCTGGCGCTGGCCAGCCGCTCACCGTCGGCCACGGGGAAATGGCAGGCGGCGCGGTGACCCGGCGCATCGCCGAGCCTCAGCTCAAGGCGCGGCTCATCGACAGCGCACACTGGCTGCGCCTTCGGGCAGCGAGTGTGGAAGCGGCAGCCCGACGGCGGGCTGATCGGTGAGGGAACGTCGCCTGACAGGATGATCCGATCCCTGGCGCCGTCGGGATCGGGGATGACGGATGCGGAGAGCAGCGCCGCGGTGTACGGATGGCGCGGTGTGCCGTACAGGTCCTTGACCTCGGCGATCTCGACGATCTTGCCGAGATACATGACCGCGACGCGGTCGCTGACGTGCTTCACGACGGAGAGGTCGTGGGCGATGAAGATGTAGGTCAGACCGAACTCGCCCTGGAGGTCCTCGAGCAGATTGATGATCTGCGCCTGGATGGAGACGTCCAGCGCTGAGACCGGCTCGTCGCAGACGATCAGCTTGGGGCGCAGAGCGAGAGCACGCGCCACGCCGATGCGCTGCCGCTGGCCGCCGGAGAACTCCGCAGGAAAGCGGTTGTAGTGCTCGGGGTTGAGGCCGACGACCTCCATGAGGCCCTCCACCTGCTTCTTGCGCTCAGCGCCGGCCGAGATGTTGTGGATCGCCAGCGGGTCGCCGATGATCGAGCCCACCCGGCGTCTCGGGTTCAGCGACCCGTAGGGGTCCTGGAAGATCATCTGCATGCCGCGCCGGTGGGGCCTCATGCCGGTTCGCGACAGGCGGCTGATGTCCTGGCCGTCGAACACGATGCTGCCGGAGGTGAGCGGGTACAGCCTGGTGATGCAGCGGGCCAGCGTCGACTTCCCACACCCGGTCTCGCCCACCAAACCCAGGGTCTCGCCGCGGCGAACCTCCAGGGTGACGTCGTCGACGGCGTGGACTGCACCGATCTGCTTCTTGAAGAAGATCCCCTGCTTGAGGGGAAAGTGCTTGACCACGTTGTCGAGCTTGAGCAGGACGTCGCCGTCGGTCTTGGTCTCAAACACGAACCGCTGCTGGCTCCCTCGCTGCTCTGACGCCGGGTAGCCGTCCGGCCCGTTCGTTGCGGTGGCCCTCCGCGTAACGCTGCCGCGCGGTGTCCATGGTGAGCCCGACGCCGACCATGTCGGGAGGCAGCCAGCATGCCGAGGTGTGGCCGGTCCCGCCGGCCACCGCCGTGAGCTCGGGCTGCTTGTCGATGCAGACCTCCATCGCGAACGGGCACCTCGGGTGGAAGGCGCAGCCTGACGGCACGCGGATGAGGCTCGGAGGCTGGCCGACGATCGGCACCAGCCGTCCGTGCACCCCCGTTGCGTTGGGCACGGAGCGGAGCAGGCCGAGGGTGTACGGATGGTGCGGCTGGTAGAAGATGGTGCGGGTGTCAGAGCGCTCTACCCCGCGCCCCGCGTACATCACCAGAACGTGGTCCGCGATGGTGGCGATGACGCCGAGATCGTGGGTGATCACGATCATGGCCATGCCCATCTCGCGCTGCATGCTCTCGAGCAGCTCCATCAACTGCGCCTGCACAGTGGCGTCGAGAGCCGTGGTCGGTTCGTCGGCGATGAGTAGCCTCGGCTTCAGCGCCAGCGCCATGGCGATCATCACCCGCTGGCGCATGCCGCCCGACAGCTCATGAGGAAAGGCGCTGACGCGCCGATCCGGCTGGGGGATGTTGACCAGTCGCATCAGCTCGACAGCCTGCTTCATTGCCGCCTGGCGGCTGACATCGACGTGTGCGTGGATCGCCTCGGCGATCTGCCAGCCCACACGGAAATGCGGGTGAAGGCTGGAGAGCGGGTCCTGGAAGATCATCGCGATGTCCGCGCCGCGAATCTTCCGCAGCGCGTCCTGGTCGATGGTCAGCAGGTCCTTGCCGTCGAACAAGGCGACACCGCTGATGTCCGCGCCGGGGTTGAGGTTCAGCAGGGTGAGCGCGGTGACGCTCTTCCCCGACCCCGATTCGCCGACCACGCCGAGCGTCTTGCCGGAGTCGACCTCGAAGGAGAGTCCTCGGACCGCCTGCACCACGCCGTCGGCCGTCGGGAAGGTCACCCTCAGGTCGTCGACGGTGAGCAGGCTCATGGCGCGCAGATTACTGCACAGAGATGCCCGCCGCCGGGCGGCGGGCATCTCCGTGCGTTTGTCCTAACGATTTACGACGATAGCCAGATCTGCGTGATGTCGTAGTTGTCGCCGAACGGCGAGAAGATGGCGTTGTGGACGCGGCTGGACCGGTAGACGTTGGTCAGCTGGGTCATGAAGGGGATGAATGGCGCGTCGGCCATGAGCTTCACGTCCGCCTGATGCCAGAGGTCCGCGGCCTGCGACTGGCTCGGAGCCTTGAGTGCCTGGGTCATGAGCGCGTCGGCAGCCGGGTCGTCGAAGCCACCCCAGTTGCTGCCCGGGTAGTTGGTCCCGTTGAGGATGTCGGGGGCGATGGCGCGGCCGTTGTTCGGGCCGAACCAGTCGGGAACCCAGCCCGGCTCGGTGATGTCCCACGTGCTCCGCGTGGCCGAGTCGCCGCCGATGCCCTTGGAGCCGTAGTAGCCGGTGCTGATCGGAGTGCCGACCACGGTGACGCCGCACTTGGCGAAGTCCGCCTGCACCTCTTGGAAGATGGCCGGGTGCTTGCCGTTGTCGCGGTAGAAGTCCTTGAGCGTCAGGTTGGAAACGCTGGCGGCCGCGAGCATCGACTTGCACTTGGCGGGGTCACCCTGGTTGTTCGGCGTCGGGTATGGATTGAACTGCTGGTAGCCCTCCGCTCCCGGCGCCAGGACCTGGTTGAGCACCTGGTTGAAGTCCGCGCCGCCGTAGATCTTGGTCAGTGCGACCTTGTCGAGCGCGTACTCGAGTGCCTGCCGCACGGCGACGTTCTGGAGTGCCTTGTTCTCGTTGGTGCTTCGCACATTGAAGACCAGGTAGGGATTGGTGTTGCCCGGGGTCGGGAAGCTGCCGAAGCGCGGGTCGCGGGTCGGCGAGGTGAGGCTCGTGAGGTCCGATGTGGGCACCACGGTGTTCCACTCCATGTCGGCGGTGCCGGCCGAGAGGTCCTGCTGCACCTCTGCGTCCGCGGCGGCCCCCGACAGGTCCAACTGGATGTGGATGGAGTCGAGGTACTGGTGGCGGACCGGGTCGGAGCTCTGCGTCCACACAGGATTCTTGGAGAAGGTGATCGAGTGGGTGATGTCGTAGGTGCTCACGAAGTACGGGCCGTCAGAGTAGGTCGCGTTCCCCGGCGTCAGCGGGACCATCGACAGGTACTCAACCGGGGCGGCCGACGCGAACGGCAGCGCCATGATGTTGAGGAAGTCGACGGCGGGCTGGGTCAGGGTGATCACCAGCGTGGAGGCGTCAGGAGTCTGGAGCCCCGAGATGCTGGTCCCGTTGATGTACGCGGCTCGTGCAGCCGCGCTCTCGGTGGCGTCCTGGGCCTCGAAGGGCGTGCAGAACGCGCCGAAGCCGACGATCGTCGCCGAGTAGTAGGCGGGGTTGCCGTTCGGCGCCAGTGTCGGATCACAGTTGCGCTTGAGCCCAAGAACGAAGTCCTGGGAGGTCACGGGACGCGGCGGGGTCGTGTTCCACATGATGCCATCGCGGATGTGGAAGGTGTAGGTCAGCCCATCGGTGCTGACCGTGGGCAGGCTGCTGGCGATGTCCGGGACGATGGTGTCCGCGGTGAGGATGCTCGTGGACGCCGGGTAAGTGACGAGCTGCCGGGTCCAGGCGCGCTCGATCTGGAAACCTTCGGTCTCGTACTCGGCCTGGGGATCCATGCCGGCCGAGAGGTCGATGCTGCCGACAATCTTGAGGGTGCCCCCCGTGACCGGCGACCCGGAAGCGTTCTGGTTGGCGGTCAGCCACGGCACGTTGGACGTGTTGAAGTTCGCGGGGTTGAAGAGGTCGGTGTTGGCCGGGTTGTTCGAGCTCGAGGTTCCGCCGCTGCCGCAGGCGGTCACGCCCAGGGCGGTGACGGCGATGAACGAGACGTACTTCGGCAGTCTCCGCCGCAGAGCGGCCCTGTCAGCGGTGCCGCCGATGAAGGTGGATGGACGCAACTGCTCTCCTCCTGGTGCCTTGAATCGCTCATTCGACACGTTGATGCCGTGCAGCCAGGAAGATGTTCACCTCCCAGGCCGGGGGACCATAGTACCGCGCCCCACCGTAGGTGGCATATCACCCCAGTGGGGGATATTGATGCGCTGTGGCGCGTCGCGGGCCCGAAGGGGACAGCCGCCGGGGCCCCTAGACTTCGGCCGCGATGACGGCGGCGATCGGAGTGGGCCTGATCGGGCTGGGCACAGTCGGCTCGGCGGTAGCACGACGCCTCATCGACGAGTGGGAGTCCGAACCGGTCGGCGGCGGGCATCTCGGCGATCAGCACCGAACAGCCACCCCGCAGCCCCTCGGGTCGCTGAGTCCGCAGGTTGACCGTCTGTCAGAGCGAGCCTGTTCATCTCTGACAGTCGGAGTATTTCCTGTCGCATTCCGGAAACGTTGAGCGCGGGTGAGTACCGTCGTGGGCACGGCCATGCACGATGTCCGAGCAGTCGTCGGCGGGCATGGAGGAAGGATGCCAGCAGCGGAACTCGGGCACGGCAGGACCTCGTCGCCTCCAGGTGGTTTCGTCGAGTCGCTCCTCGACAACCTCGAGGACATGGTGTTCACCTGCGACGCCGCAGGCACCATCACCTCCCTCAACCGGCCCCTGCGCGCCTTCCTCGGTGTCAGCGATCGCAGCTTCCCACTGCCCCAGTGGGAGCGGCTGCCGTACATGTCCTCGTCGGTGTGCTGCACCAGCGTGCCGTCGTCGAGCAGGATGAGGAAGGGGAGGCCGCGCAGCCATGTCTCCAGACCCGGGTCCCGATCCACGGCGTCGAGGTCGGCCCAGTCGCCGCGGCGGTGCAGCCAGAGCGCCTCGAGCTCGCTCTGGTCGCGCAGCCGCCACGGCTCAGGAGGTTCTACGCCGCGGCGGCGTTCCAGCACCGCGAGGAGGAAGGGGTCGTGGTTGCCGAGCACAGCGCGGCTGTGGGCTCGTTGCCGAGCCAGCCGAGCCGCCGCCGCACCACCGCCGTGACCAGGTGGACATACGTTTCTGACAGGGAAACGGATGCAACTTGACCATCTCCTCGTCCGAGACGTGCTTCAGTGCAGCTTTCGATGCGTGGGTTCATCCGAGGTTCAGCGATCCCTCAAAGCGCAAGCATCACGCCGCTGACCAGAAGGACCGTTCCGACCGTAGCGCAAACTAATGCTAGAGCGGGGCGTCGATACCGCTCGATCCACGTGTGGGCGATTGCGAGCAGGCGAGCGGCGGACACGGGAGATAGAACGGTCGCGATGAGCGGGATCACCACCACCCCCAGGACGATGACTAGATCGATCGCCGCGGCAGCCACCCGTTCGACCTCTGTAACCGCCGCTGAAATCATGTCCGAAATGAGGGCTATCCACAACGCAAGTGTTGTCTCGTTCGTCGCCATACAAAAGACGCCAAGGCTGAGTGCCCCTGCGAGGGTCGAGCGCTTGCCAACGTCGCCTGGCGGTTGAGGTTGATCTCTCCTGCGGGTGGTCCGGATTGCCAACGCAATCAATACAAGGCCGATGACGATTCGGACGCCGGCGCGGCCGTTGGGGTGGCGGGAGAGCTGCAGCGGGTGACCAACGCCCAACCCGATGGCTGCAAGGATCACAAGAGGGATGGCTGCGCCGATGGAAAAGGCGATTCCGCGTGCCACGGGGCGCGGCCCCGAGAGGTTGCCAATTTGAACCAGCAAGACGATGGGGCTGACCATGCCGCCGAGGGCTAGTGGAACCGTCTGCAGAAGCAGCGTGATCATCGCCGTCACGACTCCCCGAATAACACGCTATCGGTTCTTCCTCGTGTTTCGCCATTTTGTGACGCGATTACCGCGTGTGACTCGACGCGCGGCGTGATGTTTGGGCCATTATGTGATCAACGCCCACAAACGGAGACAAAGCAAAGAGCATTGACGGGTCTTTCACCAACTCCACTCAAGGAGACGGACCGCCAATGCTCTTCGGCAGCAATATTCCCACAAGTCTCACCACGCTGCTCGCCACCTTCCAAACGTTGTTCACCGCTCCGACCTTCACCACGTTCTCGTTCATGGTCACCGGCTTTCTTGCCCAAACCGGCGAGCACAATGTCTGCGGCATGCTCTCCGGTGCCGGTCTGGCTCAGCGCTGGCACCACAGTCGCGCCCATCGCTTCTTCTCAAACCGACGGTGGTCGGTCGAGCAGGTCGGACTGCACGTCGGCAGCCTTGCAATCCAGCGGTTGGTTCCCGCCGGCGCTGCCATCCAACTCGTCGTCGACGACACGTTGTTCCGCCGCACCGGGCGCAAGGTGTTCGGCGCACGCTGGTGCCACGATGGCTCGCCCTGGGCCGACGCGCCGTCGGTTTTGGCAACTGCTTCGTCGTCCTCGGCGTCGTGGTATCGCTCCCCTGCTGCAGCCGTCCGGTCTGCCTGCCTGTGCTCTGCTCGCTCTGGCAGAAGGGGTCGAAGATCGTCGTCGCCCGACGCCTGGTTGTTCAGCTCGCTGAGCTGTTTCCCGACCGAATCATCGACGTCACCGGCGATGCAGCCTACGTGAGCCGCGATCTCCGAGGGTCTGCCGTCGCGCATCAGTTGGACCACACGGCCGCGTGCCAATGCCGCCTTTCACGGACTCACTCCACGACGAACGAGCAAGCGCGGTCGGCCTCGCACCAAGGGGCAGCGACTGCCGTCCATCACTGCACTGGCGGCGACGCTTCACTGGGAGCAGCAGACTGTGACACGCTACGGCGCCGTCGCCAAAGTCGAGATCGCCCATTGCGAGCTGCTCTGGTACCTGCCCTTTGAGACCCAGCCGGTTCAACTGATCTTGGTCCGTGATCCAGGTACCGGCGGCCACGACATCGCCCTGATCACAACCGATCTCATCGCGTCACCCGCACAGATCGTCGAACGGTACGCCTCCCGGTGGTCCATCGAAGTGGCGTTCGAGGAGGCCAAGCAGGTCACCGGCGTCGGACAGGCACGCAACCGGACCGAACCAGCGGTGCGGCGGACGGTCCCGTTTGGCCTCATCTGCCAAACCCTGCTCACACTCTGGTACGCTACCTCGTTGCACGCCGACGATGTCGTTGAAGAGCGCCGTCGCCGTGCTCCGTGGTACCGGACCAAGACCGCCCCTGCGACCGCGGACATGCTGACCACCGCACGTCGCGTGCTGATCGCCGCTCAATTTTCAGCACAACGACCTGGCGCGCCAACCCCACCAGAAATCCGGGACGTGCAGCACGCGTGGGCACTGGCGGCCGCATAAATGGCGAAACACGAGGACGACCGAAACGAGTAGATATCCCTCCGACATTGACCAGTCCAGCGCCGGGAAGATCAGCCGTGCGCGTCCCACACTCTAACCACCGAGCGTGACGTCTTGCTCTTGGTACCACGCCAGTGCTTCGTGGAACTGGTCAAGTGAAAAGTCCGGCCACAGTTCGTCGACCACGTAAAAGTCGGCGTAGATCGACTGGATGGGCAAGAAGCCACTGAGTCGCCGACCGCCGCCCCAGCGCACGATGAGATCGATCCTCGAGATATCGGCGGACGCGATGCCGTCGGCGACGTTGTCCCGCTTACTCGCGTCGCCGTTCTTGAGCGAGTGGTTAAGATCCCAGCTCCAGCCGTAGTTCACGAGGAAGTTAACTTTGATGCGACCCTCGCCGATTCGGGTCCGTTGCGTGTAGCGCATGAGTTCCTTGGGAAAGAGCACCGACTGGGTGTTGCCCACCACAAGCAGATCCGCGTCCCTTTTCTCCAACTCGGCCACGGCTTCCACGCACGCGTTGCGAAAGGCTTCAATCTGAGCAGCAAGACGTTTCGTATTGTCGACGGTGAAGCCGTAGAAGGTGATTTCTGGGATACCTAACGCCAGGCACTCGCTGTACAACTCCAGACCCGGCTGCAGTCCGAAGTGATAGCCGTCCTGTTTTTCGAAACCTTGACCTTGAGCCCAACGTCGATTGCCGTCGGGAATGATGCCCACGTGCTGAGGGAGTCGCTTAGCGTTGCCATCGCGGGCGCTCTCAGCCACAGCGTTTCTCATAATGAAGCGATTGTACGACACGGCATTATCCAAGACTCTTAAACTTGAGGTCACTCACGCAGCTCGGGTTTCGCCATTTGTGATGCGTTTAGCGCGTCCGACTCCACGGACAGGTCGACAGCTTGGCCATGTCTGTGATCACCGCTCACAAACGGAGAGAAAGCAAAGAGCATTGACGGTGTTACACCAACTCCACTCAAGGAGACGGACCGCCAATGCTCTTCGGCAGCAATCTTCCCACAACATTCTCCACGCTGCTTGACCGCTTCACTGCTGGACCAAATCGGCGGCGCCGTGATAAATCTCCACCCCAGCTGCAAACCGTCCGGCGGCTCATGCGTCGAGCGCGCCCTCGCACATTTTACGGACGTCACGGGTGATGAGGCGATATGTTTATACGCCCTGCGCAATTCTCTGGCTCACGACTTCAGCCTCGTGAATGTCCCGCCCTCGACGGTGAGACCACTGCGGCGCCGGAAGTTGACGCGCCTTTTCACTCTGACACGCGGTGCGCCGGAGCTAATTCAATGGCCTTCCGCCGACTGGAACCCAAAGCGGCCCAATCGCGGGGATGCGACCATTGTCGATGTCCAGCTCTTGGGTGACCTAGTGGAGGGAGCGGTTCGCGAAGTGCGCCGCGTCTATGGTTTGGGCGCCCTTCGAGTCCGTAGCGACGTCACACCGGCGGTGTGGCGCGCAGGACGCTTCTTTAGGCACGCAGTCTGAGCGATGCACGCACTGAGTAGCGATAAAGCCTTCTCTTATCGGACGTCAGAATTCAGGGTCCGGAAGGGGCAGAATCACCCGATGGCGCGCCTCAACCCGACCGGCGACCACACCACCAAGGAGGTGTCTGCGCTCCTCCGAGACGCCCGCTCGCTGCTGCGTCGCGCCGACAAGCTGGATCGTGCTCGGTTCCCGTCTTCTTCAGCGTGTCGGAATCGGTGTGGGAGAAAGGCTTGCCATACACCTGCAAATCCGTTGTCTGTGCATATTTCAGCGTGTTTCCGGACAGCGTAAAGGTGACACTAAACGCCTGCGTGCGGTCCGTCTTGAGCATGTACTGGGTTTCGGCCACGCCCTTGCTCTGGGTTTTGAGTGTCATCGTGGTGCCGGGAGCGCCCTCGGCCACGATGCAGACGCCGCGAGGAATGCAGAACGTGTCATAGACCGTATGACCTTTCTTGTCGTAGATCAGATACCCGGTCTGGTCGTGGAACTGCTTGTTGTCGCTCTTGGCGAATACCTGCTGGCGGTAATACAGCGCCGCCAGATTCTGATCGCTCGCATTGACCGCGCCGCCAGCGGGGGTGTACGTAATCGTCTCGTAATAAGGCGAGACTGCGGGATTGCCCTTGCCCACCGTCGAGCCCGCCTGCCCGGGGGCGACATCCACGCCGCCGTTGGGGGCGCTCTTCCA
>CALAQT010000364.1 GCA_937888775.1 uncultured Actinomycetes bacterium | reverse complement strand
GCACTCGCGATGCTCTCACTCGGCGGCCTCTGCCCACCCCTACCCGGCCGGTGAAACAACCCACGGATGCGTCAGTAGGTTCGGTTTATGGCAGAGGTGGTATGGAAGCGCACCATCGGGGCGACTTCGATCGCTGATCGATATCGCACGCAGACCGACAGCCTCCTCGTGTACACGAAAACCGGCTCCTACACGTTCAACGAGCAATTCTCCAAGGATCGTTTGAGTCCGGAACAGGTCGACGCGAAGTTTCCCCTCGTCGACCCCGTGCGCGGGCGGTATTGCACCGACAATCTCGCAAACCCCGATGTTCGGCCGACCCTGATGTACGACTACAAGGGCTATAAGCATCCTGCGAAGGGTTGGGCGATCTCCCTCGAAAAGATGAAGCAATGGGATGCCGAGGACCGCCTCCACTTCCCTGCTGACAAGTCTCAGCGGATCAGGCGCAAGAGATTCTTGTCCGAATGGCCCGGCTCTCCGGTGCAGAACCTTTGGGACGACATTCCCCCGCTGCAGAGTCAGGCAAGCGAACGAACGGGCTACGCAACCCAGAAACCAGAGGCGTTGATTGAGCGCATCCTCACTGCTTCGTCCAACCCTGGCGATCTTGTGGCCGACTTCTTCGTTGGATCCGGAACGACCGCTGCCGTAGCCGAGAAGCTCAATCGTCGCTGGATTGCCTGTGATCTCGGCCGGTTTGCGATCCATACCACCAGGAAGCGACTTCTGGGCATCACTGACTGCCGACCCTTCGACATCAAGAACCTCGGTTCCTACGAACGCCAGCGGTGGCAGGTCGCATCGGGGAACGGCGCGCTCCGCGCGTACTTGGACACGATCCTCGCCTTTTACCGTGCCGAGTCCGTGGAGGGCTTTGCGCATCTCCACGGCCGCAAGGCCAACCGAATGGTCCACGTCGGCGCTACCGATGCTCCGGTAACGATCGACGAGACCGAGGAAGTCATGGATGAGATGGCCGACAACGGGATCGAGGCGTGCGACCTGCTCGGCTGGGAGTGGGAGATGGGGCTGCACGACACCATCACCGAGCGTGCGCGCCGGCGCGGCCTTGACCTGCGCCCCCGACAGATCCCGAGGGAGGTGATGGAGCGCCACGTGACCGAGGCCGATGCCGTCCGATTCTTCGAGCTCGCGCACGTCGACCTTGACGTGCTTCGCCAGAGCCATGAGGCGCGCGTGGTGCTCAAGGACTTCGCCATCCGCAGCGAGGACCTGATTCCACCGAAGGTCCGCGAGAGCATCCACGCGTGGTCGGATCTCATCGACTATTGGTCGGTCGACTTCGACTTCAGCGACGAGGTCTTCCACAACCAGTGGCAGGCCTATCGAACCCGCGAGGACCCGGTACTCGCCACGCAGAGCGACTGGCACGAGTACGAGGAGCCCGGACGCTACGTGATCGTCGTGAAGATCATCGACATCTTCGGCAACGACACGACCAAGCTGGCCGAGGTCCGCATCAAGTGAGCGGCGCAGCGGTGCCATCAACGGTTGGCGATCCGTACGAGGTCCCAGAGAGGCGCAAGCCCAGCGAGGGCACGTACGCGGTCAACGGAGTGCGGGCTCGGGTTGACGCTTGGCGCGCGCAGGGCTATCCCGGCGCGTCGGCGACGTCGCGACGGCTGCTCGCGTTCTGGTTCGCTGACGAGCACCGCTTCGACGACGGTCGCCCGTTTCGCTTCTACTTCTGCCAGCGCGAGGCCATCGAGACCTTCATCTACCTGACGGAGATCGAGCCCGTCCGTGGCCTGAAGGATCTGCTCGAGTACGCCGAGCACGGGATGACGATCCAGCCCGGCGAGCCAAAGCGCCAGCGCCTGGCGATGAAGATGGCGACGGGCTCCGGCAAGACGATGGCGATGAGCCTGTGCATCGTCTGGTCCTATTTTCACGCGCTCTACGAGACCGACTCGCCGATGACGACGTCATTCCTCGTCGTCGCACCGAACATCATCGTGTTCGAGCGGCTGAAAACCGACTTCGGCGACGCCGCGACGTTCCGGCGCGATCCGCTCGTCCCGCCGGAGTGGGCGCACGACTTCGACCTCACCGTGCTGCTCCAGGACGACTCCGCCCCGGTGACGGCCCGCGGCGTCCTCTATCTCACGAACATCCACCGTCTCTACGAGCCGCCTGCTGCGAAAAGCAAGGCAAACAGCGCCCCCAACCCGGTGGAGGCCATGCTGGGCCCCCGGGTCAATCGCGACGTCGAGTCGTCGTCCGCCGAGGAGCTGTTCGATCGGATCGCCAACCGTCGGCGGGTCATGGTCGTCAACGATGAGGCTCATCATGTGCACGATGAGAAGCTGAAGTGGAATCAGACGATCGAGCGCCTCCACGATGAGCTGCGCCGCCGAACGCCCGACGACCCCGACGCCGGCGTCGTCTCACAGCTCGACTACTCGGCGACCCCCAAGTACGAGAAGGGCGGCGTCTTTCGCCACGTCGTGGTCGACTACCCGCTCGCGCAAGCCGTCGCCGACGGGATCGTCAAGACGCCCGTCATCGGCGAGGTCTCCGGCGCGAAGGTCGAGCTCGGCGACACAACCTTCCAGCGAAACCGTCAATGGCTCGACGTCGCCGTCGGCCGCTGGCGCGTATTCCACGACACGCTCTCGCCGTCAGGCAAGCGGCCGGTGCTGTTCGTGATGTGCGAGAACACGCTCGCCGCCGACGAGGCCGGCGACTACCTGCGCCGGCTTCCCGACTTCGCCGGCGATCAGCTCCTGGTCATTCACACCAACCGCTCGGGCGACATCACTAAGGACGACCTGGACCTCGCCCGCCGTGCCGCCCGGGAAGTTGACCAGGACGACAGCCGCATCCGATGCATCGTGAGCGTCCTCATGCTCCGCGAGGGGTGGGACGTACGGAACGTGTGCGTGATCGTCACGCTCCGTCCGCTCAGCGCGGCCAACAAGATCCTTCCCGAGCAGGCGCTCGGCCGCGGCCTGCGCCGGATGACGCCGCCCGGCTCAGGCTTCGACGAGCGCGTCGTCGTGATCGAGCACGAGGCGTTCCGCAACCTCTGGAGCAAGGAGCTCGACGGCGGACTGATCGTCGAGAAGGAGGACGCGGACAAGATCGAACCCGGCGCGGTCACGATCTTCCCCGACGAGACCAAGCGCCGCTACGACATCGTCATCCCCCAGCTCACACGCGCTCTCGCCCGCTCCGACAGCGCGCTGAGCCAGCTGCACCCCAGCGATGTCCCGGACCCCAAGTCAAAGCTGTCGGTGCCTGACGTTCAGCCCGATGAGTACGTTCAGTACCGCGGTTTGCATCTGATCGACAAGGGCGTGATCGAGGAGTACGAGTTCCACGTCCCATACGCCGAGGACCCGTCCGGCGTGATCACCTACTACACGCACAGCGTCGCCAAGGCCGGCGGCGTCGACCGGCTCTCCGGCGCCTTCGCGACGCTCGCTCCGATGGTGCGCGACTACCTCAAGCAGCGCGTGTTCGAGCGCCCGGTGGAGCTCGAGGACAAGGTCATCCTGCGCCGGCTGGCCGAGAACGACGCCCAGGCGCTCGTCGTCGGCGCGTTCCGCGACGCGATCCGCGCGCTGTCCATCATCGAGCGCGAGCCCACGATCGAGGAGAACGCGCTGCGCGTATCGGACACCCCACCATTCCCCTGGTCGCGCAAGACGGTCGACGGCGAGCGCACGATCTTCAACCTGACGCCCGTAGACAGCTCGCTGGAGTCGAGGTTCGCGGAGTTCCTAGATCGCGCCACCGACGTCACCGCATGGGCGAAGCTCACGATGAACAGCCGGTTCGCGCTGGAGTACATCTCCAACGCCGGCGCACTGCGCTACTACTACCCCGACTTCGTCCTCCGGCTCGCCGACGACACCTGCCTGATCGTCGAGACCAAGGGACAGGAGGACCTCGACGTCGCCCTGAAGGATCGCCGCGCCCGCCGCTGGTGCAAAGACGCCGCACGCCTCTCCGGCCGCGACTGGGCCTACGAGAAGGTCCCCCAGAAGCTCTTCGACAGTTTTAACGGCGACAGCGTCGAGGCCCTGCGCCGGTTCTTGGATGCGAGCGGGACGGGTAGTTGAATGAGCGAAGCCCGCGGGCGAGATCCAGGCCGTCTGGCCGTATCGTCAAAATGGACGCGATCGTGGCACGCTCGATGACTTCAGACCAAGGCACCCAGATCGACCTCTCCGCCTGGGCCCAAGAGCTCGACGAGGAGCGCGCGCGCCTCGAGAAGGCGAACGAGTCCCGAGCCGCCCGCCGCGGCTACCTCGTGTTCGCCACCGACCCCGACCGCGCCCCCGACGAGCCCGGCTACCGCGAAGTGTTCGCGACCGAAGCCAAGACGCCCGGCGAGGCAACCGCCAAGGTGCGCCCGCTCGCCGGCGAACGCCGGTTACGGACCTACCTGGCGACCGGCACCTACCGCGACGAGCTCGCCGACGCCCGCTGGGTCGCCTGACGTCTGCGAAGCACGGGTGCGTCAGAACTCGGCGACGTGATGGCCGAGCCTCCAGTGGCTTTCTTGACGTAGCTCCACCGTACCGACCCCCTTTTTGCTCGCTGCGGGCCCGGGGAGAATTCTCGCCGGATCGGGCCGTCGTCGGGCGTGCGATACAGGGCTGCGCTCATCGATGCCTCCGGGGTCTTTCCTCGCGTTTCAAGGAGCCCCCGACGAAGAGCGATGTCGGTATTCTCGCGCACCGTTAGCGGCTTCTTCGCGGTGCGCAGCACAGTCTCCGCGGCTTCTAGGAACGTCATCGCTGCGTAGCGTATTCCTCCCCAACCCCCAGTTTGAGCAGAGCGGGGGGGGCGATTTGAGCTCATACGCCGGCGCGGCCCGAGTGTCGCCGGCGTCATCGCCGGACAGGGTCGGCCGGTGCGTGTCCGGTGCGACCGGGACGATGTGGCGCGAGCATGCGTCGATAGGGTGAGCGTCGATGGCTGATCGCAGCGCAATCGAGTGGACCGAGGCGACGTGGAATCCGGTGACGGGCTGCTCGAAGGTCTCGCCGGGCTGCGCGCACTGCTACGCGGAGACGTTCGCCGAGCGTTGGCGCGGGATCCCCAGCCATCCTTACGAGCAGGGTTTCGACCTACGGTTGTGGCCGGGCAGGCTGGAGCAGCCGTTGCGGTGGCGACGGCCACGGATGATCTTCGTGAACTCGATGAGCGACCTCTTCCACGAGGACATCCCCGAGGGCTTCCTACGCGCGATCTTCGACGTGATGGTTACCGCCGAGCATCACACGTTCCAGATCCTCACCAAACGCCATCAGCGCCTGGCTGCGCTCGCGCCGACGCTGCCCTGGCCGGCAAACGTGTGGATGGGCGTGAGCATCGAGAACCGCCGGTTTGCGAAACGCGCCGACTATTTGCGTCGGGTACCCGCAGCCGTGCGGTTCATCTCGGCCGAGCCGCTGCTCGGGCCGCTCGACGGGCTGGATCTGTCAGGGATCGACTGGCTGATCGCCGGCGGCGAGTCCGGGCCCGGCCACCGGCCGGTCAGAACGCAGTGGCTGCAGGCGCTGCGCGATCGCTGCGCGCAGGAGCAGGTCGCGTACTTCTTCAAGCAGTGGGGCGGCGCACGCTCGAAGACCGGCGGCCGGCTGCTCGATGGCCGCACGTGGGATCAGATGCCAACGCCACAACCGCGCGCGCCGCAGTCACTCCTGATCGGCGCGTGACACGCGCCTTTGGCGCGGTGCGACGGGTACGTGGAAGAGGCCTTCCTGCCCGAGCTGCTCGCCGGGGCGGATGTGCTTCTTGTCGAAGCAGTGGCCCATGATCCGCTCGCCGGCGTCGTGGTCTGAGGCGTGGATCAGGAAGTACATCGGCGAGCCCGCGCGACCGCCCGCGCCCTCCTTGGTGATCTGACGCTCTTGGACGTGCTCGTAGCCCAGCTCCCGCAGGCCCTGGGCGTAGAGCTGGACGTACTCGGTGCGAGCGGCCTCGGGGTTGATCGCACCGGCTCGCCTGCGGTCGTAGATCGCTCGCCAGCGGTCGTGCCCGTACATCGCGGTGATCTTCGCCGCCGCTGTCTCGCTGAGGTGCTTTTCAAGCGGCAGCGTCCGCACGAAGCCCATGTCGGTCGGGAGCAGGATCAGCTGCTCAACCCTCCGCTGCGGCTTAGGCTTGTGTCCGGCGATCGCGTTGACGGTCGTCCAGGCGAGTTCTGAGCCCTCCGGGTCAAGGAACGCGAAGGCTGGCGCGTCGCGTGGCACGAGCGCGAGCATGTCTGCAATCTCGCTGTTGGCGTCCCTGGCGAACACGCGCGCGCGATCACCGTAGGGTGTGACGCGGGCCGTCAGACCGGGCAGCGCGCGAGCGCTGCGCTCGCACAACACCACCGTGCGCGCGAGCGGCGGACCGGCCGCGAGGACGACCAACGGCGAACCGCGGATCTCCGCGCCAGTCGTCTCCGAGAAATTGAGGCCAACCCCGGCGAATAGGTCGAGCGCGTACCAGCCGCTCGGGTGGCGCTTACACGCGAGCGCGAACCCGTGTAGGTAGCACGCCAGGATCGCCAACTTCTCCTCCGTCCAACTCGGCGCGAGTCGCGCGGAGTGCCCGTCCGAAGCAGTTCGATACCTCGCCTGTCCCATAGCGAGATGGACTGTACGCGCGGGCGAGCCGACGGTGGTGCCGTTAAGGAACGTGGCACCAACCGCCAAGTAAGGCGCGACGAGCGGCCAGCGCTGGCCTCGTCGGACAGGGGGAGGCCCGGGGCTTGTGGGCAATCGATCGGCATTTGTCGCCTGTCGACGAGCGCGCGGTCGGCGGCGGCGACGGGTGTCGGTTGGAACCCCCTCGCCCGCAGCTGTAGAACGTCGGTCGAATGACAGCGCCTTGCGGACGGCTGTCTCACGTCTTCGTCTCGTCCGGAGCGGCGCTGACGGGCGCGCCAGCGATCACTACCGCCTTGCGGCAAAGCAGGGGCGGGATGCGGGTCGACCGACGGTGCTGGTCCTGCTCACGAGCGAGAGCCGGGACCAAATCGTCTGTATTTCGCCCGTTGAAGCAGGAGTCGGCTGAGCCCACCGGCGGACGGCCGCTGATCGTCCTCCGAGACACTGACGCGCGGGTCGGCGGGGGACCGCAGATCCCGACGGC